>JANWWU010000077.1 GCA_025055595.1 Planctomycetota bacterium | reverse complement strand
CGATCGCGTGCGCCAGGTAGGCGTAGAGCTTGGCCTTCGTGTAGCCAGTCTTCTCGCCCTTCTTCGGGCCCTTGCTGAGGTCGACAGCGGCGGACTTGGTCTTGGCTTTGGCCATGGTGGTCTCCCGTGGTTGAGGGAATGAAGGTGCGTTGCAGTCGTACGCAGGATCTCCGCTTTGTCTACAGCGAAGGCACGGTGCATCCGAGCATCCGCCTCTCGGGCGCGGCAAGCCCGCGGAGGTGTGCTGCACAGCAGCGGCGACCGTGTCGAGGGCCTCCGAACCCGATGCAGTGCGATGCGTTGAAGGCGTAGCCTCCGGGTGTGCGTCGCGTACGACCGCGCTGTGTGTCATAGGCGCGGCGGCAGGGCGAATGCCGTCGCTGTTCCAATGACGCATGCGCAGAAACTATGGAGTGCTGCGTGGCTACCGGATCCACCCTGGCGGCTGAAGTGCGAGGTTCACACATGCGCGCGTCCTTCATCATCCACTTACCATTCCTCTGGCTCTGCCATTCCTTCCTTCTTCTTTTCAGCGTCGACTACGCTCCGATCACCTTCGAACCCGATCGCCACAGCGGCCTGCGCGGCTACGCCGAACACCTTTACCTCGCGCGCTACCCCTCGCGGCTACCGCCGGCCAGCGACACTTACACGCGCTACACCTGGCGGCAGCTCGAGACCGCGCCCGGCGTCTTCGATTTCAGCATCATCGACCAGGACCTCGCGAACGCCGCGGCAGCGGGCCGCAAGCACGCTTTCCGCGTCTACTGCGTCACTGACGCCGGGCAGACGGTCGGCGTGCCGCAGTACATCGTCGATCAGGGGCTGGGGCAGTGGGGCTCGGGCGGCGTGTATGTCCCCTTCTGGAACGACTCCCGCGTGATCAGCGCGATGCAACGGCTGATGCAGGCGCTCGGGCAGCGTTACGACAACGATCCCCGGCTCAGCTTCATCGATTTCGGGCTCTATGGCCGCTGGGGCGAGTGGCACATGGCGGGACTCGACAGCTGGCTGCCGCGCGCCAGCTTGGCGACGCGCAAGCAGCTCGTCGACATCGTCGTCGCCGCCTTCCCCAACACGATCAAGGTGATGATTCCGGACTCGGGCGAAACCGATGGCACGCTCGGGCAGGCCTTCCGCTACGCACTGGAGAAGGATCCGAAGATCGGCATCCGCAAGGACAACCTCGGCAACGAGTGGTTCGACCAGGAAGCCGGCTACACCGAGATCGCCGCCGTCCTCGCCGATCGCTGGAAGACGGCGCCGTTCGTCACCGAGTTCTACGGTGATTGGGGGACGGATCTCGATCGCGCGCTCGAGCAGGCGCTGCGCCATCATGTCTCGCTGATCGGCGCCAACATCGATCACGAGAAAATGGTCGTGATCGGCCAGCGCTCCGGCTATCGCTACCGCATCGCCTCGGCTTGGTGGCCGAGCGAGGCTCGCCCCGGCAGCACTGCGGTGCTGACGACGAAGTGGTTCAACGACGGCATCGCGCCGGCGTACGAGCGCTGGAACATCCGCTACGAGCTGTGGGCGAGCTCAGGCACCCAGGCCGCCTATAGCATGATCTCGACGCTCGACCTGCGTACGCTGCTGCCCGGCAGCATTCTGCATGCCGATGAGCTGGCGCTGCCGTCGTCGCTCGCCGCCGGCACCTACGAGCTGCGCGTCGTCGTCGAGGAGCAGCGCGGCGTGCGGCCGCCGATGCATCTGGCGATGCAGGTCGCCCGCCGCAGCGATGGCCGCTACCCGCTGGGATCGATCAGCGTCTCGGCGCAGGCGCCGACGACCCCAAGCGCCAGCGTGACGATGACCGCGAGCGCTGCTACCGTGCATGAGAGCGGCGGAAGCGCGACGCTGATCGTGCAGCGCAGCGGCGGCGACCAGAGCTTGCCGCTGGTGGTCAACTTCACGCTCTCGGGCACGGCACAGCTCGGCGTCGACTACCGCCTCAGCGGTGCCGAAAGCGCCGGCACGAACGGCATGATCCTGATCCCCGCGCAGGCGACCCAGGCGCAGATCACGATCGAGCCGTTGCAGGATGCCGCCGTGGAGAACGTCGAAACGATCGGCATCGCCCTCGCCAACGGCGTCGGCTACACCATCGCGACGAGCACGACGGCGACGGTATTGCTCGCCGACGACGATGTCGTCGGCTCGGGGATCATCGCGCAGGACTCCTGCATGTATGCGACGAGCCCGCAGCTGAGCGCCGAACACAATGGCGGCTTCGGCTGGGCCGATCGCTGGTATGGGTATGGATCGCTGGCCGACGGCGGCTTCAGCCGCGAGGGGTTGATCACACAGGGCGCGGTGCACATCGAAACGAATGGCCTGTGGGGCAGGGTCGGCCGGACGCTGGCGCAGCCGGTGCCGAACGGCGCCTGGGTCGCCTTCTTGGCGCAGCTCAAGGGCTGGTCGCCCGCCATCATCGAGTTCAAGTCCTCGACCGATCCGCTCTCGCAGCTCGACAGCCAGACGCTGTTTCGACTGTACGCTGGCGGAAACGACATCTCGCTGACGGCGGCCAACGATGTCATTCAGGGCGGCGGTACGGGATGGAAGATGCTCCCCGGCGTCTCGCGCGGCGAGGTCCAGCTCTGGGTCTTCCGCGTCGCCAACGACCGCGTCGACTTGTATGTCAACCCTGATCTGACGAGCGCGCAGCCGCCCGCGCAGCCGACGGCTTCGTTGACGCTCGCCGAGCTCGGCAACCGCAGTCCGCTGTTCCGCAGCATCTCGCTGTTCAGCGAATACAAGGGCGATGTTCTCTTCGACGAGTTCCGCGTCGCCAACTCCTGGTCGGCGCTGGCTGGCCAGCTCAAGCCGACGGTGGTTCTCCACCCGAGCTCCGTGGCGATCGTCGAAGGGCAATCGGCAGCGATCTCGGTGATCCGCAACGGGAGCCTCAGCGGCACGCTGACGGTGGCGTTCTCGTATGGCGGCACGGCCACCGCCAGCAGCGACTACACTGCCGTCGCTTCGCTGACGATCCCTGCCAACGCCGCATCCGCAAGTCTCAGCCTCAACACGATCGCCGACGGCGTCGCGGAGGGCGCCGAGACGATCGTCATCAGCGTCGCCGCCAACGCCGCCTACAGCATCGGCTCGCCAGCAAGCTGCACCGTCACCGTGACCGACACCGCGGGCAGCGCCCTGCCCGTGCTCTCGATCACCGCCAGCGACGCGCAGGCCGCCGAGGGCTCGCCCGCCGACAGCGGCACCTTCACCATCACCCGCGATGCCACGGCCGGCGCCCTGACGGTCGCGATCTCCGTCTCCGGTACCGCGAGCGCCGGCGCCGACTACACGGCCCTGCCCACCAGCGTCAACTTCACCAACGGCCAGGCCTCGGTCACGCTGACCCTCACGCCGCTTGACGACGCGATCGTCGAGGGACCCGAGACCGTCGTCGTGACGCTCGCTGCCGGCTCAGGCTACACGCTCGGCACCCCAAGCAGCGCCACCGTCACCATCGCCGACAACGACCTGCCCACGGTCACGATCACCGCCAGCGACGCGCAGGCCGCCGAGGGCTCGCCCGCCGACACCGGCACCTTCACCATCACCCGCGATGCCACGGCCGGCGCCCTGACGGTCGCGATCTCCGTCTCCGGCACCGCAAGCGCGGGCAGCGACTACACGGCGCTGCCCACCAGCGTCAACTTCACCGACGGTCAGGCCTCGGTCACACTGACCGTCACGCCGCTTGACGACGCGATCGTCGAGGGGCCGGAAACTGTCATTGTCACCATCGCCCCCAGTACAAGTTACACCATCGGCACCCCAATCAGCGCCACCGTCACTATCGCGGACAACGACCTGCCGAAGGTCACGATCACCGCCAGCGACTCGCAGGCCGCCGAGGGCTCGCCCGCCGACATCGGCACTTTCACCATCACCCGCGATGTCACGGCCGGCGCCCTGACGGTCGCGATCTCCGTCTCCGGCACCGCAAGCGCCGG
>JANWWU010000084.1 GCA_025055595.1 Planctomycetota bacterium | reverse complement strand
GACGGTGACGATCACAGACAATGACAGTGAGGTGACGATCGTTGCGACCGACGCCGAGGCTGCCGAGGGCACGCCGGCGAACACCGGCACGTTCACGATCACCCGCACGGGCGCGACGACCAGCGCCTTGACCGTGAGCTTTACGGTTTCCGGCACTGCGAGCGCGGGCAGCGACTACACCGCGCTCGGCACGAGCGTGACGATCCCTGCCGGTCAGGCGAGCGCGACGCTGACCGTGACGCCGCTTGACGACACGGCGGTCGAGGGCGCCGAGACCGTGATCGTGACGCTGACCGCTGGCACGGGCTACACGCTCGGCACGCCGTCAAGTGCGACGGTGACGATCGCCGACAATGACCGGTCAGTGGAGACGACCACGGCTAGCGGCGGCAGCAGCCCCGCACCGGCGGCAGGGACCTCGCAGCCGAGCGGCGGCAGCGGTGGCGGAGGCGGCGGCGGCGGTGGTTGCGGCGTCGGCGGCTGGCTGGGGTTGATGGTGCTGGCGCTGCTGCTGACGGGCCTGCGGCGCCGTCAGCAGACGCTTGGCTGAGCGGGCGGCAGGACGCCCAGCTGTGGCCCTGCGGGGCGCGTCGTCCCGCGCACCAAGGTGTCGGGCACCGCTGCGTCGCCGGCGCTGTGCGGGTGGGCCGACAGATTTGGTTTTCGGCGCCGTCGGCGTGTCGGGCACCGCTGCCGTCCGGCGCTGTGCAGGCCCTGCACCAAGCAGGAGGCCCGGCCCTCGCACGCGGGCCGGCGGCAGCGACTGCTTGCGGGCGGTGAGCTGCGGCGGCGCGCGCCGCCAAGGCCGCGCGTTGTGCGCGAGGCCGGCGGCGCAGGATGCGCGCATGGCTGACTGGCAGGAGCTGCTGGCGGCGGCGGCGGCGCCGCAGGGCCTCAGCGCGCCGCAGATGGCGCAGGCCCTCGAGGAGCTCTTCGCTGGCCGCTGCCCCGTCGAGCAGGGCGCCGAGTTCCTGGTGCGGCTGCGCCAGCGCGGGGAGACCGCCGTCGAGCTGTCGACGCTGGTCGAGGCCCTGCTCGCCCGCGCCCGGCCGCTGGAGCTCGGCGAGCTCGCGGTCTGCGACATCGTCGGCACTGGCGGCAGCGGCCGCGCGCGCTTCAACGTCTCGACGACGGCGTCGGTCGTCGTCGCCGCCTGCGGGGTGCCGGTCGCCAAGCACGGCAACCGCGGCAGCCGCCGTCCCAACGGCAGCTTCGATCTGCTCGCCGCCCTCGAGGTTCCGCTCGAGCTGCCCGCCGGCGCGCACCGCGAGCTGCTGGCGGCCTGCAACCTGTGCTTCGTCTTCGCGCGCCAGTTCCATCCGGCGATGGCGGCGGTCGCGCCGCTGCGGCGCCTCGCTGGCGAGCGGGTCAGCGGCACGATCTTCAACCTCGCGGGGCCGCTCGCCAACCCGGCGCGACCGCGGGCGCAGCTGCTCGGCACCGCCAGCGAGCGCCACCTGCAACTGATCGCCGAGACCCTGTGGCGGCGGCGCCAGCACGGCAGCCTGGTCGTGTGGTCGCCGCCGGACCTCGACGAGGTGACGCTGGCCGGGCCCTGCGAGGCGCGGCTCATCGCTCCCGGCGGACCGCAGGCGCGCCGCCTGGCGCCGCCCGCGCCGCCGCTGCCCGACAGCGCGCTCGCAGGCGGCGATGCGGCGGAGAACGCCGCGCTGTTCCAGCGCATCCTCGCCGGCGAGCCCCTCCCGCTGGCGGAGATGGTGGCGGTCAACGCCGGCATCGCGCTGGCGCTGTGGCGCGGCCTGCCGCCGGAGGACGCGGGCTGTCGCGCCGAGGCGCGCGAGGCCCTGCGCTCGGGCCGCGCTGGGGAGCTGTTCGCCCGCTACCGCGCCCTCGCCCAGCGGCTCGTCCAGCAGGCATGAGCGTCGCCCTGGTCGGCGCCGGCCCCGGCGATCCCGGCCTGCTGACCGTGCGCGCCGCCGAGCTGCTGCGCGAGGCCGACTGCGTCATCCACGACTACCTGGTCAGCCGCGCGGTGCTCGCGCTGATCCCGGCGTCGGCCGTCCGCCACGATGTCGGCAAGCGCGGGCACAGCAGTTCGCTGAGCCAGGCGGCGATCAACGCGCTGCTGCTCGAGTGCGCGCGGCGCTACGCGCGCGTCGTCCGCCTCAAGGGCGGCGACCCCTTCGTCTTCGGCCGCGGCGGGGAGGAGGCCCAGGCGCTGGCCGAGGCCGGGATCCCCTTCGAGATCGTTCCCGGCATCACCAGCGGCATCGCGGTCCCGGCCTACGCCGGCATCCCGATCACCCACCGCGCGTCCAGCGCCTCGGTCGCCTTCATCGCCGGCCACCTGCAGGAGGGGCCCGGCGT
Source organism: Planctomycetota bacterium (assembly GCA_025055595.1). GTDB lineage: Bacteria > Planctomycetota > UBA11346 > UBA11346 > UBA11346 > UBA11346. The sequence goes on along the minus strand of JANWWU010000084.1, from coordinate 8,888 downwards.
CGATTGGGCGGCCTTCGCCCGCGTCGAGACCCTGGTGCTGTACATGGGGATGCAGCACCTCGACGAGCACTGCGCGGCGCTGATCGCGCACGGCCGCGATCCGGAGACGCCGGCCGCGACCATCCAGTGGGGCACCCTGCCGGCGCAGCGGACGGTGGTCGGCACCCTGCGCACGCTGCCGGCGCGGGTGCGCGCGGCCGGCCTCGGTCCGCCGGCGATCACGGTGATCGGCGAGGTCGTCCGCTACCGCGAGCGCATCCGCTGGTTCGACCATCGCCCGCTCTTCGGGCGGCGGGTGCTCGTCACCCGCGCCAGCGAGCAGGCCGGGAGGCTCGCGGCCGCGCTCGCCGCGCGCGGCGCCGAGGTGATCAGCGCCCCGCTGCAGCGCTTCGTCTATCACGCCGCGGCGGCGCTCGCCGCCCTGCCCGGGCACGAGTGGCTGGCCTTCGCCTCGGCCAACGCCGTCGAGGCCCTGTGGCGCGCCCTCGAGGACGCCGGCCGCGATGCCCGGGCCCTGGCCCCGGCGCGGCTGGCGGCGATCGGCCCCGGCACCGCCGAGGCCCTGCGCCGGCGCGGCCTGCGCCCCGAGCTCGTCGCGGCGCAGAGCGACGCCGCCGGGCTCGCCGAAGCCCTGGGCGCGGGCGAGGGGCGGCGCGTGCTGCTGCCGCAGGCCGCGGAGGCGGCGCCGGAGCTCGCCGAGCGGCTGCGCGCCGCCGGCTGGCAGGTGACGGCGATCGCCGCCTACCACGCCGAGCCGCTGCCGCTCGATGCCGAGGCCCTGGGCGTTCCCGACGCGATCACCGTCGCCTCGGCGGCGAGCGTCGAGCGCCTGCGGGCGGCGCTCGGCGCGCAGCGCTGGGCGGGGTGGCGCGCGCAGGGCGTGCGGCTGGTCGCGATCGGTCCGCGCACCGCCGAGGCCTGCGCGCGGTGCGGCTGGCCAGCGGCGGCGGTCGCCGCGACGCCGAGCGCCGAGGCGCTGGCCGAGGCGGTGCGCGCGGCCCTCGCCGAGCGCGACGAGCGGGAGCGGTTGCCACACCCGCCGGCGGTCTAGACTGGCGCCCCGATGATCGATCTCGCCGCCTTCCGCGCCGATCCCGAGGCCTTCCGTCGCGCGTGGACGGCGCGCGGGCTGGCGATCGATGTCGAGGCCCTGCTCGCCGAGGATGCGCGGGTGCGCGCGCTCAAGCACCGCGCCGAGACGCTGAAGGCCGAGCTCAACGCCGCAAGCAGGGCGATCGGCGCCGCGGCCAGGGCCGGCGGGGCGGCGCTCGAGGAGGCCAAGGCGCGGGCGCGCGCGCTCGGCGACCAGCAGAAGGCCGCTGACGACGAGCGCGCGGCCGCCGAGCGCGCCTTGCACGAACGGCTGCTCTACCTGCCCAACCCCTGCTTGCCCGAGGTTCCGCTCGGCAAGGACAGCGCCGACAACCGCGTCGTCGGCGTGTGGGGCGAGCCGCCGCGCTTCGCCTTCGCGCCGCGGCCGCACTGGGAGCTCGGACCGCAGCTCGGCATCATGGACTTCGAGCGCGCCGCCAAGCTCGCCGGCTCGGGCTTCGCGACCCTGCGCGGCCTCGGCGCGCGGCTGTCGCGGGCGCTGATCAACTGGTTCATCGATACCCATGTCGCCAACGGCTACACCGAGTGGTCGGTGCCGCACCTCGTGCTGCCGGCGATCATGCAGGGCACCGGGCAGCTGCCGAAGTTCGCCGATCAGCTCTACCGCTGCCGCGACGACGAGCTGCTGCTGATCCCGACCGCCGAAGTCCCGCTGACCAACCTGCACGCCGACGAGATCCTCGATCCGGCGCTGCTGCCGCTGCGCTACTGCGCCTACACGCCCTGCTATCGCCGCGAGGCCGGGGCCGCCGGCGTCGGCACCCGCGGGCTGACCCGGGTGCACCAGTTCGACAAGGTGGAGATGGTGTGGTTCACGACGCCGGAGCGGGCGCGCGCCGACCTCGACACGATGATCGGGCACGCGACCTGGTTCCTCAGCGAGCTCGGCCTGCACCACCGCGTCGTGCAGCTGTGCACCGGCGACACCGGCTTCAGCGCCGCCTGCACCTTCGACCTCGAGGTCTGGAGCCCGGGCACCCAAAGCTGGCTCGAGGTCAGCAGCTGCTCGACCTTCACCGACTTCCAGGCGCGGCGCGCCAACATCCGCTACCGCGGACCCGACGGCAAGCCGCGCTTCGTCCACACGCTCAACGGCTCGGGCCTGGCCCTGCCGCGCTGTCTGATCGCGCTCGTCGAGACCTACCAGCAGGGCGACGGCAGCGTGCTGATCCCGCCCGTGCTCCGGCCCTACCTCGGCGGCTGCGAGCGCATCGCCCCGGCGCGGCAGGGCTGAGATGGGCGAGGCGATCGGCCACGAGTGCGGCGTCGCCATCGTCCGCCTCAAGCGGCCGCTCGCCTACTACCAGGCGACCCATGGCTCGGCGCTGTGGGGCCTGCGCAAGCTCTACCTGCTGATGGAGAAGCAGCGCAACCGCGGGCAGGACGGCGCGGGCATCGCCGTGCTGCGGCTCGACGCGCCGTACGGCCAGCCCTACCTCGCGCGCCACCGCGAGGGCGGAGCGAGCAGCCTCGACCGCCTCTGGCAGCACATCTACGACGAGCTGGCGCGCGCCCTGCGCCAGCCGGGCGTCGCGGCCGGCGATCCGGCGGCGCTCAAGCAGGCTTTCGCCTTCTGCGGCGAGGTCTACCTCGGCCACTTGCGCTACGGCACGCATGGCGGCTACGGGGTGGAGAACTGCCATCCCTTCATCCGCGCCAGCAACTGGCCGAGCCGCACGCTGTGCCTGGCCGGCAACTTCAATCTGACGAACACGGACGAGATCTTCCGCATGCTGGTCGAGCTCGGCCAGCATCCGATCGGCCGCGCCGACACCGCGACGGTGCTCGAGAAGATCGGGCACTTCCTCGATGTCGCCAACGAGGCGATCGTCCGCAAGGCCGAAGCCGAGGAGCTCAAGGGCGAGGCTCTGCGGCAGGCGATCGCCGAGCAGCTCGACCTCGCCAAGGTCCTGCGCCGCGCCGCGCGCAGCTGGGACGGCGGCTACTGCCTGGTCGGCCTGGTCGGACACGGGGCGGCCTTCGCGCTGCGCGACCCGCACGGCATCCGGCCCGGCTACTGGTACGAGGACGAGGAGGCGGTGGTCGTCGCCTCGGAGCGCGCGGCGATCGTCACCTGCTTCGCCGCCGAGCCCGCGGCGGTGCGCGAGCTCAGCCCCGGGCACGCGCTGATCATCGATCACCAGGGCCGCGCGCGCGAGCACGAGATCCTCGCCCCGGGCGTCAAGCGCAGCTGCAGCTTCGAGCGCATCTACTTCAGCCGCGGCAACGACCCCGACATCTACCGCGAGCGCAAGGCGCTCGGCCGCGAGCTCGTGCCGATGCTGCTGGCGGCCCTCGAGCACGACCTCGAACGCGCGGTGATCTCCTACATCCCCAACACCGCCGAGGCCGCCTGGCACGGCCTGCTCGAGGGCCTCGCCGAGTGGGTCGCCGAGTGGCAGGAGCAGCGCATCCGCGAGCTGCTCGCCCGCGGCCAGCTGACGGACGAGGCGCTGCGCCGCATCCTGCGCGTGCGCGCGCGCATCGAGAAGGCCGCGCACAAGGACGCCAAGCTGCGCACCTTCATCACCGGCGAGCACGACCGCGGCGACCTCGTCGGCCATGTCTACGACATCACGCCCGGCATCCTGCGCCCCGGCGTCGACACGATCGTCGCCATCGACGACTCGATCGTCCGCGGCACCACCTTGCGACAGTCGATCCTCGGCATGCTCGCCCGGCTGAAGCCGCGGCGGATCGTCATCCTCTCCAGCGCCCCGCAGATCCGCTACCCCGACTGCTACGGCATCGACATGAGCGAGCTCGGCAAGTTCGTCGCCTTCGAGGCCGCGGTCAGCCTGCTGCGCGAGCGCGGGCAGGCCGGCCTGCTCGAAGAGGTGCTCGTCGCCTGCCGGCGCGACGAGGACGGCGCGGTCAATCATGTCAAGCGGATCTACGAGCCGTTCAGCGAGGCGGAAATCAGCGCGCGCATCGCCGAGCTGGTGCGGCCGGCGCAGTGGGAAGGCGAGCTGACGATCATCTTCCAGAGCGTCGCCGGCCTGCACCGCGCGCTGCCGCAGCACCGCGGCGACTGGTACTTCACCGGCGACTATCCGACGCCGGGCGGCGTCCGCATCTGCCACCGCGCCTTCGTCAACTACATGGAGCGCCGCGCCGGCCGCGCCTACGAGGCCGCCGGCTAGCCGCGCCTTCCGCGAGGCGGTGCAGGCCTAGGGTGCGGGGCGGGGGACCCGATGTCCAGCCCGCAGGCCCTGGCCGCGGCCCATCTCGCCGGCGACCCGCTGGCGCGCGCCTGGCTCGGCGAGCCGTGGTCGGGGATCCGCGCCGCTGCCGACTACGCGCGGCGCTTCGCCGTCCAGGGGGCCTGGGAGCGCGCGGCGCTGGCGCGCTGGCACCCGCTGCTCGCCGACCCGGCCAGCGTCGTCGTCGTCACCGGGCAGCAGCCGGCGGTCGGCGGCGGCCCGCTCTACACGCTGGTGAAGCTGGCGCATGCGCTGGCGCTGAGCCGCCGCCTGCGCGAGGAGGGGGTGCCGGCGCTGTGCTGGTTCTGGTGCGCCTCCGAGGACCACGACCTCGGCGAGGCCAACCACGCCGACCTCCTGCTGCGCGATGGCCGCCTCGAGCGCGTCAGCATCGACCTCGGCGGCGGCCGGGCGGCGCTGCGCTGGCGACCGGCCAGCCTCTGGTGGGCTCCACTGTGGGAGCGCTGCCGCGCGCTGTTCGGGCGCGGTCTCGGCAGCGACTGGCTGGCGGCGCGCGCGCCGCGCGCCGAGGAGGGGATGGGGGCCTGGCTGTGCCGCCTGCTCGCAGACCTGGCCGACGACGAGGCGCTGATCGCCTGCGAGGCGCACGAGCTGCGGCCGCTGTGGGCCGAACGCTTCGTCGCCCGTTGGCGGAGCTGGCCGGCGGCGGCGCTCGAGGAGCGCCGCCGCGACCTCGAGCGCTGGGGCCTCACCCCCTTCGGTCCGCTGCCGCGTCCGCCGCTGTTCTGCGACCGCCCGGAGGGCCGCCTGCCGCTGGCCGAGCCCGCAGCCGCCGCGCCCGAGCTGCTCAGCCCCGGCGCCGCCCTGCGCCCGATCGTGCAGCAGCTCGCGCTGCCGGCCGCGCTCAGCGTCCTCGGCACCGCCGAGCTCGCCTACCATGCCGCGATCACGCCGGCCTACGCGGCCTACGGCGTGCCGCCGCCGCTGCTCGTGCCGCGCTGCTCGATGACCCTCGTCCCGACGTGGATCGAGCGCGCGGCCCAGCGGCTCGGGCTCGCGGTCGAAGCGCTGGCCGACGGCGCCCACCCCGAGCCCAACCCGCCCTGCGATCCCTGGTCGCAGCGCCTCGCCGCGCTCGCTCAGGCGATCGACGGCCTGGGCGACGGCGGCGATGCGCGCATCGCCACCGCACAGGCCCGGCTGCGCCGCGAGCTAGAGCGGCTGCGTGCCTCGCTGGCGCGCGGCGCACGCGCCGCGCTCGGGCTGCCGGCGCCGGGCGCCCTCGCCTCCTGGCTGCATCCGCGCGGCCACCGCCAGGAGCGGACGCTGAGCCTGTTCCAGGCGCTGTGGGAGCACGGGCCGGGGCTGTTCGCGCTGCTCGTGCGCGCCGCCCAGCAGGCCCAGCCCGGCGAGCATGTGCTCGTCCGCCTCGGCGCCGCCTAGGCGCGGTCAAGCGACGAGGTCGCGGAACACCGCTTCCAGCGGCACGCGCTCCTCGCTGAGCTCGGCGAGGCCGCCGTGCCGCTCGACGAGTTGCACGAGATCGCCGCGCGCCGCCGGCTCGGCGTCGACGAGCAGCGTATCGGCGCTGTCGCCGGCGCTGACCCGCGCCCAGGCGGTGCCGGCGAGCGCCGCCTGGAGGGCGCCGGCGTCGCCGCTGCGCACGCGCACCCGCACGCGCGCGACCCGCGCCGCGCGCCGCCGCAGCTCGCCGATCGGGGCGTCGAGGATGATCCGTCCGCGGTGGATCACCGCGACGCGATCGCAGACCGCATCGACCTCGGCGAGGATGTGGGTGGAGAGGACGATCGCGTGGCGCTCGGCGAGGCGGCGGATCAGGTCGCGGAAGTTGGCGACCTGCGCCGGATCGAGCCCGCTGGTCGGCTCGTCGAGGATCAGCAGCGGCGGCTCGCCGAGCAGGGCCCCGGCGAGGGCGACCCGCTGACGGTTGCCCTTGGAGAGCGTGCGGATGCGGCGGCGCTCGTTGTGGCTGCAGTCGGCGCGCGCCATCGCCTCGACGACCTGCCGCCGCCGCTCGCCGCGGGCGATGCCCTTGAGCCGGCAGAGATGGTCGAGGTAGTCGGCGACGCGCATGTCGAGGTAGAGCGGCAGCTCCTCCGGCAGGTAGCCGATCAGACGGCGGCAGGCCAGGGGATCGCGGTCCTGGGCGATCCCGCAGACCGTCACCGAGCCGCCGTCGGCGGCCAGCGCCCCGGTGATGATCTTCATCGTCGTCGACTTGCCGGCGCCGTTGGGACCGAGCAGGCCGAGCACCTCGCCGCGCTGCAGCGTGAAGCCGACCTCCTGCAGCGCGCACAGCGCGCCGAAGCGCTTGGCGAGGCCCTGCACGGCGAGGACCGGAGCAACGTCGCGGGACACGCCGGCAGTGTGGCGGCAGCCCGCGGCGACCAAGGACTGTGGAGAGCAGCGGCGCGCGCCTCGGGCGCCGGCTGTCGCCGCCATAATGTAGGCGATGGAGGACGCCATGCTCAGCCCCGTCATGACCAACCTGCTGAACGAGCAGATCGCGCGCGAGCTCTATTCCGTCAATCTCTATCGGCAGATGGCGGCGTGGTGCGACCATCAGGGTCTGATCGGAAGCGCCGCCTTTCTCGACGCCCAGGCCCGCGACGAGGACGACCACTTCCAGCGTTTCTACCGCTATGTGCGCGAGACCGGATCGCTCGCGGTCATCGCCGCGATCCCCGCGCCGCCGTCCTCGTGGCCCGACATCCGCGCCGTGTTCCAGGATGCGCTGGTGCACGAACAACAGATCACGCGCGCGATCAATGCGCTCTACAAGGCGGCTTTCGAGGAGGGCGACTTCGCCACCGTCAGCTTCCTGCAGTGGTTCACCACTGAACAGCACGAGGAGGAGCGCCTGCTGCGGACGGTGCACGACAAGCTGCGGATCATCGGCGCCGACCCCAAGGGGCTGTACTGGATCGACAAGGAGATCGGCAAGCTGGCGGAGCGCACCGCTGGTTCGTGAATGCGGTCGGGGCAGGACTTCGTCGGCTGGTCGCTACATTGCCGCGACATGATGCGTGAGCAGCTTCCCGCCGACGATCCCTACCGCGCGGCGCGCCGGGCCCACGCCGAGCGCCTGCGCGCGCTCGGCCTCGATCCCTTCGGCGTGCCGTTTTCGCCGACGCACAGCTGCGTGGCGGCGCGCGCCCTCGCCGGTCCGGATCCGAGCTGCCCGCACTCCGATCCCGTGCGCCTCGCCGGACGCATCGGCAACCTGCGCTGCTCCGGCAAGCTGGTGTTCGCGACGCTCTACGACCGCAGCCGCGCCGAAGCCTGGCTGGCGCAGGCGGGCGCCGGCCGCGCCGATCTCGCGAGTGCCGAGGCGAAGAAGGAGCGCGGCATCCAGCTGGTCTTCGATCACCGCGTCCTCGGCCCCGCACGCTGGCAGATCGTCGAGACGCTCGACCTCGCCGACTGGCTCGGCGTCGAGGGCCGCATCGGCCGCACGCGCCGCGGCGAGATCTCCTGCTTCGTCAGCGAGCTCGTCGTGCTCGGCAAGGCGCTGGCTCCGCCGCCGCACCAGGCGGGGGCCGACGAGGGCCCGCTGTCGCCGGAGCTGCGCGCGCGGCAGCGCTATCTCGACCTGCTGCACGACGACGCCTCGCTCGCCACCTTCGTCGTCCGCAGCCGCCTGGTCGCCGAGATCCGCCGCTTCTTCCACGAGCGCGGCTATCTCGAGGTCGAGACGCCGATGATGCAGCCGATCCCCGGCGGCGCCAGCGCCCGGCCCTTCGTCACCCATCACCACGCGCTCGGCATCGATCTCTACCTGCGCATCGCTCCCGAGCTCTACCTCAAGCGCCTGCTTGTCGGCGGCCTGGAGCGGGTCTTCGAGCTCAACCGCAACTTCCGCAACGAGGGGCTGAGCCCGCGCCACAACCCCGAGTTCACGATGATCGAGTGGTACGAGGCCTACGCCGACCATCGGCGGATGATGGCCTTGACCGAAGAGCTGCTGAGTACGCTCGCCACGCGCGTGCTCGGCCGCACCCGCCTGCGCTACGGGGCCTGGGAGATCGAGCTCGCGCCGCCCTACCGCTGCTGGACCTATCGCCAGGCGCTGCGCGAGGTTGCCGGCATCGACGCCGATGACCAAGCGGCGGTCGAGGCCGCGGCGCGCCGCCTCGGCCTCGATCCCGCGAGCTTTCCGTCCTCTGCGCGCCTGCTGCACGCGGTGTGGGAGGCGCTGGTCGAGCCGGAGCTGATCGCCCCCACCTTCATCACCGAGCAGCCGGCGTGGCTGACCCCGCTGTGCCGCACGCATCCCGCCGATCCCGAGCGCTGCCTGCGCTTCGAGCTGTACATCGCGCGCATGGAGCTGGCCAACGCCTACAGCGAGCTCAACGATCCCGACGAGCAGCGGCGACGCTTCGCCGCGCAGCTGGCCGAGGCCCAGGCCGCCGGCGACATCGAGGCGGCGGCGAGCGGGCGCATCGACGAGGACTACTGCCGAGCCCTCGATCACGGCCTGCCGGCCTGCGGCGGCGAGGGCCTCGGCATCGATCGCTTGACGATGCTGTTCACCGACCGCCAGCACATCCGCGATGTCATCCTCTTTCCCGCGCTGCGGCCCGAGGAAGC
>JANWWU010000064.1 GCA_025055595.1 Planctomycetota bacterium | reverse complement strand
CGAGCGCCTCGCCGCCGCGCACCACGGCATCGCGCTCGCCGAGGACAGCGCGCGCCAGCTGCGCGCCGCCGCCGAACGCCTGCGCCAGGCCGCGGCGGCCGCGCGCGCCGCCGGCGCCGGCGCGGAGGCGCTGTGGGAGCTGCTGGACGAGGCTGCCGACAGCGAGGAGGCGGCGCTGGAGCAGGAGCTGCTGGCGCAGCGCGAGCGCGCCGAGCTGTGGCGCCTGGCGCCGCCGCCGCTCGCCGAGCGCGAGGGCGCCGAGCGATGATCCGCCACCTCGCGGTCTTCCTCGCCGCGGCCGCCGGCGGGGCCCTGCTGGCCCTGCTGCTGCGCGCGGCGGCCTATGATCCGCACGCATCCCACCCGCCACCGGCGCCGCCGGCGGCGCCCGCGGAGCACCCCGCGGAGCACCCCGCGGAGCACGCGGTGCCGACCGTCAACCGCATCTGCCCGATCTGCGGGATGCCGGTCGATCCCCGGCTGCCGACCGCGCTCTACCAGGGCCAGCGCATCGGCTTCGGCTGCAGCGCCTGTCCCGAGGAGTTCGCGCGCGCGCCCGAGCGCTACGGCCCGGCGGCCCTCGCCAACCGCGTCGCGGGGGACTGATGCGCTGGCCGCGCTGGTTGACGGCGCTGCTCGGGGCGCTGGCCGGGGCTCTGCCGGTGGCGCTGGCGCCCGATGCGACGCTCTTCGTGCCGCCGGCAGCGCCGCTGGCGGTCAGCGGCGCCGAGCGCTGGGCCTGCCCGATGATGGACTACATCGGCAACGCCCCCGGCACCTGCCCGATCTGCGGCATGCGCCTCGAGCCGATGCGCGCCGGCGAGCTCAACCGCGAGCAGCAGCGCCGCCTCGGGCTGCGGACCAGCGTCGTCGTCGAGGGCACGGCGATGCGCGTCCTGCAGCTTGGCGGCATCGTCGGCTACGACGAGCGCTACACCGAGACGGTGCTCGCGCGGGTCGCCGGGCGGATCGTCCGCCGCCATCCCGCGACCTTCGGCTGCTGCCAGGACATCGCGGCCGGCGAGCCGATCGTCGATCTCGACAGCCCCGAGGCCTACGCCGCGCAGGTCGAGCTGGCAGCGGCGCTGGCCGCCGGCGACACGACGCGGGCGGCGGCCCTCGACGAGCGCTTCGCGCGCTGGCAGCTCGCCCCGCTCGCCGCGGCGATCCGCGCCGGCGCCGCGCCGAGCCGCATCGTCACGATCCTCAGCCCGGCGAGCGGCCAGGTGTGGTTCGCCGATGAGGAGGCGGTGAACCGCGCGCTGCGCGTCGGCAGCGCGGTCGCCGCCGACAGCCCGCTGCTGACCGTCGTCGATCCCGAGCGGCGCGTCGTCATCCTCGCCGTGCCGGAGATCCACGCCGGCCTCGTCGCCAACGGGCAGCGCGTCGAACTGGCGGTCGATGCCCTCGGCGCGCTGCCGCCGCTCAGCGCGCGGCTCGGCCGGGTCGCGGTCGAGCTCGATCCGCGGACGCGCACCCGTGAGGCCCGCGTCTACCTCGCGTCGGCGCGCCAGCTGCCGCCGGGCGCGACGGTCAGCGCGCGGCTGCGCGTCGCCCTGGCCGCCGACCTCGGGCCCGCCGACCCCGAGGATCCCGCCAGCCACGGGCGCTTCCTCCAGGTGCCGGCGAGCGCCGTGCTCTCGACCGGCGTCCGTCACCTGGTGTGGCGGCTGCGCGCCCGTCAGCCCGACGGCACCGTGCAGCTCGAGCCGGTCGCGGTCGCCCTCGGCCCGCGGGTCGAGGGCGGCGACGGCGAGGAGCGGCTGATCGTCCGCGCCGGCCTGCGCGCCGGCGACGAGGTGGTGACCCACCCCGCCTTCCTCATCGACAGCCAGGCCCAGCTCGCCGGTACGCCCTCCCTGCTCTTCCCCGATGGCCTGCCGCGTCCCGCCGACGCCGCGCCATGATCGCCGCCTGCCTGCGCCATCCCTGGCTCGTCGGCCTGGCCAGCCTGCTGCTCGCCGTCGCCGGCCTCTGGGCCTGGCGCCACCTCGCCGTCGATGCCCTGCCCGATCTCTCCGACAACCAGGTCATCGTCTGGGCGACCTGGAGCGGGGCCTCGCCGGAGGACATCGACGAGCAGGTCACCCGGCCGCTGGCCCGCGCCCTGCAGGGGCTCCACGGGGCGCGCGCCGTCCGCGGGCTCTCGCTGTCCGGCTCCGGCTTCGTCTACGCGATCTTCGCTGACCGCGTCGCGCCGGCCCGCGCCCGCGCCGCCGTCCTCGAGCGGCTGGCCCAGGTGCAGGGCAGCCTGCCCAGCGGCGTGCAGGTCCGCCTCGGCCCGGATGCGACGGCGCTCGGCCAGGTCTTCGCCTTCGCGCTCATCGGCGGCGCGGACCTCGAGCAGGCCCGCTGGCACCTCGAGCAGACCGTGATCCCGGCGCTCGCCGGCCTGCCCGGCGTCGCCGAGGTCGCGCCAGTCGGCGGCGCCCTGCGCGAGTACCAGGTCGACATCGATCCCGCGCGCCTCGCCGCCGCCGGCATCGGGATCGACGAGGTGCTCGCCGCCCTGCGCGCCGCCGGCCGCGACGCCGGGGCCGCGGTCGTCGAGCGCCAGGGGGTCGAGAGCAGCTGGCGCGTCCGCGGCTTCCTGCGCTCGGCCGACGACATCGCGCGGCTGCCGCTGCGCGGCGACCCGCTGCGCGCCAGGGGCCTGACGATCGGCGACCTGGCAGCGGTGCGCATCGGCGCCGCTCCCCGCCCCGGCCTGCTCGCCGACGCCGCCGGCGAGCGCGTCGGCGCCATCGTCACCATGCGCCGCGGCGCCGACCCCAGCGCGGTGATCGCCGCCGCGCGCCAGCGGCTCGCCGAGCTGGCGCCGCAGCTGGCGCGCCACGACCTGGCGGTGCAGGTGTTCTACGACCGCTCGCAGCTGATCGCGGAGACCTCGCACACCCTGCTCGGCATCCTCGCCGAGGAGCTCGGCGTCACCGTCCTCGTCGTCCTCGCCTTCCTGCTCAGCGTCCGCGCCAGCCTCGCCGTCGCCGTCGTCCTGCCGCTCGGCGTCCTCGCCACCGTCCTGCTGATGCAGGCGCTCGGCGTGCCGGCGAACATCATGAGCCTGGCCGGCATCGGCATCGCGATCGGCGTGATGGTCGATGTCGGCATCGTCATCGTCGAGAACGCGGCCCAGCACCTGCATGCCGTCGGCCGGCGCCGCGGCGCCGCCGCCCCGTCTGGCCCCCGCGACCCGGAGACCGTGCCGGCCCTGCTCGCTGCCGCCCGCGAGGTCGCGCGCCCGCTGCTGACCGCTTCGGCCACCACCATCGTCAGCTTCCTGCCGATCTTCCTGCTCGACGAGCAGGCCGGGCGCCTGTTCACGCCGCTGGCGATCACCAAGACGATCGCGATCGCCGCCGCGGTCGCCCTCGGCCTGCTGCTGACCCCCGTGCTCTGCCGCTGGCTGCTGCCGGACTGGCAGCTGCGCCGTCCCTGGGCTGCGGCCCTCGCCGGCCTGGCCGCCGGCCTCGCCGGAACCTGGGCGGCCTCGGGCCTCGAGCTGCCGCTGGACCACGGGCGCTGGGCGCTGCGCGTGCCGGGCTGGCTGAGCGCGCCGCTGGCCGCGGCGCTCGCTGCCTGGGTGGCCTGGCGCCTGGCGCGCGAGCGGCTCGTGCCGCCCGAGGAGAACCTGGCGAGCCGCGCCGTCGCCGCCGCCTACGACTGGGGCCTGCGGCTCTGCCTCGCGCAGCGCCGGGCCTTCGTTCTGGCGCTGCTTGCGGTCACCTGCGCGGGCTTCCTCGTCGGCCTCGGCTGGCCGCGGCTGTCCTGGCCGCTGCAGCAGGCCGCGGCCTGGTGCGGCGCGGATCTGACGCGCACCCGCCTCCATGCGTGGCTGGCGCAGCGCTTCCCCGGACTCGATGCCAGCTTCCTGCCGCCGCTCGACGAGGGCGCGCTGCTGTTCATGCCCTCGCTGCCGCCGGCCGCCGGCCTCAGCGAGGTGCAGCGCGTCCTGCAGTGGCAGAACCGCGCGATCGCCGCCGTGCCCGAGGTCGCGCTGGTGATGGGCAAGCTCGGGCGCGCCGAGACCGCGCTCGATCCCGCGCCGCTCGGCATGATCGAGACCGTCGTCCTGCTCAAGCCCTACCGCGAGTGGCCGGCGCAGACCATCGTCCACCCCGATGGCCGGCGCGAGCATCGCCCGCGCACCCTCGCCGAGGTCCGCGCCGCGCTCGCCGCGGCGACCGAGCTGCCGGGAGTCGCGCCGAGCTGGCTGCAGCCGATCGAGACCCGCATCGTCATGCTGAGCACCGGCCTGCGCGCGACGCTCGCCCTGCAGCTGGCCGGCAGCGACGGCGAAGCCCTGGAGCGCGCCGCCCTCGCCGCCGCCCGCCTGATCGCCGGCGTGCCCGGGGCGGCCGATGTCCAGCCGCTGCTCGAGGGCGGCAAGCCCTACGCCGAGCTGGTGCTCGACGGCGAGCGGCTGGCGCGCTTCGGCGTCGAGCCGCTGCGCGTGGTCGAGGCCGTCGAGGCGGCGATCGGCGGCGAGCCGGTGGCGTGGACCGTCGAGGGCCTGCGCCGCTACGCAGTGCGCCTGCGCGTGCTCGCCGAGCGCCGCGACGACCCCGAGGAGCTGGCGGCCCTGCCGATCGCCCGCGCCGACGGCGGCACCGTGCCGCTCTCCGCCCTCGTCGAGCCGACGCTGCTCTACACCCTGCGCTTCGCCGGCACTGAGCCCGCGGCCTGGCGGCAGCGCCAGCCGCCGGCGGTCGCCCGCGCCCTGACCCCGCTCTCCGCCGACAGCGCGGAGCTGGCGCTGCCGGCCCGGGCGGCCCTGCCGGAGGGCGTCAGCGACCCGCAGCGCGGCGATCCGCCGGGGCCGGTAACGGTGGTCGCGCGCCGCCCGAGCGACGATCCCCTGCAGCGGCGCGTCGGCCCGATGGCGATCCGCAGCGAGAACGGCCAGCGCGTGCAGTTCGTCCTGCTCAACGCCCGCGGCCGCGGCGAGGCCGAGGTCATCGCCGAGGCCGAGCGCCGCCTGCGCGCGGCGCTGGCCAGCGGCGAGTGGTCGCTGCCCGAGGGGACGAGCTGGCGCTGGGTCGGCCGCTACGAGCAGCAGCAACGCGCGGCGCGGACGATGACCGCGGTCATCGCGCTCTCGTTCGCGACGATGCTCGTGCTGATCCTGCTCGGCACCCGCTCGCTGCTGGTCACCGCGGTGATCATCGCCTGCAATGTGACGGTCACCGTCGCCGGCGGGCTGATCGCGGTGTGGCTGGCCGGCGCCGAGCTGACGATCGCCGTCGCCGTCGGCTTCCTGATCCTCGCCGGCGTCATGTTCAACGACGGGATCCTGCTCGGCACCTATCTGCACGAGCGCTTCGCGACGGCGCCGGACTCGCTCGCCGAGATCCATCGCCGGGTCTTCGAGGCCGGGCTCAAGCGCCGCCGCGCCGCGGTGATGACGACCGCCACCACCCTGCTCGCGCTGGTGCCCGTGCTGTGGAGCGAGGGCCGCGGCGCCGAACTGATGCGGCCGATGGTGCTGCCGGTGATCGGCGGGATGATCGCCGACACCCTCAGCCTGTTCAGCGTGCCGGTGTTCTACGCCTGGTGGCAGGAGCGCCGCTGGCGCGCGCGGTCGAGTCCCGCGGCCTAGCGGCTGGCCTGGGCGGCGGCGCGCGCAGCCTGGGCGCATGCCGCTGACGGCCGAGGGCCTGGAGCGCGCGCAGGGCGGGATCTACCTTGCGGCGCTGCTCGCTGGCGCCCTGCTCGGCGGCCTCTGGCCAGCCGCCGCGCCCTTCGCCGCGGCGGCGCTGTGGCCGGCGCTGGCCCTGCTCCTGGCCGCGATCTTCGTCCAGGTGCCGCTGCTCGCCGTCGCCGCCGCCTGGCGCCAGCGCCGCCTGCTCGCCGCGCTGCTGCTCGGCAACTTCCTCGTCCTCCCGCTGGCCGTCATCGCGCTCGCCGCGCCGCTTGCGGACCCCGCGCTGCGGCTCGGCGTCCTGCTCGTCTTGCTGCCGCCCTGCACCGACTGGTTCATCTCGTTCTGCCGCCAGGGCGGCGGCGACACCGCGGCGGCGATCGCCGTCGCCCCGCTGCTGCTCCTCGTGCAGCTGCTCCTGCTGCCGCTCTACCTCGCGCTCGCCGGCGCCCCGCTGCCGGCGGCGCTGGCTCCCGGCGCTGTCCTGGCCGCCCTGCTGGTGATCGCGCTGCCGCTGGCCGTCGCCGGTCTCGGCGAGGCCGCGGGCTGGCAGCCGCGGCTGCGCGCGCGCGCCGCCTGGGTGCCGGTGCCGGCCCTGGCCCTGGTCGTCGCCCTGATCGCGGTCGCCCAGGCCCCCGCGCTGCCCGCGGCCCTGCGCGCCCTGCCGCTGCTCGTCCCCCTCTATGTCGCGTTTCTCGTCCTCGCCCTGGCAGCCGCCTGGATCCTGGCGCGGCTCTGCCGCCTGCCGCCGGCCCAGGGCCGCTGCCTCGCCTACTCCTTCGGCACCCGCAACTCCTTCGTCGTCCTCCCGCTCGCCGCGGCCCTGCCCGCGGGCTGGGAGGCCGCGGTGCTCGCCATCGTCGTCCAGGTCTTCGTCGAGCTGCTCGGCATGATCGCCTATCTGCGCGTGGTGCCGCGCCTGCGCTGGTGAGGGGCGCTGTTGCGCGGCTGCCGGGCGGTAGGCTGCGCGCATGGCTGCGGGCTGGGGGGCGGCCGTCCTCGTCTTGCTGGCGGCGCTGGCGCGCGCCGGCGAGATCCGCCACTTGATCCTCGTCATCGGCGATGGCCTGTCGTGGCCGGCCGAGGTGGCGGCGAGCCGCTATCTCTTCGGCGAGGACGCGAGCCTGAGCTGGCACGCCTTCCCCTACCGCGCCCCGGTCGCGACCTGGGATGCGACGGCCTACGATGCCTTGGCCGCGGCGCGGGGCGCGGCGCCCTTCGCCGAGGAGCGCTTCGATCCCCTGCTCGGCTACGACCCCGCGCTGGGCGGGGCCGAGCCGACGCTCGAGGACGGCAGCGCGCTGCGCACCTACTTCCTGACCCCGCGCCAGCGCGGGCGGCCGGCGGCGACCGACTCGGCCTCGGCGGCGACCGCGATGAGCACGGGGCTGAAGACCGACGATGGCAACCTCGCCTGGCGGCGCGGCGACCCGCCCGATGGCCGTCTGATCACGATCGCCGAGCTGGCGCGGGCCAGCGGCCGGCGCATCGGCATCGTCACCACCGTGCCCTTCAACCACGCGACCCCGGCCGGCTTCGTCGCGCACAACCGCTACCGCGGGGACTACCGCGGCCAGGCCGGCTCGCTCGACCGCGAGATCCTCGCCGAGGTGCAGCCCGAGGTCGTCATCGGCGGCGGGCATCCCGACTGGGACCCCGACTACCTGTCGCCGGAGCTGCTGGCCCAGCTGCGCGCCGACGGCCTGCGCGGCCGCTACGAGTTCGTCGAGCGCCGCGCGGGGCAGGCGGCGGCGCCGGCACTGCAGGCCGCGGCCGAGCGCGCGCGCTCTCTCGGCCGCTCCCTGTGCGGGATCTTCGGCGGCGAGGGCGGCTTCTTCGGCTTCCGCCGCGTCGCGCAGGCGCCGGGAGCCCCGCGCACCGAGCCGGCGACGCCCGAGAACCCGACGCTGGCCGAGGCCGCGCGCGCGGCGCTGACCGTGCTCGCGGCCGAGCCGCGCGGCTTCTTCCTGCTCGTCGAGCAGGGCGACATCGACTGGGCCTGCCACGCCAACGACTACCCCGCGCTGATCGGGGCGATCGCCGACCTCGAGGAGGCGGTGCGCGCGATCGTCGCCTGGATCGAACGGCCCGGCGATGCCGTCGCCTGGGACAACACGCTGCTCGTCGTGACCAGCGACCACGCCAACGGCTACCTGCGCCTGCACCGCCGGCTGGGCCGCGGCGAGCTGCCGGCTGTCGACGGCCGCGGGCGGCCGAGCGACGGCAGCGCGAGCTTCGCGACCACCCACCACACCAACGAGCTGGTGTGGCTGGCGGCGCGCGGCGCGGGCTGGGAGGCGCTGCAGCGCGCCGAGGGCAGCTGGTATCCCGGGACGCGGATCATCGACAACACCCAGCTCTTCCATGCCTGGTGCGCGGCGCTCGGGCTCGAGGCGCCGCCCGCGCAGCGCTTGGCGCCGCGGCGATGAACTGGGACCTGCTGCTCGCCTGGGGCCTGCCGCTCGCGATCGCCGTGGCCCTGGCGGCCCGCGGCTGCTGGATCGCCATCCGCTGGGCGCCGCAGCTCGGCCTGGTCGATCGTCCGGGCAGCGAGGCGCACAAGCAGCACCAGCGGACCACGCCCTACGGTGGCGGCCTGGCGATGGCGGTGGCGGTGGCGCTCGCCCTGCTCGTCGGCGAGCGCTGCTGCCCGCTGCCCGGCGATGTGCCGTGGGCGGTGTTCGCGGGCGCCGCCTGCTGCCTGCTGATCGGGCTGCGCGACGACTGGCGCCCGCTCTCGCCCTGGGTCAAGCTCGCCGCGGTCGCCGCGGTCGCCGCGCCGGTCGTCAGCCTCGGCGACCTCTCGGTCGACTTCCTGCGCCGCTTCGATCCCGCCCTGGCTTGGGCGATGGCCTGGGCCTGGCTGGTGTTCGTCACCAACGCCTACAACCTGCTCGACCACGCCGACGGCCTGTGCGGCAGCATCGCGCTCGTCGGCTGCGCGACGCTGGCCGGCGGGGCGGCGCTGGCCGGCGACGAGGCCGGCGCGCGCTCCTGGCTCTGCGTCGCGGCGGCGCTCGCCGGCTTCCTGCTGTTCAATCGCCCGCCCGCCCGCATCTACATGGGCGATGCCGGCAGCCTGGCGCTCGGCTTCCTG
This sequence comes from Planctomycetota bacterium, assembly GCA_025055595.1. GTDB lineage: Bacteria > Planctomycetota > UBA11346 > UBA11346 > UBA11346 > UBA11346. Next base: position 2,263 of record JANWWU010000064.1, on the reverse strand, counting down.
ATCGGCTGCGGCACCCTCGCGGTCACCTTCTGGCCCAGCGGCGAGGGCGGCAGTCCGCTCGCCGTGCTCTCGCCGCTGCTGATCTGCTACATCGCGCTCTTCGACACGGTGGCGGTGATGGTCAAGCGCTGGCGGCGCGGCCAGCCGCTGCTGCGCGGCGATCGCCGGCACATCAGCCACCGCCTGGCGCGGCTCGGCGTCGGCTCGCGCGCTGGGCTCGGCGCCGTCATCGCGCTGCAGGTCGCGCTGGCGGCGGCGAGCTTCCTGCTGCGCGGGGCCGAGCTGCTCGACGCCGTCGTCATCGTCGCCCAGGCGGCGGCGGTCGCCGTCGCGCTCGTCCTGCTCGAGACCGCTCGTGACCACGCCTGAACCCGCGCCGTGGCGGGGGCGCCTGCACGATACGCTGGTCGTCCTGTTGCCCGCCCTGCGGCCCTGGTGCTGGGACGGCGCCCCGGGCCAGCTCGCCGACCTGCTGTGGCAGCTGCTCGCGGTCGGCGCCCTGCTGATCGCCGCCTGCGAGCACGCGGTCGGCTGGCGCCCCTGCTGGCAGTGGGGGGGCTGGCGCGGGGCCGTGGCCCTGGCCCTGCTCGGCGCCCTGCTGCCCACCCTGCTGATCGCTCCCGAGCCGGCGCCGAGCTGGTGCCGCTGGAGCGGCTGGGTCGCCTGCCTCGCGGCCGCTGCCTATGTCCTGCAGGTGCTGCCGGGCCGCGAGCGCTTGCTGTGGGCCGGGCTCGGCGCGGGGGCGGCGATCACCGCCTCGCTGACCGTCCTGCAGCCGGCGCTGGTCTTCCCGGAGATGCGGCAGGCGCTGGCCGCGGGCAGCGCGGCCTTCGACGCCGTGCCGGGCGAGCCGGGCGCGATCGCCGAGCGCCTGGCGCGCGGCGGGGCCTACGGCACCTTCACGCTCGCCAACCACTGCGCGGCCTACCTGGCGCTGCTGCTGGCGCTGGCGATCGGCAGCGCCTGGCGCACGCCGGAGCCCCGGGCGCGCCTCGCCGCCGCCCTGCTCGCGCTGCTGCTGACCGCTGCGCTCGCCGCGACCGAGGCCAAGGGCGGCTGGCTGGCGCTGGCCGGCGCCGCCGCCCTGGCCTGGTGGCTCGCCTGGCCCGGGCGCTGGTGGCGTTGGCTGCCCCTGCCGCTGGCGCTCGGCGGCGCCCTGGCGCTCTGGGCGAGCGGCTGGGCGGACGCCAGCATCGCCGTCCGCCTCGGCTACTGGCGCGCCGCCGTCGCGCTGGCGAACGAGGGGCCGCAGGGCCTCGGCGGCTACGCCGCGCACCAGGCGCGGGTCCTGCTGCCCGGCGAGGAGCCGACGCGCTACGCGCACAACGAGCTGCTCGAGGCCGCGGTCGCCGGCGGCTGGTATCTGGCGCCGCTGATGGCCCTCGCCCTGCTCGCCCTCGGCTGGCCGCGTGCGGCGCCCGCCGCGCTCGCGCCGGCGGCGCCGCGGCCGTGGTCGCCGCTGCTGGCCGGCGCGCTGGCCGCTGCCCTGCTCTACGCCGCCCTGCTCGGCGCCTTCGACGGCAACCTCGGCTGGTGGCCGGGCGGGGAGCGCCTGCCCGGACTGCTCGGCTGGGCGCTGGTGCTGGCCGGCGCCGCGGCGCTCAGCGGCTGGCTGCTCGCGCACGCCGCGCCCCCGCCGCCGCTCGCGCTCAATGCCGGCCTCGCCGCCATCGCGGCCAAGGCGCTGATCGACTTCGACTGGCATGCCGGCGGAGTGATCGGCAGCGCGCTGCTGGCGGCCCCGCTGGCGGCGCCGGCGCGCTCCGTGTCCCCGCCGCCGCTCGGCGCTCGGCGCCGGCTGGCGCCCCTGCTGCTCGCCCTGCTGGCCGGCCTGACGGTGGCCGGCAACAGCGTCCTCGGCCTGCGCCTCTCCGAGGCCGAGCGCCTGCTGCTCGCGCTGCGCACGGCGCAGCGCGACGCGGGCGGCGCCCAGCTGCTGGCCGCTGAGCTCGGCCTCGGCGTGCTCGCGCCGCCAGCCGCGCTGCGCCGCGCCGCCGTCGATCGCATCTGGGACCTCGCCTGGGGCTCGCCGAGCCTGCGCAGCGCGGCGCTGGATTGGGACTGGGAGCCGCAGCGCCCCGAGACCTGGGAGCGGGTGCGGCGGCTGCGCGCCGCCGCCCCCGGCAGCGCGCGCGTCGCCCTGCAGTTCGCCGGGGCGGCGCTGGCGCGCGGCGAGCGCGCGGCGGCGCTCGCCGCCGCCGAGGAGGCTGCGCGCCTGGCGCCGACGACGCCGCGCGTGCTCGCCGAGGCGGCCGAGATTCTG
>JANWWU010000052.1 GCA_025055595.1 Planctomycetota bacterium | reverse complement strand
CTGACGATCGCGGCCGGTACGAAGTTCCGCTTCCGCGTGCGCCCCGCAGACTGCGCCATTCCGTCGAGCCTCGTGGAAGCCGCGAAGCGCCTGCTGCTCGGTGGCCTCTACTGGCTCGGAGCTGGCGCCAAAACCGCGGCTGGCTATGGCTGGATCGACGAACAAAGGGAAGAAGACCCTGAGACACGGAAACAGCGCGAGGCCCAAGCCCTCGAGGAGCGCCGCCGTGCCGCAGCCCCACGACTGGTCGACGCATGGCAGAGTGTGAATCAACTACAAGCGCTCTGGGTCCCCAAACAAGAAAACAGTGCCACAGGGTACCGCTTGACCTATCATGATAATGGCTCTTGGACATGGGAAGATGGCTGGAATTTTAAAAAGAATCCGCAGCCAAAGGGCAAGGATCTCGTGTATCGTGCCGACATCAACCAAGATGCCCCAAAGCGCCTGCAGAATCCGCAGCTGCTCGAAGGTCTCGAACCTCCCCCTGGCCGCCCTGCATGAAGGAGTACCGCAAACAGCCCCTTTTCAGAATAGAGCGGCGGTATGAGCGCAGAACACGCCACGGCATCCCACTGCCTGTTGATCAGCCTGATTGGCAATCCTCATGGTGACTATGATTCGGCGACGTATCTCCTGGATGATGGAACTCAGCATACCGGTTCTTACCATCAGGACGCCTTGTTGCGTCGCTTGTTTCCTGCTCTTCCAGCAGGCAGCGCCAATCCCCGCTTTTGGTTGGTTTCAACCGACGAAGCGCTCGCCAGACACGCTGACCGGCTGTCTCAGAAACCGCGTCGCATCGCCGTCCCCGATGGTTTGAGCGACGACGATTTCTGGAAGATCTACGCCGCCATCGCTGATCCCTTGCTCGAGCTCGCCGATCAGACCACGGCTGGCAGCCCCCAGCCGATTGACATCCACATCGATCTGACCCACGGTTGGCGCATTCTGCCGACCTTCCTCCTCTCTGCCGTTCGTGCCTGCTGCGCCCTGCGACCCAAGCGGCTGCGCCTCGCCGACATCTGGTACGCCTTTTATGTCCCTAAACGTCCGGCTCCACCCAGTGGCTGGCCCCTGCGCCGCGTCACGCCCATCGCAATCATGGCCGATCTGGCAGCCGATGTCCGCTTCTTCCTCGACTATGGTATCGGAGGCCCCCTCGAGTACCGCTTGGAGCAAGGAGAACGCGCTCTCGTGCCGCAGTTAGTGCAGCAAGCCCAGGCCTTGCGTGCCGCAGGCGATCGCCGGCCAGAGCGTGCGATCATCGGTGAACTGCGGCGCCAGCATCCCGATCTTTCCGCCATCCGAGAGCTTGCCCATGCGATGGCGCAGATGATGTCGACGGCGCAGCTCAATCATACGCCTCATCTGCCACGTGCGGTAGACGATCTGTGCCAGAGCGCATCGCGTCTGTCGCCCGCTGCCATCGTCATGCGACCGCTGTTCGAAACACTGGACACGCTGGCCCACGAGCTGCGCCAGATGATGCCCAGTGCCAGGCAACCCCTCTGGCGCTGGCACCTGGCCTGTGCCCGCTGGTGCCTGGAACGGGGCTGGCTGCAGCAAGCAGTGACCCACGCCGCCGAGCTGACCGTCACCCGCCTCTGCGAAGAGCGGGGGTTGGATCCTTGCGACCATCAGCAGCGGCATGCGATCGCGCGTGTGCTCTCGGCGTTCGATCAGAGACCGATCGCCGATCGCGTGAGGAACCAACAGCTGCACCTGCCCGCTCCCTGGGCTGACTTGCTGTCGGCCAACCGCACGCTCTTCAAACAGGTGCGCAACCTGATCAATCATGCAGGGATGAACCGCGACGGTGCGTCCTGCGACCCAGCACGACTGGAAACTAATCTCGGTCAGAGCGTGCGTAACATCCTCACGCTGCACGAGCGCGAGCCCGGACCCTTGCCCTGGCGCCAGCTGATGGAGGCGCTCGATGTCGTGGCCGTGGTGCCAGCTCGCGAGGCCTGGCCCTTGTTGGCCGAGCCGATCGCTGCCTGGGACCCGCACCTCCAGCTGTCATGGGCCTACCTGCCCCGTGTTCTCGTCGAAGACGACCCTGCCCACTTGCAGGTGATTCCGTACGCCGTCCTGCAGGCCCCCGATGGCCGGCTGTGGGCCGCGCGGCGCACGGGCGGCGATCCGCGTCTGCAAGGGCTCGGCACCATCGGCCTCGGCGGTCACATCGCCTACGCCGACCAGGCCGAAACGCTGGTCGGCAGTGCACGAAAAGCCCTGTTGCGTGAGCTCGCCGAAGAGCTGCACAATCCGCCGCCGGTTGCCACGGTCGCTGATACCCCTCGTGCCTGGATCAGTGAAGGTCGAACCCTGATCGGTCGCGTGCACATCGGCCTGCTCTGGGTGATCCCCTGGACGGCCGCCGAGCCTCCCAGGCCCACCGAGCGCAGCCACCTCGAGCCGATCGGCTTTCTCGACCCCGCACGCATCGTCGAGGACGATGGCTTTGAAATCTGGAGCTGCCTGGCCCGTCAAGCAGCTGCTCCGTGATGATGACGCACAGCATCCCAGCCCCCCTGGTCTGCACGCTCGGCATCACCTGGCAAGTCATACCAGAAATCTATGGCTTCCTCGCTCCCCAGCGCTGCCCGATCTATGCCGCCGTACCTGGCCATGCCGAACAGCTACGCGCCCGCGCAGTCCTGACCGAACCCAGTGAACTGTGGGTGGTAACGACCGCTGGCACCGCTGGTGAAGAACGGTTGCGCGCGTGGTGGCGAGCGCTGGGCGAACCTGTGCCGCTGCGGCTCTGGCGTACAGCAGCGATCGACACCTCAGCCCAGGAAGAGGTCGAGTTGATCCGCGAGCTGATCCATCGCGCCGTCCTGCACGCCGGACCGCAGGCCCTGCTGTGCCTCGCTGGCGGCCGCAAGACGATGTCCGCCGACATGCAGCGGGCCGGCATGCTTTACGGCTGCCAGGCCATGCTGCATGTCCTGCCGCCCGAGGGGGAGCGGCAGAAGCAGCTCAACTCCCACGATTTCCTTGCGCCGCTGCCCGCCGACCTCGCCGCCAGCATACAGCCGGTGTTCGTCGGTCGCGCCGCCCGCGCCGACCTCGTCGACCTCCCACCCGCCCTCGTCCCCACCGACTACCCGCTGCCCGACCCCAGCCAGCCCTTCGCTGCCGATGGTCGCTGGCTGAACCGCGACATCGAGCGCCGCCAAGCCGAGGGTTCTCACCTGCTCGTCGCCTTCCACCACGAGCTCGCCAAAGACGAAGCCCACGAAAACTGGCGCAGCCTGTATCGTTTGCCGCCAGCGATCATTCATCGGTTGCGAACGCTGCCCCTGACCTGTACGCAGCGCGGCTGGCTGACCGCACTGCCGAAAGCCGAGCTGCACTGCCACATCGGCGGCATACTCGATCTTGAAGAACAGATCGCGGTAGGCCGAACGGTATGGTCATCGTTGTCTCCCTCGCAGCGCGTTGCCGCCTCCGTTGACGCCGAGCGCTGGCTCGCGGACACCGAACAGCCCGGCGGTCAGCGCTGGCACGGCCTCCCGCCGCCCCGTCGTGCGGCGGCCGCAGCCTGCCTGCTTGCCACCCGAGATCCTGAGGACCTAGAACGCCATTTGTGGGGCCCAACCCAGCCGCGCGTCGCCTTGAAAAGGCACCATCGCTGGGGCTTCGCAGCCTATGAGCATCCGGGCAGCCTCGTTGGCTCCACGCTCCTACAGCTCCCCGAAGCGATCCATGCCTACGCCGCCGCGATTCGTGCCCGCTGCCGCCGCGATGGCATCGCCTACCTCGAGCTGCGTTGCAGCCCCGCCAAGTATCATCCCGAGTTTCTGGCCATATTCGCTGCCGCCCTCACAAGCGCGCGTCAGCCCGACGAGAGCCTCGTGCGCCTGATCCTGATCGCCGATCGCCGCGACGAGGCCAAGGACCCCGCGCGCATCCTCGCCACTGTCCGCCAGGCCCTTGATGCCCGCGAGCGTTTCGCCGGCCTGGTTGTCGGACTCGACCTCGCGGGCGACGAACAGCGCGGACAGCCCGAGGGCATCGCCCCCTTGTTCCAAGAAGCCTTCGCTGAGTGTCTGCGCCTGACCATCCACGCCGGCGAGGGTGAGGAGGCCACCAACATTTGGAAGGCCGCCTATGTCCTGCATGCCGATCGCATCGGCCACGGACTCAGCCTGGCTGATGCCCCGGCCCTCGCGGCCCGCTTCCGCGATCGCCGGATTTGTTTGGAACTGTGCCCAACGAGCAATCGCGAAGTGGTTGGCTTCCGCGATCCTGCCCTGCCGGAAACCGCCGCGTTCCCGGCCTACCCCCTGCGGGCGCTCCTGGAGCTCGGTGTGCCGCTCACGCTGTGCACCGACAATCCAGGCATCTCGCGCACGACGCTTGCGGACGAGTATGTGGCCGCGGCGCGCATGACGGAGCACGGCCTTTCGTGCTGGGAGGCCCTGGCGATCATCAAGCAGGGCTTTCTCTATGCATTTCTTCCTGCCAAAGAGCGTGAGGCGCTGGTAAAAAAGATCGATGTGCGCATCGCGGAACTGGCGAGGAGCCTGGCTGAGGGATCGGGCGCTTTCAGAGCGGAGCGGAGCGACACATGGCGACGCTGATCGTCCACACCCAAGGCACCCTGGTGGAGGCTCGTGGCGGACACCTGCGGCTGATGACGCCCGACGGGCTGCGGACCGAGCTGCCGCTGGTCGGCATCGACCGGTTGCACGCCTACGGCAAAGTGCAGATCACCACGCAGGCGCTGACGGTGCTTGCCGAGGCCGGCAAAGAAGTCGCATGGTTCAGCTGCGGCGGTCGTCTGCGCGCTCGACTCGCTGTCAATCCCGTCGGCAGTGGCGTCGCCGTGCGCCGCGCCCAGTATCGCGCCGCTGACGACCCGGCGTATGCCCTGGAGCTCGCGCAACGACTGACCGCCGCGAAGATCGCCAACATGCGCGCCGTCCTGCTGCGCGCCTGGCGCAGCCGCCCCGAGCGCAACGATGAGGTCCTGGCGCAGCGCTTGCAGCAGGCGATCGATGCGCTAGACGAGGCCCAGGACCTCGACAGCGTGCGCGGCATCGAGGGCGCCGCGACGAAAGCGTACTACGCCGCTTGGGCGGCGCTGATGGCCGGCGTCTTCCCCTGGTCAGGGCGCAATCGTCGCCCGCCGCGCGATCCCTTGAATGTGCTGCTCTCCTTCGGTTACACGCTGCTGGCCAACGAAGTGCAGGCCCAAGCCGAAGCCGTCGGTCTCGATCCCTGGCTCGGATTCCTCCACGCGGAACGCCCCGGTCATGCGGCGCTGGCCAGCGACCTCATGGAACCCTTGCGTCCCGTCCTAGTCGATCGCGTGATTCTCGACCTCGTCAGCCACCTCCGCCTCGGCTGGCAGCACTTTGAAAGCCACGCCTGGCAGAGCGGGCGGCAGCCGATGGCGCTCGATGACGCAGAGCCTACCGATGACAGTGACACCCTCGAGGCGCCGACGGAGGTGCCGCGGTTGACTGACGAAGGCCGCAAAGTCTTCCTCACGGCCTGGGAGCGCCGCTTGAGCTTCGAAGACGCCGATGACGGCGGCGTCATCGGCGGGCGCAAAATGCTCGCCGACCAGGTCGCCAGCTTCGCACGCAGCCTGCGCGAAGGCAATCCGGCACTCTATGTGCCACACCGCTTGCGCACCTGAGTCGCACCATGTCGACCGAGTCCCCCGCGCCGCCGCCGGAGCACATCGCGACCTTCCCCGTTCCTGCCCCGCTGACCCATGACGAGCGACACAAATACCTCGTCACTTACGATGTCCGTGATCACAAGCGCCTGGCCACCCTGCACAAGCGTTTGAAAGATTGGGGAAAACCGGTGCAGTACAGCGTCTTCGAAGCCCTGCTCACCGGCCCTGAAGTCGAGCGCATGTGGACGATGATCACGGAGACGATCGACGCCCGCGTCGACTGGGTGGCGTTGTATCGCTTGTCGCGGCCCTTCGACGAGGCCGTGCGCCACATCGGCAACTATGATCCCGATCTGCCCGCCAGCGATTTCATCATCTTCGTCTAGCCGTGCTCGACCTCACTGCGTACAAAGCCGGAGCTCTTTGCTACGACCCTGTGCAGCCGCGCAGTCCCCGTCTGCGCTGGCGCAGTCACGATGATCCCGAAGGTCGTGTGTTGCCCGATCCTGGCTCCTTGGTCGCCTGCCCGCGCTGGATCCACCCCACTTTCGACGCCCTGGCAGAATGCGTCGAACACGGTGTCGATCTGGCGATCCTGCGCGGCAACCGGATCACGGCCCTGGTTCGCGCCCAATATCGCGCGAGCACCGTCTCGGTGCGGCGCCAGCAGTACGCTCGGCACGACGATTCCGCTGCGGCGTGGGCCTTGGCGTACTCGCTGGTCGAGGCGAAAGCCCGCAACCAGCGCAACCTCTTGTACCGCGCAGCGCAACGCCGCCACGATGCGCGCCTGCATGCATGGGCCGCTCGCGTTCATGCCGAATGGCGTAGCTTGCCGATGCACCGCACGCTCGAGCGCTTGCGCGGCGGCGAAGGACACTTGGCGCGCACTTACTTCGCCGCCTGGCCGCACTGGCTGAGACGGCCACAGTTTCAACGCATCGCGCGTCGCGCGCATGATCCCGTCAATCTGTTGCTCGATATCTGCTACAGTCGCCTGTGCCAGGCGGTCACGCTGGAACTGTTGGCTGCCGGCTACGACATCGCGCTCGGCACCCTCCATGCAGAAGATCCCTTCCGTCCGACACTGGCCTTGGACCTCATGGAGCCGCTGCGACCGCTGGTCGTCGACCGCTTCGTGCTCGCGATCGTGCCGCGCGTGCAAGAATCCTCGTGGTTCCAGTGCAGCGATGGCAGATGGCAGATGACCGCAGAGGGACAAGCTGCCCTGCGAACGCGATGGTTGCGCTGGTGGCACGGAACCGCACGCAAGCCCGGCGTCGGTAGCACCGCAGCTGCGGTTGTTGCAACCTATCGCTCGTGGGTAGAGACCGGATCGACGGACTTGACGTGGCCGACTGTT
>JANWWU010000094.1 GCA_025055595.1 Planctomycetota bacterium | reverse complement strand
GCGCGGCTGCGTTGGCGAACGGCGACAATGTGCGCGATGTTGACCGAGTTGATGAAGCTGACATCTGCAAAGTCGAGCACGATCTGATGCTTGCCGGCCATCAACCATGGCTCGACGGTCTTCCATAAGGCAGCACAATCTTCGGGATCCACCCGCACGACGACCGCGTCACCGCGCTCGCAGGCTTCCATGCGACCTCCGTCTTCACAACTTGAGCTCTCGCCCGCGTTCTGCAAGCGTGGATAGTGGCAGACCCAGCAGTTGCCCGGTCGGTCGAACCACATAGGAAGCGTTCGTGCTGCCGGCTCCGCGTCGCTTGCTGCCGCACCTCGCAGCCAGCTATGGAGGGGCTGCTCTCGATAATCTTTTTCAGTTCGCCGCTGGCGCGACGCTGACGAGTCTGGCCTACCAGCGCTTGTCCGGAGCCGAGGCCGATGCCCTCGCGCGCGACTTCACGGCGTATGCGCTCGCCTTGTTCATGCTGCCGACCATCGTGTTGTCGCCGCTGGCAGGGAATCTCGGCGATCGCACTCCGAAACAGCTGATCTTCCGTGCTGCTCGCTGTCTCGATCTGCTGGTGGCGGCGCTCGGCGTGCTCGGCCTGTGGCTCGCCGCGCCGTGGTTGATCTTCGCAGCGCTGTTTCTGCTCGGCTGCACCACGGCGTTCTTTTCCCCCGTTAAATACAGTGCGATTCCCGAACTCGTAAGCCGAGACGATCTGCCGGCAGCGAACGCCTGGGTGCAAGCGGTGACGATCGGCGCGATTGTCAGCGGGATGGCGATGGGCGGATTGTGCGATCCACGGGTGCAGGCATGGATCGGTGAACAGATCGGCGTGACGTTCTCGATCTCGCCAGCGCTGACCATCGCTTGCCTCTCGCTCCTGCTTTGCGGCATCGGCATCGCGGGTGCGTTGACCGTGCCCACATTGCCTGCCCAGCGTCCTCAAGCCGCCCTGGCGCCCTTGAGCTTTGTCCAGCAGCTGCAAGCGATCACGAGCCCAGGCATCTTCATCCCGATCATCAGCCTGTGCGGCTTCTGGGCCCTTGGGGCCGCTACCAAGACCTTGATTCAACCGGTGGCGGTAGGAGTCTGGGCAGCCGGTGAAGGCACCCAGGCGCTGCTTTTCTTGTCGATCGCTGGCGGAATCGCAATCGGCGCCGCCCTCGCTGCTCCGCTCATGCAGCGCACATTCCCGGCTGGTGCTCCGATCGCAGGGGGCTTGATCGCTGGCGGAGCCCTGCTCGCCGCGGGGTTGCTGGCATTGCAATCCGGATCGCTCTGGGCCTTCGCGTTCTGTTTGCTGCTGTGTGGCGTCGGCGCCGGCCTCTGGGAAGTCCCGCTTCAAGTGTTCGTGCAAGAGCGCAGCCGCCAGGAAGAACGAACGCGGATTCTCGCCGGAGCGAACCTGACATCGAATATCGCGATCATCATGGCCGCCCTGGCGGTCGGTCCGGGCGCCAGCGCGCTGGGACTCGATGGACCGAGCGCCTTGTTCGCCCTCGGACTGCTGTCCACCGTCCTCGCGCTGGCCGCGCTAGGAGCATATCGCGGTCAAGTCGCCTGCTGGCTTGGTGCGCTGCTCCTGCGCGCGCTCTTCCGCATTGACGCACGTGGTTGGGAGCGCCTGCCGCAACAAGGCGGGTGCCTGATCGCCGCCAACCACATCAGTCTTGCGGACGGCGTGCTCCTCGCCGCTACCTTGCCCCGGCGGGCCCGCTTCATGGTCTACAAGTGGTACTGCGATCTGCCCGTCATCGGTTGGGTACTGAAGGCTTGGGGAGTGATTCCCGTCGATGCGCAGATGCCAGCGAAGGCTTTGATCGCCGCCGTACAGGCTGCGACGAATGCCGCTCGCGCGGGAGAAGTCGTCGTCGTGTTCCCCGAAGGGAAGTTGTCCCGCAGCGGCATCCTCGATCGGTTTCGCCCAGGCATCGAGCGCATCGCGCGCGAGGCAGGGGTTCCCATCGTGCCATGCGCGATCAGCGGCCTCTGGCGCTCGCCGTGGTCATTCGCTCCGCAGCGGCAGTGGTCGCCGCTGTGGCGACGCCCAGTGCACATCACGCTCGGCGAGCCATTGCCCTGCGATACGCCAGCGCCGGTCGTGCGGCAGGCCGTCAGCCGCTTGCTCGCCGAGCAGGCCATCGCTCGGTGCGAGGACGAGCGACGCACCCTCGGCGCCGAGACACTCGCCCGCTGTCGGACCAGGCCGCGCGCCCTGGCAGTCATCGACGCGCGGGGAGTTTTGCCGCGCTGGCAGCTCGCTGGCGCCGCGCTCACGCTGAGAACACGCCTCGGGCTCGCTCCTGATGAACAGCATGTCGGCGTCCTGCTGCCGCCGGGGCGCGGCGGCGCAGTCGCCAACTTGGCGCTCGCGCTCGCTGGCCGGACCGCCGTCAATCTCAACCATACGGCAGGCGCTAAACAGCTGCGTCGCATGTGCGAGCTTGCTGGCATCAAAACGCTGATCACCGCCGACCTGTATCTCCAGCGGATCGGCGACCCCCAGCTGCCGCTGCGCTATGTGCGCTTGGATGCCCTGCTGCCAGCCATTCCCAAGATCGTCATCCTCTGGCATGCCTTGCGCGCCATCGTGCTGCCGCCATCGTGGTTGGACAAAGCTCGACCGCAGGCAGTGGCGGCGCTAGTGTTCAGCAGTGGAACGACCGGCGATCCCAAAGGAGTGCAGCTGACGCATGCACAGATCCTCGCCAACTGCGACAGCATCAATGCGGCGATCATGCCGGAGCCACAGACGGTGCTGCTTTCGCCTTTGCCGCTCTTTCATTCGTTCGGCCTTGTGCCCGGCATGTGGCTGCCGCTGACCACCGGGTTCACGGTCGCCGCACATCCCGACCCCAACGATGCCAAGGGCGTCGGGGAGCTGGCAGCTCAGGCTCGTGCGACCTTCACGATCACCACGGCGACCTTCGCCCGTGGCTGGCTGCGCCGAATACCGGCCGAACAGTTCTCCGCGCTGCGCTTCGCCATCGCCGGGGCAGAGAAATGCCCGAAAGAGCTGCGCGATGCCTTCCGCGAGAAGTTCGGCGCCGAACTGCTCGAAGGATACGGGTGCACTGAACTCGCACCCGTGGTCAGCACGAATCTCCCGGCCGTCACGGTGCGCGGTGAACGCGAAGAGCTCAGCCGCGATCACAGCGTCGGCAGGCCGCTTCCCGGCATTCATGTCATGGCGACCGACATCGAGACGCGCGCCGTGCTGCCGCCTGGACGCGAAGGGCTGCTCGTCGTCATCAGCCCCGCACGCATGCTCGGCTATCTCGGTCGCGACGATCTCACCGCCAAGGCCTTTATCCACGGCGGCTACGATACCGGCGATGTCGGCTTCGTCGATGAAGATGGATTCGTGCATATCACAGGACGGCTGGCGCGCTTCGCCAAGATCGGCGGCGAGATGGTGCCGCTCGATCTTGTGGAAGAGACATTGCAAGCCGCTCTGAGCGGCCTCGGCGAACTCGCGGTCGTCGCCGTACCCGACCCGGAGCGAGGCGAACGCCTGGTCGTGCTGGTGGCCGGAGAACAGGTGCCAGAGCCTCAGGCTCTCCTTGCAGCCGCCAGCCAGTTGCCGCCGCTCTGGCGACCGCGCGCACGCGATATCTACCGCGTCGAGTCTCTGCCGGTGCTCGGCACGGGGAAACGCGATCTGGGCGGTATCAAGCGATTGGCGCGCTCATGTGTCGAAGGGTCGACAGCGGGCGGACCGTCTCCCGATGCGCAGGAGGCCGCTCGCGCCGGTTCGGCGACGCACACTGCCAGCTCGCCGACGTGACCCTGCCGCCGTCACGGTCTGCAGGAGCCGATTCAAGCGTCTTCATCCGGCAGGACCGTCAAGGCAAGTACCGTCAAATCATCGCTGACTCCCTTGCCCTGCGCATGGCTGCGCACATCGGCAGCGATGCCATCGACCAGTTCTTGTGCGCTGAGCTCGTAGTGGTGCAGGATGCTCGCCAAATAGCGCGCTTCTCCAAACTCGACTCCCGCCTCGTTCATCGCTTCAAGCGCGCCATCGGTGCACTGCACCAAGACATCGCCCGGCAGCAGCTGGACAGTGCTGAGGCGCAGGGCGGCACGGAAGGTGGCACCGGACGCCAGACCGATGGCCATGCCGCCGATGCCGATGCGGCGCACGACATCTTCCCGCGCCAAATTCATCAGGATGGCCGGTTGATGCCCGGCGCGCACACACTGCAAAGTTCGCGAGGGAATATCCAAGACGGCTGCGAAGAGCGTGATGAACTGCCCGGGAACGAGGTCTGGTTTGATCTCATCGTTGAAGCGGGCAACCAATTCGTGCAGATCGGCTGTCGATCGCGCCACAAACCGCAAGGTCTTGATGGCCGTGGCGACGATCAGCGCCGCTTGCATGCCATGACCGCTGACATCGCCAAGCGCCAGAAAGAGCCGCCCGTCCGAGAGCGTCGACGCTTCATAGAAGTCGCCGGCAACTCCGGCATGCGGGCTGAGGTGCACAGCCAACTCGTAGCCCGGCGGACGAGGCAGATCAGCCAGCATATGCTGTTGGACTGCCTGGGCCTGCGCCAGGTCGCGTGCCGCCTCGCTCTCGGGTGGTTGACGCTGATAAAGACTCGTTTCTTGCTGGGCATGCGCAGCGCCGTGCGCACGTGCGCGCGCCAGCAGCTCCGGCATCTCGAGCATCCGCCCCGTTCTCGCTTCCGGACATGCAGCGAGGTGCTTGGCGATCTGCCACACCGTGCGCGGCGTCACCTTGCCATCAGGCCGCTCGATGCCCGGAACCACTCCGCCGTTGTAAGGATTGATCCAGCCACGCTGATCCTTGAGGAAGATGCGCAGCCGCGGTTCATGCGGCATCAGGCGCATCAGATCCAGCCGCCAACGCTCCGTCTCCAGTTGCTCGAGTGGCAGAGGAGCGGCGTCTCGCCAGCAACCGGTATCAGCGAGATGCTGCCGAGCGGTCGCTGTGCGTCCCTCGCGCGACATCGGCACCGGCTGTCCCGTATATGGGTTGATCCACTGCTGGCCGTCGCTGGTCGTGACTTGAAAGAGCGGGTCGCTGTCGATACGGCGCAGCAGGTCTTGAGGCAGCTGGCGCTGCCTGAGAGAAGGGAGCGCAGTCACCGTCACAGGGCGAGGTCGCTGCCCGCGTTGAGTGCCAAGCCGCGATAAGCCGGCGCGATAGCTGCCACTGCGCCAAGGACGATGCGGCTGCGTCATGGTGCGGGCACCGATCGTTCGACGGCGAAATGCCAAATCACATCGCTGGTCGTACGCTCGCGCACCCGCAAATCGATGGCGAAAAACACCACCGGGATTCCATCACGCGTCCCACGGCTGGCGCTGATGACGCCGCCGATGATCAAGTCCGCGTTCTCGAGCGTGCCAGGGGCGAGCTTGGCAGCGCCCTCGCTGGCGATCGCTGCTTGCAAGATGCTGGCAAACTCATCGACAGCGATGCGCTCGCCGCTGCGATCGGTGATGCCTTCCACGGCGATGGTCGGAGCGCGCCCAAGCCGCTCCCCGAGCGTTGTGCACCAGGGCTGAGCCAGCGCGGCCGCTACGAACTCCCGGCTTACTGACCGAGCCTCATCGCTTCTCCATGCACTGGGTGCTGGCTGCGTCGCGGGCGCCGGAGGCGGTGGCGGTGGCGGAGGAGGGGCGCGACGACATGCCGGCAATACGGCCCCTGCCAGCAGGATGATCATCAACGCGTTGCGCATGGGCGCATTCTGACTGTGCAGAGGGGGCGGGCAAGCGAACTGGCAACGGCACGGACGCGAGCGCTGCGGTGACCGCACTGCGATCCGCACGCATGCGCAGGCCATGCACCCCTGGTGCGTAGTAGTTGGGCAATCGCGCTACCTGTACGAACCCCAAGGCAGCGTAGAGCGAGAGCGCTGACGCGTTGTCGTCGCGCACTTCCAGGGACAAGAGCGTACAGCGCCCTGGAAGCGCAGGCAGTGATGCGGCGAGCAGTGCGCGCGCTAACCCGCGGCCGCGCGCTTCAGGATGCACGGCGAGCGAATACAGCCGCGCAACTCGTTGGCGCCTGGGCGCCAGCCAGACGACGGCGGCCAGCAGCCGCGCGTCATCGGGAATGACGAGTGCCAGACAGCTAGGAGAACGCGTCACGAGATACCGCCACGTGCGTGGCGCAAATCGTTCAGACTCGGCAAATGCCTCTGTTTCCAAGGCGCGCAATGCAGGGAGATCCGCTACCTTCGCGTGGCGGATCCTCAACGTCGTCAGATCCAGCCTTCCCACGGCTCCCCGACCAGATGGCGAATGACATTGCGATAGACCTCGGGATTGTTCGAATCTTCATTGCCAGCGTCGATGTTCGGATTGTCGTTCACTTCGATGACCACGAATCCATCGTCAAACTGCTTGATATCGACACCGTAGAGACTGCGCCCGATCGCGCCGCCCGCGCGCAATGCGATGCGCTTCAGCTCCGGGGGGACTTCTTCGGCGCGAACGCCTTCCACGCGGCACAGATTCGGGCTTCCTTCTTCATCACGGTCGTGGATGCGCCAGGCGCCATCGGCCATCACATACTTCACCACCGAAAGCACCTTGCCATCGAGGATGGTCACCCGCCAGTCGAAGGCGCTCGGAAGATACTGCTGCACGACGAGGCGATCGGCACGGCGCAGAAAGCGCCGGCCGATCTTGATGAAGGAAGCGACATCGTGTACGCGCTCGACATATGCGGAGAAGGACGAGTTCGGCGCCTTGAGCACGAGCGGCTTGCCATATCGCTCGAAGAGTTCGTGCGCCTGCTCGGGCGTCACCTGATCATCCGTGAGAAAACAGGTGTCGGGAATCGGCACCCCAGCCCGCATCAGATGCTGATACATGTTGACCTTGTCGCAGCAGACGACGATCGAGTATGGCTCGTCGAGCACGCGTAGACCGCAGGCTTGCGCCATGCGCGCTGCGACATAGCTGGTGTTCAAGGGATCCGTCAGCGCACGGATGAGCAGTCCGTCGTAGCGCGGAATGCTCATGATCTCTGAACGAAAGATGAAATCGCAGTCGTGACCGAGTTTGCCGGCAGCGATGCGGAAGTTGGTGAGCGCCGTCAGTTCGATCGAGCGGCGGATCGTGTATCGTTCAGTGAAGATGGCAATGCGAGCCATGTGGGGAACTGGGAGCTATGCGCGCCAAAGTCCGGCTTCCTTGACAAAGGCCTGTTCTCCGAGCGTTAGCTCGTCCTCGGGAAGCGGTTGAATGGCCGAAAAAAGGTAGTCGCGTTCCGTGACGATGATCCGCACGCGCGCCAACGGCAGATGGAAGGTCTCCCACAGTTGCCGCGCCAACTGTGCGAACTCCGGTTTCGTACAGCGACCGAGCACCAGGCGCAGGGTATCGATGCGGCTGTCCGGCGGCATCTTCTGGCATACGACGGCATATTTGCCCGTCATGGTCAAGCTCTTGATCGCTTTCGCGAGACTCGCGATGTCGGCGATCACCTGCCCTTCGTCCTGAAAGGGGTTGATCGGATAGGCGATGAGGGGGGGGCGGATGGTCGTCGTCGTATCGTTCGCGATCTCCCATTCCGGGGTTTTGATGCCAGCGGCGCGCGCTTTGGTCAACGCCAAAGGAACCACATAAGCATCGAGCGCTTCCTCGCAAGTCGGTATGGGCCGCAGGCCTTCGTGCTCGGCCTCCATGCTGCGGTAGTACCCGTCGGAGAGATACGAGTAGTCGCCGGCGAGATTGACGAACACATCGTCCGCCGAGAGATCGGCTGGCAGGGGCGCCGACGGGAATTGGGGCTCACGCATGCGCGAGGCAGCATTATGCAAACAAAAAGACGATGTCACGATCCGGCTCGCAAGGCATGGCGAGACGGCGCTGCGCACAGCGGTCCGTCGCTGACTGCCAAGCAACTTGTGCGAGTTGACGATAAAATTACGATCTTATGCCCGGAGCCGTTCCATGCCCCGCAAATACATCGGCGAGATCCTCCTCGACATGGAAGCGATCACGGCCACCCAGCTCAAGGAGGCCTTGGCCAAGCAGAAAGCCGGAGATCGCCGCCCGCTGGGAGCCATTCTCATCGAGATGAAGGCCTGCTCTCCGGAAGATGTCGCGCGGGCTCATGCCGAACAGTTGGGGCTGCGCTTCTTCGATCTCGAGACCTTCGAGATACCGACGCGCCTTGCGGATCTCGTGCCGGCGAACATCGCGCGCGAACGCAAGGTGCTGCCGGTGATGCTCACGGGAAAGACGTTGACCGTCGTGATGGCGAATCCGATGGATTTGGAGACCGTGGACACCTTGCGCTTCCAGACGGCGCTCGCCATCGATGTCGCGGTGGCGAGCCAAGCGCAGATCGAGGCCGCCATCGAGCGCCTCTATGGCGTCACCGAAGAGAAGGTTCAGCAGCTGCTCAGCACGCAAGCTGAGGACATCGATCTCCGGCGGAGCGAGGAGAGCGAGGCCGAGGGCGGCGACGATGCGGTGATCATCAAATATGTGACGCAGATCATTCAAAATGCGATCACTGCACGAGCCAGCGACATCCATGTCGAGCCGATGGCCGACCACTTGCGGATCCGCTACCGCATCGATGGCGTCTGCATCACGATGGAGCCAGCGCCCAAGCGCCTGCAGGGACCAGTGACGCAACGCCTCAAGATCATGGCTGGCATGCAGATCGAAGAGAAGCGCCGGCCGCAAGATGGACGCATCAAGGTGAAGCTCGCCGACAAGCGCGTCGATCTGCGCGTCAGCTGCTTGCCATGCGTCCATGGCGAAGCCTTCGTCATGCGCATTCTCGATCAGGAGAGCCTGAAGCTCAATCTCGAGGACATGGGCTTCGATCCCGGAGATCTCAAGCTGTACACCTCGTTGATCCGACGCCCCAACGGCATCATTCTGGTCACTGGCCCTACCGGCTCTGGCAAGACGACAACGCTCTATGCGACCTTGCACAGCCTGAATACGATCGACCGCAAGATCATCACCGCTGAAGATCCTGTCGAATACCATTTGAGCGGCATCAACCAGTGCCAAGTCCATCATAAGATCGGTCTGGACTTCCCGCGCATTCTGCGCGCCATGTTGCGCCAAGCACCGAATGTGATCCTCGTCGGCGAGATCCGCGACGCCGAAACTGCGCAAATCGCTATTCAAGCTTCGCTCACTGGCCACCTCGTTTTCTCGACCTTGCACACCAATGACGCGCCAAGCGCTATCACGCGTCTGATCGACATGGGCGTGCAACCATTCTTGGTCGCGACTTCGATACAGGCCGTGTTGGCGCAACGATTGATCCGCGTCAACTGCCCGAAGTGCGCGCAGAAATATAAACCAGATGTCAAGGAACTGCTGTCGCTCAACTTGCGTCCGGAACAATATCAACATGTCCAGTTCGTCCGCGGTCGCGGCTGCGATTACTGCAAGGGCACCGGCTACCGTGGCCGCAAAGGCATTTTCGAGATGATGGTGATGAATCGCCAACTGCGCGACCTCGCCTTCGACAAGGCGCCGACAAGCGAGATCCGCAAGGCGGCGATCGCGAATGGGATGAATACCCTGGCGATGGATGGCGTGCGCAAAGTCCTCGCGGGTATGACCACTCCCGATGAGGTGTTGCGCATGGCGAAGGTCGAGGACTGATGGAAGGTCGAGGCCGAGATGGCCGTCAAACCGCTCAGCGAACGAGGCCGCTTGATAGTTCTAGCGCTTGCGCGGCGGCAAGCTCCGATGTCAGCGGACGAACTCGCGCGCGAGCTGCCGCATCTCGGCGATCTGAGCGCCGATTTGGCTGATCTGGTCGAGCAAGGAACGATCACGGCGCGCAGCGCGATGTCGGCAGCAGAGCTGAGAGCCGAACTCGAGCATATATGGCCTTACCTCGTCAAGGCGCAGCAGACAGGAAGCGAGTTCCGCTGGAAAACACGCAATGTGTGCATTTATGAGCTGACGAAAATCGGTCGCGACATGGCGCCTCTGCTCGCTCATCCACGCCCATAGGTTCTAGACGGTGGTACGGTGAATGTTCTCCAGATGGTTGTTGGTGTGCCATCTCAGGCGGCGATGTTTCCTTTTCAGGAGTTGATATGCGGACAATCCCACCGTTCCGGCTTCCCGGATCCGACGGCAGAACATGGACGCAGAACGATCTACTGGGCAGAATCACCATTCTGTATCTGTATCCCCGGGATATGACCCCTGGATGCACTGCCGAAGCTTGCGATTTCCGTGACCGCCATGCCGAGCTCGTCAACGCAGGCATTCTGCTGCTCGGTGTCTCCGGGGACTCGCTCGACCGTCATGCGCAGTTCATCGCCAAAGAACGCCTGCCATTCGTCCTGCTCTCGGACCCTGAGCATCAGCTCGTGCAGGCCTTGGGAGCATGGAAGCAGAAAAACATGTATGGAAAGAAGACATTCGGCATCGAACGGTCAACTTTCTTGATCGATCGTCAAGGAAACGTCGCTCGAGAATGGCGCAAGGTGAAGGTGGAGGGTCATGTCGCAGAGGTCTTGCACGCGGCGTGCATGCTCGCACGGGTGCCTTGAAAATTCTTACAGGTGCCGTTCTGTTTGGCGAGTTCAATCGCCATCGGTCAACAGGCATCAAGGTCGGCGAACGGGCTGGCAACGAATCGATGAGACACAGACTATTTATGCATGACTGACGAGGCTTTCGCCAGCTCCTCCGATGCCTTTCGTCATGCGCGGCCGCTACGATATCTGCAGCATTTGACGATCGGATCCTTCGTGCTTGAAAGCGGCATTGTGCTACCGTCAGTGACGATCGCCTATGAAACATACGGGACACTGACTGCCGCCTGCGACAACGCCGTGCTCGTATGCCATGCCCTCTCCGGAGACTCGCACGTCGCTCGCCACAACGCGGATGACGATCCCGGATGGTGGGAGTTCATGGTCGGTCCCGGTCGTTATCTTGATACGCAGCGTTGGTTTGTGATCTGTGCCAATGTCCTGGCTGGCTGCCGCGGTAGCACTGGTCCCAATACCATCAATCCGCAGACCGGAAGGCCGTATGGCCCGGACTTTCCGGACATCACGATCGGGGACATCGTCGAAACGCAGCGCTTGCTGCTCGATCACCTGAATATTCAGCGCCTTGCAGCAGTCGTTGGCGGCTCGATGGGGGGAATGCAAGCGATGCTGTGGGCCATCCGTTATCCCCAGCGAGTGGCGGCCGCCGTCCTGATAGCCACAGCGCATCGCCTCAACGCGCAGGCGCTCGCTTTTGACATCGTCGCGCGGAATGCGATCACTAGCGATCCTGATTTCGCGGGCGGAGCGTACTACGATCGTGCACGTGGACCTGAAACCGGACTGGCTATCGCCCGCATGCTGGGCCACATCACGTATCTCTCTCGCCAATCCATGCACGACAAGTTCGAATCCGATCGCCTCCGGCCGCGACCGGTCAACACGGATTTCGAAGCCGAGTTTTCGGTAGGTAGCTACCTGGCCTATCAGGGCGAACGCTTCGTTGAACGCTTCGACGCCAACACCTATCTGCGGTTATCACGAGCCCTCGATCGTTTCGACCTCGGAGCAGACCAACAGACGCTGACAGCAGCGTTCCGCGCTGCGCAGTGTCGTTGGCTGGTCGTTGCTTTCACAAGCGATTGGCTGTTCCCGATCGAACAAAGCCGCGAGCTGGTGCGTGCGCTCCTGGCCGCTGGACAATGTGTCAGTTCGTGCGAGATCCCGACTCGTGCTGGTCACGACGCCTTTCTGCTGCCGCAGGATATCGATTGCTACGGACCTTTGTTGCACGCAGTGATCAGTGGTGGCGCAACGAGTGTCCCGCAACAAGTCGATGCGCTCGGTCACGGTCCGGAGTCTGTGTTCTTCTACAATCGTCTGGACTACGAACGAATCGCGGCGCTCATTCCCGCATCGGCATCGGTGCTCGACCTCGGTTGCGGAGCGGGAGGCCTGCTCGCCAGACTGCGAGATCGCGGACACCATCGGCTTGTCGGCGTCGAACTCGACTTGCGCGCGGTCACAACCGCTGTCCAACGCGGGCTCGCTGTCATTCATGCCGACATTGAAGCAGGTTTGACCCAATTCACGCTCCGTTCGTTTGATGTCGCCGTTCTTTCACAGACCTTGCAGACGATACGAAATGTCGAAAGCGTTCTCGATGAGATGCTGCGCGTCGCCGAAACCGCGATCGTCAGCTTCCCGAATGCCGCCCATCAACGACATCGCGAACGGTTTTATGAGAGCGGACGAGCGCCAGAGACCACCGGCTTAACCCGCTACCGCTGGTACAACACACCCGACATTCGGTTGATCACCATTCCTGATTTTGAAGATCTGTGCCGTCTTAAAGGATGGTGCATCCGCCGCCGCCTCTGTCTCAGTACCGAGACCGGCAAAGAAGTCATGGATGAACCTGAACGCTGGAGCGATCTCGCAGTGTATGTACTCACAGTCTAAGCTGCGCTCTGGCGACCCCGGCGTGATTTGAACACGCGACCTGCCGCTTAGGAAGCGGCTGCTCTATCCAGCTAAGCTACGGGGTCCTGATGGACCAGCCTATGTCTTCGATGGTAATGGGAAGTCTTGTTGAAAATCCCTGCACTCAACTGACGAAAATTGCGAATTGCTCCAGAAATCGTCTGATTCAGCTTGGCACTGCGTCTGCTCACTGCTTGTCGGAGGAGATCTCGTATGCGCCACCTTCGCATCATCCCGATATTGCTGCCCCTCATGGCAGTTACTGCCGAAAAGCCGCCCCAGACCAGTGCCAATCCAGGAGAACAAGCTACACCACGACCGATCATTCGTCTTTTCGACATGGCCGATAGCGACCATGACGGAAGCGTGACGCGCAATGAAATGCGTCAAGCTCTTGAGAAGCGGCACCAAGAACAACGCGAACGCCGTTTCCAACAGTTGGATCGCAATCACGACGGCGTGATCAGCCGCGAAGAGTTCCTGCAAGCGCCGCCACCTAGAAATGATCGCGAAAAGCCGCGGCATCCTTTCCATGCACTTACAATCGACGAGATCTTTGAACGCTTCGACCGCAATCAGGATGGCGTGCTGACGCGGGATGAAATCCCCTGTAAGCCCCCAAAAAAGAGGGCTTGTGAAAGAAGTCGTGGACCATGCCTGGGCGGAAACAATGCGCCTGGTGGGGATGGTTGATCATCCTAGAAAGTCATCATGGCTGTGTAACAGCTCCCTCCTTCCGCTTTAGCAGAGGGGGAGGGGGGAGCTGTATCTCTACCTGCGCATGCAATGACACCCTTAGAAGTGATAGTCTGCTTTTCTTCGATATGACTAAATTTGTCCGATAATATATATTGTGTAATTTTAATTTGCAAGTTGAGTTTGTGTACACAGCTATGTATTGCCCGAGAGCTAACCTAAATTGCATCATATAATATCGTACATTCAGTATTATTTAATACCGATTATTCGTTATTTAATGTAAAGCAAGAAACACACGGACTTGGCGCGGGATTAGGCTTCTGACGAAACCGAAAACAAACAGGATCCGAGACGAAGATGCGTCGCGCCCTCGAGAATGGCGAGATGGTAATCTCCAGACATGCCCATCGATAAGTAACGGAGGCCAGCAGCAGCGGCGGCTTGCCTCGTCGCCGAAAAACAAGTACGGACAGTTCTCTCATCCGCCTGCACCCCTAGTTCTGGCGCCATCGTCATCAAACCGACAGGTTCCAACGTCGGGTAAGCTCGCAGTTGTTCTAAAAAAACAGATACATCACGTAAAGCGATGCCGGCTTTCGTCGTTTCGCCGCTGGCATTGACTTGCACGAAGACTGGAAGGCGACGCTGCAGTTCACAGCAGAGGCGATACAAACGTTGCGCATGACTGAGATCGCACAGGCTATGCAAGCATGCAATATATGGTGCGATTTTGGGCAGCTGTCGGCTCTGGATACGCCCAATGTAGTGCCAACGGTCGCCTGTTTCGGTTTTTGCAAGCATCGCCTGCAGGTGTTCGACGCGATTTTCTCCAAAATCACGTATGCCCAGTTCGCGTAACATCGGTAGAACCGCCGGATCCTGAGATTTCGTGACGGCGATCAGCGTGATTTCGGATGGGTCGCGTCCTGCCTCGTGGCAATACCTCGCGATCCGTTGACGAACACAGTCAATCTGTTTGCATAAATTCATGGTTCTGCAGGGCCGCTGTCGGTGTCGGTCAGCAAGCCTTCTTGGCGAGCCCAATCACGCCAAGCACTGACACTTGCCGCACGCGCTTGCTCGTTCGCGCGTGGGTCGAAAGGAAAATCTCGCTTGCTGACTTCGCGCAGGATGTCGTAGGCGCGGCGGCGCACCAAAGGGTTCTCGTGGTCCAACCCCTTGAGCAACGCAGCGACGGCAGCGCGACCTCGCCCGCGCAAGCGGGTCTCTGCCTGCACCGCTTCACTTCCCATCGTGCTACCGAGCTTATTCACGGCCTCGAGATCGGGATCTGGAGGCGCGCTCGGCGTCTTCGCCGTTGATTCCGAGACTGCGGACGACGTTGTCGATGCCAATCCCGGCCACGTAAAGCGTTGACGGTTCTCCTGCCACCACTTCTCTGCATGCTCGATGCGCTTGATCCGCTGATCCAGGGGAGCAGCGGGATCTATGCCCCAGTCCATTCCGGTCGCCCGGCGCAGGACATCGAGTGCTCGTCGACCAATCACCGCATCGTTGCCGCGCAGCGCCTTGAAAATGACGGGGAAGATATCCGGGTTGCGAGCTTCCACCAGGATTTCAGCCGCCGCGATTGCCACAGCCGGATCCTGGCTCTTGAGCTGTTCGGCAAGTACAGCTTCTTCGCTTCGCGACCAGTTGGCATTCCACCATTGCTGTGCGCGCTGGGGCGTGAGGTCGCTCGGCGGCAAGCGTGTGATGACTGCGAGCGCGGTCTTCGCTTCCTCACGGACTTCCGGCTTCGCATGCCCGAGCAGTTCGATCAAACGCGGCACCGCTCGCCGCTCGCGCACCGCGGCTGCCGCCATGGCGAAATGCGCGAGATCCTCGGCATCGTTGATGCGCTCGCTAGCGCGCGCGGCGAAGCCGAGAAGGACCTTGGCTTCTCGGAAACGACGTTCGCGTTGCAGGACGATGATGATCTCGGTCGCAGCATAGATATCCAAGAAATCATCACGTTGCAGAGCGGCGCACAGGCGAGCAAACGCGCTCGGCCAGTTTTCGGGCAACAGCAGGGTCGCAACCGCGTTGCTCATCTGCTGAGAGTCGTTGCTGAGCTTCGGTAACGAGGCAATGACGTGATCGAGCACGTCATTCTCGCCCGGCGACGGATCATCTGGTATGCGCAGGTCCCAGCCCACCTCGCGCGCCGACGGTCCGGGCTGACCGCTTGTCGCACGCCCCGCATTGCCGCCAGCTGCGGCTCCAGTGCTCGCATTCGTTTGGCTTGATTGCTGCCCCATCTTCTCGGCGACGCTTTTGCTGACCCAGCGATTGCCGACCAGCACTTCGCCGCGCGCCGTACGTGCCCCGACATGATTGGGATCCAGCTTTATCACGCGCGCGTAGAGCTGGTTGGCGCGGGACGGCATGCGATTCTCAGCGCACCATTGAGCGAGACGGAACACCGCCTCGGGGTCGTTCATGTCGGTCTGACGCTCCATCTCCTCGTATGACTGTCCAAACAACAGGGAGAAGGAACAGAACAGGATGAGCACTCCTTGGAAGCAGCGCATGTCGTGATTGTGAGTGCATTCAATCTGCGTCAGCTCACGAGAGCCGACGCGCTGAGACCGTGTCAAGCACGGCCTTGCGCCTTGGCGATCTCCAGCGATCGATATGCTATGAAAACAATGCCTATACCGTACATCATCGAGAAAGATGCGCGCGGCGAGCGCACTTATGATATCTACTCGCGGCTGCTCAAGGATCGCATCATTTTCCTCGGCGAACCGATCGATGATTTCGTGGCGAATGTCGTAGTCGCCCAGCTCCTCTTTCTGCAGAGCCAAAAGCGTGATGCCGATATCACCCTGTATATCAACTGTCCAGGCGGGGTGATCAGCTCTGGTTTCGCGATTTACGACACGATGCAGTATCTGACCTGTGATGTCGCCACCGTCTGTATTGGACAAGCCGCGAGCATGGGCGCCTTCCTCCTCGCTGCCGGAACGAAAGGCAAACGCTTCGCCCTTCCGCACAGCCGAATCATGATCCACCAGCCGATGGGCGGCACCCAGGGCCAAGCCAGCGACATCGAGATCCAAGCGCGGGAGCTGATCCGCCTGAAGAAGGAGCTCAACCGCATTCTCGCCGAAACGACCGGCCAACCGCTCGACAAGGTCACGCGCGACACCGAGCGCGATCACTACATGACCGCCGAAGAAGCCTGCGCATACGGCATCATCGATCGCGTCGTCACTCGTCCGCAGACGGAGAAATGAGCGCATGACCCGCCGCAAGCCAGTGGATTCAGGCCTCGATCGCTGTTCTTTCTGCGGACGACACAGCAGCCAGGTCGCACGCCTGATTCAAGGACCGCCAGGCATCTACATCTGCAATGAATGCGTCGAGGTCTGCGCCACGCTGATCCGCGAGCAGCCTGGGCAGCGCATGCGGCCCCCTGCCATGCCGGAAGCCGCCTCTTCCAGCGCTGCGCCGCGCCTGGTGTCACCTGTCGAAATCAAAGCTTATCTCGACGACTACATCATCGGCCAGGAACGCGCCAAGCGTGTCATCTCCGTCGCGGTTTACAACCACTATAAACGCTTGCGGCACAACCTCGGACGGACTCAAGTAGAAATCGAAAAGTCGAACATCCTCTTGCTGGGTCCCACCGGGTGCGGCAAGACCGCGATCGCGCGCTGCCTCGCCAGACTGCTGAATGTCCCCTTCGCCATCGGCGACGCGACGACGCTGACCGAGGCCGGCTATGTCGGCGAGGATGTCGAAAATCTGATTCTGCGCCTCCTGCAGAACGCGGATTTCGACATCCCGCGCGCTGAAACCGGCATCGTGTACATCGACGAGATCGACAAGATCGCGCGTACACAGGGAAATGTCTCGATCACGCGCGATGTCAGCGGCGAGGGCGTGCAGCAGGCCCTGCTCAAGCTGATCGAGGGCACGATCGCCAATGTTCCGCCGGGCGGCGGTCGCAAGCATCCCGAGCAGAAGTACATACCGGTGAACACCGAGAACATCCTCTTCATCGTCGGCGGCGCTTTCAGCGGTCTGCCGGAGATCATCGCCCGTCGTCTCGGCGACAAGCGCGTCGGCTTCCGCATCGATCCCGAGAGCCGCGAACGCGAGGACATGGATGCAGACGATGCCGAATACGCCCTCCTGCAGCAGGTGCAGCCGCAAGACCTGATCGATTTCGGCATGATCCCCGAGTTCATCGGGCGCCTGCCGGTGGTGTGCGCGCTGAGTCCGCTCTCCGAAGAAGCTCTGATCAACATCCTCACCCAGCCGAAGAATGCTTTGGTCAAGCAGTATCAGACGCTCTTTGCGATGGAGGGCGCTACGCTGACATTCACTGACGATGCCTTGCGGCTGATCGCCAAGCGTGCCCACGAACGCAAGACTGGCGCACGCGCGCTGCGCGCCATCGTCGAAGAGATCATGCTCGATGTGATGTTCGAGCTTCCCGAGCTCGTGAAGACTCAGCGCGAATTCGTCATCGATACGGACTTCATTCTCGGCCGCCGACGCATCACTGAGCCCCCGGCCGCTCGTCAATCGGCATAGCGCCCTGGCGATGCCATCGACAGACGGCAGCCAGCGTGCCGACGAAACCGGCAGCAGCGACGCTCGAGCGCAGTTCTCCACCATATAAAGTGGCGCACATGAGCAGCCAGCTGTGGTCATTCACGGTCTCCTACCGTTTCCCCGTCACGTTTACCCGCGATGTCTTCGCCATCGACAATCCGCATCTGCTCGAGGTGGTGAGAAGCTGCGAGAACGAAGTTGGCGCGCCGGTGCGGGCAGCGGTATTCGTCGATCAGGCAGTGCTCGCTGCGCGCCCCCGGCTCGAACGAGATATCATCGCCTGGTTCGCCCATCACGCCGAGCACGGACTGGCGCTCGCCGCCTCGCCGTACCCCGTCAGCGGCGGAGAGGCGATCAAAGACGGTCTTCCCATCATCGAACGCGTGGCGCGAATCTGCGTCGATCTGCACCTGTGCCGACACTCGTACCTGATCATCATCGGCGGCGGTGCCGTGCTCGACGCCGTCGGCCTCGCAGCCTCTCTCGTCCATCGCGGCCTGCGACACATCCGTCTGCCGACCACCACGCTGGCGCAGTGCGATGCCGGCCTTGGCGTGAAAAACGCTGTCAATCTGTTCGGCATCAAGAACCTGATCGGTTCGTTCACGCCGCCGACAGCGGTGATCAACGACTTGCGCTTCCTAGAAACCCAAGACGCACGCACCTGGCGAGCCGGACTCGCCGAAGCGGTCAAGGTCGCGATCATCAAGGACGCCGAGTTCTTCGCACGCCTGGAAGCACTGGCTCCTGCCCTCGCCGCCCGCGATGCGACCGCGATGGCGGAAGCGGTGCAGCGTTGCGCCAACTTGCATCTTGAACACATCACCGGCTCCGGCGATCCCTTCGAGCGCGGAACCTCGCGGCCGCTCGACTACGGCCACTGGCTGGCGCATCGCCTGGAGGCGCTGTCACAGCATCGTCTGCAGCACGGCGAGGCGGTAGCGATCGGCGTCGCCGCCGACAGCCTGTACGCGGCGAGCATCGGTCGCCTCTCGTCCGGCGATGCCGAGCGCGTCGTCCGCCTGTTGCAACGCCTCGGCTTCCGTCTGTGGGATGCCTGCTTTACCCTACGCGATGCGCAGGGGCGGAGGCAGGTCTACGCCGGACTCGAACAGTTCCGCGAGCACCTCGGAGGCCAGCTGACGCTGGCGATGCCCGACGGCCTGGGGCGCCAGCGCGACATCGCGAGCATCGACATCGCGCTCTACGAACAAGCGCTGGCGCAGCTGCGGCGCTGCGCGCGTCGCGCCGTCCCCTGCGCCAATGGTCGATAAGCGCGCGGTCCGCTTGCGAGCGGCCGAGGTTTTCTACCGTGCCCCGCCATGGACGATTTCGCCGCGCGTTGCGCCGCCGCTGCTGCCGAGGCGCAGGCCGCCTTCGCCGCAGCTGCCGACGCCGAGACGGTGGAGCGCCTGCGCATCCAGTATCTCGGTCGAAATGGCATCGAAAGCGCGCTGGCAGCAGCCTTCGCTGCCGCTTCGCCGAGCGAGAAGAAGCAGTTCGGCCCGGCATACAATCACGCGCGGCAAGCGATGCGTCAGGCCTGGGAGCAAGCGCGACAGCGCGTCTCTACTCAGGCAGCGGAGGAGCCGATCGATGTCACGCTGCCTCCGCGCTGGCGCCGTACCGGCTCGATCCATCCGCTCTCGCGGCTCGCTGACGACATCGAAGCGGTGTTCACTGCGATGGGCTACGAATGCGTCGAGGGACCGCATGTCGAGCTCGATGAATACAACTTCGGCCGTCTGAACATTCCGGCCGATCATCCAGCGCGGGATCATCAGGATTCGCTGTGGCTCGCTGACGGCCTTCGCTTGCTGCGCACGCATACGAGCAGCGTGCAGGCTCGGGTGTACGCCGAAGTCGGCGAGGGTCGCCGTCGCCCCCCCTTCCGCTGCGTGGCCATCGGGCGGGTGTTTCGCAATGATGCGATCGATGCCACCCACGATGTCAGCTTCACCCAGGTCGAAGGTTTCGTCGTCGATCGCGACATCACCGTCGCTCATCTCGTCGGCGTCCTGCGGACCATGTTGAGCGCTGTCCTCGACCGCGACGATGTCGAGATCCGCCTGCGACCGAGCTACTTCCCCTTCGTCGAGCCGGGCTTCGAGGTCGATGTGCGCTTGCTGCGCGAACCACCTGCCAGCCGCCTGTCGCGCTGGATGGAGCTGCTCGGCTGCGGCTTGATTCACCCCCGAGTCCTCGCTGCCGGCGCCGCCGAGCTTGCGGAGTGGAGCGGTTTCGCCTTCGGAATGGGTCTCGAACGGCTGGCGATGCTGCGTCACCACATCACTGACATCCGCATTTTCCACGGCGGCGACCTGCGCTCCCTGCGGCAGTTCGCATGAGCCGGCCGCGCCAGGCCGATGACAACGCCATCGCCGAAGCCGTCGCGGCTCTGGCGCGCGGCGAGCTCGTCGCCATGCCGACCGAGACCGTGTACGGGCTCGCAGCGGATGCGACGAATGAACGCGCCGTGCTCGCAGTCTTCGCGGCCAAGGGCAGGCCGCGCTTCGACCCGTTGATCGTGCATTGCTCGGATCTCGCGATGGTGCAACAGGTGGCGCAGGTGAGCCCGCGCGCCGAGCGACTCGCGGCAGCGTTCTGGCCCGGTCCGCTGACGCTGGTGCTGCCGCGGCGTCCGCTGATTCCCGATGTCGTCACCGCCGGTCTCGACACCGTCGCCGTCCGCATTCCCGCCCATCCTGTCGCGCAGGCGCTGATCCGCGCCTGTGGCCGCCCGCTTGCGGCGCCGAGCGCCAATCGCTTCGGCGCCGTCTCGCCGACCAGCGCCGCGCATGTCGCCGAACAGCTGGCCAGCAGCCTCGCGCTGATCCTCGACGGCGGCCCCTGCGCCGTCGGCATCGAAAGCACGGTGCTGGTCCCCGACCCGCAGCCGCTGATCCTGCGTCCGGGCGGCGTGACGCGCGCGCGCATCGCCACCGTGCTCGGCGAACCCGTGCGCCTGGCCGCGCGCCAGCAGCGCCTCGACAGTCTCCGCTTGGCTTCGCCAGGGCTCTTGTCCAAGCACTATGCTCCGCGCGCCCCGCTGGTGCTGCGCGCTCCCGATGAACCGTGGCCCGATGATGCCGCTGCGCTCGCGTTCAGTAGCGCTACGGCTCCTGCTGCTGGGGTCTTCGCCGTGCTCTCCGAGCGCGGCGATCTCGCTGAAGCGGCAGCGACGCTGTTTGCAAAGCTGCGCGCGCTCGATGCGCTCGCACCGTCGCGCATCGTCGCCGAGCTTGTCCCCGACGAGGGCCTCGGCGAAGCGATCAATGACCGTCTGCGACGGGCCGCTGGCCTGGGATGAAGACCGTGATTCCGCGGTTTCTGCTCTTGGGGTTGCTGTGCTCGGCTTGCGCCGCAGCGCTGGCAGCGGAATATCGAGGGTGGGGTCCCCTCCGCGTGCCTAGCCAGTCGCTTGGGCAGAGCCTGCGTCTGGGGCTTGTGCCGCGCGCGCCGACGGATCTCGATGCAGGACAGTGGGAGTTCTTCCTCGGCAGCACCTGGGTCAATGTCTGGTCGTTGCAAGCTGAATACTCGCTCGATTACGAGATGTTGCGCCATGATGCCGCCGTCGCCTACGCCCCTTGCGAGGCCACTGCCATCGAAGCCGGGGCGTCGACGCGTACGACCTTCGGCGGCGCCATGGATCGTTACATCGAATTCACGCACCAGATCGCCGATCTCGATGGCGGACGCTATTTGGCGCCCCGCAACCGCGCATTGATCCGCATCGTCCCCACGACGACCCAGCCGCGCGTGCTGCTCACCGACGAGGAGCTGGAAGGCGCGACGCAGGCCTTCGGCTATGCCTGCATCCAACGCCGGTTATGGTCTGGAACGGCGTGGCGACCGGCCGTTGCCATAGCGGTCACAGCGCAGACACCGTTGCGAAACGAAACGATATACGAGGGCGGCGACCTCGATCTCGCTGCCGATCTCATCGCCGCCTATCGCCTCTGGCGTGTGCACAGCTATGCGATGATCAACTGCACACGCTTCGGCGCTGAGCGCGTCTACGGCGTGCGCCTCCACCGCCATGTGTGGAACGCGCTGGCCGCCGCCGAGCTGCGCCTGACTGCGGGCACATCCCTGATCGTGCAGTACTTGTACAGCCAGGGCGTCTTTCCCGACTACCATGTGTTCTCGCGGGCCTCGCACGAGCTGGTCGCTGGCTTCAAGGGACGAGTCGGGGAGGCCCTCGTGCTTGAAATCGGCATCCTCGAGAACCTCTTCACGTTCGACAACAGCCCCGATTTCGGCGTGCACGCCGCTCTCCGCTCCCGCTGGTAGCCGCGGCTGTCGAAACGCTCGCCAGGCGGAGCT
>JANWWU010000038.1 GCA_025055595.1 Planctomycetota bacterium | reverse complement strand
ACACGGTGATGGACCTGCTGCCGGCGCCCGGGGGCGGGCTGCTGGTCGGGGCTGCAGACCCCCAGCTGCTCTGGCTCGATGA
Organism: Planctomycetota bacterium; assembly: GCA_025055595.1. Lineage (GTDB taxonomy): Bacteria > Planctomycetota > UBA11346 > UBA11346 > UBA11346 > UBA11346. The sequence continues at coordinate 15,225 of JANWWU010000038.1, read as the reverse complement.
GCGTGGCCAGCTCGTCGCGCGACGCGGCGCTGTGATTCCAGACTATCGGGACCAGGGGGAGACATTCGCGGTCAGCAGCGACGCCTGGCGGGTGCGGGTGGGGCTGCGTCGGGGCGCCGAGCCGGTGCTGCTCGACTTCATCGCTGGCCGCCTGCAGCGCTCGCCGAGGCCGCCGGCAGAGCTGCGCCCGGCGCTCATCGAAGCTCCCGGCTGGGACTGGCAAAATTGGCGAGACACGCCCAACCCCACCCTCAACGGTCGGAGAGTCGAGCTCGAACCTTATGAATCAGCGCGCAGCCTGGCGCTCAGCCCGGATGGAGCGCGCGCGGTGCTCGGCTGCGACTGGTCGCTGCGCGCCTATGACCGCGCTGGCAAGGAGCGCTGGCGACAGCCAGTCCCAAGCGTGGTGTGGGCGGTGGCGATCAGCGGCGACGGGCAGAGCGTCGTCGCCGCCTACGGCGACGGCACCCTCGGCTGGCACCGGCTTGCTGACGGCGAGCGGTATCTGACGGCCTTCATCCACGCCGAGGACCGCCGCTGGATCGCCTGGACGCCGGCAGGCGCATATTGGGGGAGCCCCGGCGCCGAGGAGCTGCTGGGCTGGTGCATCGATCGCGGCCCTGAGCGCAAGCCTATATTTCTGCCTTTGCTCGAGGCGACGCAAGCGGCCGCGGCGGAACGGCAGCAGCGCTCAGCTCTTAGTCGGGGGCGAGAGACGCAAGCGGCCGCGGCGGATCGGCAGCGCTGGCGCGTGCGGCTGGTGTTCGGCCTCGTCGCCGCGGTCGCCCTCGCCCTCGGCGGCCTTTGGATCGCGCAGACGGCGGGGCGGACCCGGGTGCCGCGCGATGGGGTGCTCGACAAAGTGCGGGCCGACATCGAAGCGCAGGCGCGCCGCCAGGGCATCGAGGAGGCCGTCGACGGCATCGAGCCGATCGAGCCGCTGTCGTCCGTGCTGTACTCGGGGCAGCAGGCGACGGTGCGGGTGCGCCTGCGCTCCGGCCTGCAGGCGACCGTCGAGCTGCGAGTTGGCGATACCACGGTCGGCTATCGCGTCGTCCAACTCGAGGCGCCGCGCTAGGCGTCGCGCGGGACGAAGGCGCGGAAGGCGCTGCCCTCGCGCGTGCAGACATTGATCGCGCCGCACTCCAAGCAGACGATCGTCCAGGCGGCGAAGCGCGCCTGGAAGCGATCGAGCCGGGCGCGCTCGGCGCGCGTCAGCGCGCCGCGGTACTCGATCTGGGCCTCGCGAAACGGCGTGCCGCAGAGCTGACAGGAGCCTTTGGCGCGCGCCCGCGCCAGGCGCCGGCGCTGCCGCCACCACACCCCCAGGGTCCAGGCAAGCAGCCCCAGCAGCGGGAAGAGCAGGAAGCTGGCCATCACTTCGGCAAGTAGACGGCGAGGAACTGCGCGAGCTCGCGGCGCTGCGCCGCGCTGAGCGCGCGGCGCTCCTCGCGGATCCCGCAGTCCTCGGCCCAGGCGCAGATCGTGCCGTGCTCCTGGATCACCGCGTGCCAGCAGCCGGGCTCGATGATGTACCAGGTCTGCGGCAGCATCGGCAGCGCGTCGATGCGGCCGGGATCCTCGCCGCGGCCGCCGAGCGCGAGGATCGCCATCCCCTGCAGGACGGTGCCGGCCTGGCGCCCGCCGTGATTGCGCGTGAAGTCGGCGACCCCGTCCGGCATGCGGTCCGGGCTCGGATTGGAGAGCCCGAGCTGCCAGCCGTGGCTGCCGACGCCCTCGGCGACGCGGACATAGCCGGCCTGGCGGCTGCGGCCGACCAGCACCTGGTCGGCGACCGCGCGTTCGAGGACGAAGGGATTGCGCTGCACCGCGTAGGCCGCCAGCCGCGCGACGACTTCCTCGACCGACAGCCCGTCGCTGACGAGGTGCAGGGCGTCGTCGGCGATCGTCAGGGCGCCGACCGCGCGCGCGCGGTCGCGGGCATCGCGGGCGCGGATGTCGGCTTCGACCTGGGCGAGGTCGGGCAGATCCCGCCGGCCCTCGGCCTGCCATTCCGCCAGGCGGCGGCGCGCGCGTTCGGCCGGCGAGGCATCGAGATAGACCTTGAGCTGGGCCTCGGGGCAGATCACGGTCGTCGCATCGCGGCCCTCGACGACCGCGGCGCGGCCGGCGACGATCGCGCGCTGCTGCGCGACGAGGTGGGCGCGGCAGGCGGGGTTGTCGGCGACGCGCCAGATCTCGGCGGTGACGCGCGGGCTGCGGATCAGCTCTTCGGGCTGCGCCTCGCCATTGACCTGCACGCGGCCCTGCTCGTCGAAATCGACGCGCAGGGCGGCGACGGCGGCGGCGACGGCCTGCGGGTCGTCGCGCGCGACGCCATGCGCGAGGATCCAGGCGGTGCAGGCGCGGTACATCGCGCCGGTGTCGAGGCGCAGGATGCCGAGCCGCTCGGCGAGCCGCTTGGCGACCGTGCTCTTGCCGGCGCCGGCCGGCCCATCGATGGCGATGACCAGCGGCCGGGCCATCGCCGGACCGCCGAGCCGCACCATGCCGTCCATGCCGCCATCCTAGCGCAGCGCGGGCGAAGTCTCGTCGAGTCTCGGCAGCCGCGCGCTGCGCGGCCGCGCCGCGCGCGCTATGCTGCGCGCATGGCGCGCTGCCCGCAGGACACGCCGCCGCTGGCCGATCTCGCGCAGGCGCCGTGGCGGCGCGCGCGCTTCCTCGCCCGCTGCACGATCGCTTACAACTTCCTCGAGAGCGGCGCCGCGCTGTTCTTCGGCATCGAGGACGGCTCGCTCGCCCTGCTCGGCTTCGGCGCCGACAGCGCGATCGAGATCGGCTCGGCGGCGCTCGTCCTGTGGCGGCTGCGCGCCGGCGACGCGCGCAGCGACGCCGCCCGCGAGCGGCGCGCGGCGCGCCTGATCGCGCTGCTGCTCGTCCTGCTCGGCGCCCTGACCATCGCCGGCGCCGGCTGGACGCTGGCCAGCGGCCGGCACCCGGAGTCGACGCTGCCGGGCGCGCGGATCGGCCAGCTCAGCCTGCTGGTCATGGCCTGGCTGTGGCGCGCCAAGCGCGCGCTGGCCGGCGCGCTCGGCAGCGAGACCCTGCGCCGCGATGCCGCCTGCGCGCGCGGCTGCTTCGTGCTGTCGGCGATCCTGCTCTCCGGCAGCGCGCTCTATGCCTGGCAGCCGGCGCTGTGGTGGGCCGATGCGGTCGCCGCGATCGCGATCGCGCTGCTGATCCTGCGCGAGGGCTGGGAGGGCCTGCGGCACGGCGACGGCTGCGGCTGCGCTCACTGAGCGCTGGCCGCCGCGTGCGCCGGCGTCGCCGCGCTGACCGCGGCCTTGATCGACCACAGGACGCCGAGCTCGGGATGCACCAGGCGATCGGCGACGAAGCCCCAGCGCAGCGGCTGGTAGAGGCGGTCGGTGATCAGCAGGTCGTGGCCGGAGCGCTGCCCGACGGCGAGCAGCTCGGGCAGCAGCTGCGGCTGCTCGGCGATCGCGCAGTGCGGGCCGAGGCTCTGGTGGGCGCTGAGCCACTCGAGCGCGAGGCGCGCGGCGGCGTCCTGCGGCAGAGCGGCGGCGTTCGGCGCGGGAAAGCGCAGGATCACCCCGCTGGCCTGCAGCTCGGCGGGCAGACCGCCGGCCTGGAGCGCGGCCTCGACCAGGCGGGTGATCGCCGGCGCCGCGCGCTGCGCGGTGTGCGCCGCGAGGTGCACCGCGGCCTCGTCGCTCGGCGCGCTGCGGCCGATGATCGCGCGCGCGACCAGGGCATCGATCGAGCGGCGCAGCGCCGCGACCTGCCGCAGCTCGTCGCGCAGGCGGGTGAACGCGAGGTGCAGGCCGGCGAACTCGCGCTGCTTGGGCAGGGTCAGCGTCACCTCGTAGTCGCCGGCGGCGAGCGCCTGCAGCCCGCGCGCGAGCTCGGCGAGCGGGCGCTGCAGCCAGCGCGCGACCAGCAGGGCGAGGGCGCCGGTCGCCGCCAGGCACAGCGCGAGCAGCCACAGCGCGCGCGCGATCAGCTCGTCGCGCAGGGCGACGATCTCTTCGGCCGACATGTCGACGCCGACCAGGCCGGCGCTGCGTCCGTCGGGCAGCAGGATCGGCGCCGAGGCCGAGAGCCAGACGCCCCACTGATCGCGGATCAGCGTGCGCTCGGGGGTGGCGACGCGGAAGCTCGCCAGCATCCCCGGCAGGTGCCGCGCTGCGTACGGCTCGTGGAGGCGGGCGCGGCGTTCGTCGTCGCCGATCAGGCCGTCGCCGTTCTTGTCGCGTTCCGGCGAGGCGTCGCAGATGAACTGCACGATGCCGGTCTCGGCGGTGTCCGGGCGCTCGGCCATCGTGTAGATGTTCTCCACATCGGGGAAGGCGGCGATGTACTGCGCCAGCCGTGCGCGCAGCGCTTCCAAGGCCGCGGCGTCCGCGGGGCTGGGTTCCCCGCCCTGGGCCAGGCGGGCGTGCAGCTCGGGGTCGACGAGGGGGACGGCGCCGGCGGCGATGTGGGCGAGGCGCTGGCGCAGCGATTCGAAATGGCTGTGGTAAGCGTGCGTGCCCATCAGCCAGGCGGTCAGCGTGATGCCGACGGCGGCCAGCGCCCACAGGGCGAGGGTGATGGTGATCCAGAAGCGCAGCGGCCGCGGCCCGTCGGTCGTCGCCGCGGGGCGCTCCGCCGCCGCCGCCGGCCGGACGGTCGCGGTGATCGACGTCGGCGCCGCCGGCGGGCGCTGCGGCACGGTCGGCGAGGGGTCGTCGTTGGCCGTCGCCTCGGCGTCGGCCTCGGGGAAGGCGGCGAGCGCCGCCATCGCGTCCGGGAAGCGCTGCTGCTCGTCGGGCTCGAGCAGGGTGCGCAGCCAGGCGCGGAAGGCCGGCGACTGCTGCGGGAGCAGGGCATCGACCTGATCGCGGCGGCAGGCGTCGGGATGCTGACCGCTGCCGGCGACGCAGAGCGTGAGCCCGAGCGACCAGAGGTCGCTGGCCGGGGTCGCCGGCGCGCCGCGCCAGCGCTCCGGCGCGACATAGGCCTTGGTGCCGATGACCCAGCCCTCCGCCGTCAGCGGCTCGCTGCCGTCGGTCGCCAGCCCGAAGTCGATCAGCGTGTAGCGCCCGTTGCGCTGCAGGAAGACATTCGAAGGCTTGAGGTCGCGGTGGACGATGCCGGCGCGGTGCGCCGCGGCCAGGCCCTGGAGGCACTGCCAGGCGGCATCGCGCAGCTGACGCGGCTGCAGGCGCCGGCCCTTGCTCAGCAGATCGTGCAGGTCCTGGCCCTCCAGCCGCTGCAGGACGAAGTAGGGCGGGTCGTGCTCGAGCTCGCAGGCGTAGATCGCGACGATGTGCGGGCTGGAGAGCTGGGCCAGGGCGCGCGCCTCGCGCCGGAAGCGGCTCACGGCGCGCGGCTCGCAGACGAACTTCGGATCGATCAGCTTGATCGCGACCGCGCGCTGCAGGTCGGGGTCCCAGGCGTCGAGCACCCGCCCCATGCCGCCGCGGCCGAGCAGGCCGCGCACCTCGTACTTGCCGATCCGCTGCGGCAGGGCCTCCATCGCCGGCCGAGCATAGGGCCCGAGCGGCGACGGCCAGACGGGCGGCGCTAGCGGCGCGCGCGCAGCGCGGCCAGCACGGTCTCGCCGATCGTCGCCGGGCTCTCGGCGATGTGCACGCCGGCCGCGCGCAGCGCCGCCAGCTTCGCCTCGGCGGTGCCGCTGTTGCCGCTGACGATCGCCCCGGCATGGCCCATCCGCTTGCCCTTGGGCGCGCGGGTGCCGGCGATGAAGCCGATGACCGGCTTGCGGACCTGCTCCTTGATGTAGGCGGCGGCGCGTTCCTCGCTGTCGCCGCCGATCTCGCCGATCAGCACGATCTGCTCGGTCTCGGGGTCCTCGTTGAACAGGCGCAGGCAGTCGATGAAGTCGAGGCCCTTGATCGGATCGCCGCCGATCCCGATGCAGGTGCTCTGGCCGAGGCCGCAGCGCGTCGTCTGGTACACCGCCTCGTAGGTCAGCGTGCCGCTGCGGCTGACGATGCCGGTGCTGCCGCGGCGGTGGATGTAGCCGGGCATGATGCCGATCTTGCACTCGCCGGGCGTGATGATGCCCGGGCAGTTGGGGCCGATGAAGCGCACCTCCGGATGCGCGGCCAGCGCGCGCTTGACGGCGTACATGTCGCGCACGGGGATGCCCTCGGTGATCGCGACGATCAGCGGCATGCCGGCCTCGATCGCCTCGAGGATCGCGTCGGCGGCCGCCGGCGCCGGCACGAAGATCATCGTCGCGTTGGCCCCGCCCTCGCGCATCGCCTCGGCGACCGTGTTCCACACCGGATAGCGCGAGCCGTCGTCGGCGGTCCACCACTGCCCGCCCTTGCCGGGCGTGACGCCGCCGACGAAGCGCGTGCCGTAGGCGATCGCGCCGTTGCTGTGGAAGGTGCCGACCTTGCCGGTGATGCCCTGGCAGATCAGGCGGGTGTCGCGGTTGACGAGTACGGCCATGGCGGTCCTCAGCGGATGGCGGTCGCGAAAGAGGCCGGCGCCGGCAGCGGCGGCCGCGGCGGCAGCCCGCGCGCCGCGCGCCAGCGCGCCGCCGCCTCCGCCGCCTTGATGCAGCCGTCCTTCAGGTCGTCGGCGGGGATCACGGCGAGCCCGCTCTCGGCGAGCAGGCGCTTGCCCTCCTCGACGCGCGTGCCCTCGAGCCGGACGACGAGCGGGCGGTCGAGCCCGACCTCGCGCACCGCGCTCAGCACGCCCTGGGCGATCGTGTCGCACTTCATGATCCCGCCGAAGATGTTGACGAGGATCGCCTCGACCGCGGGATCGCGCAGGATCAGCTTGAAGGCGATCGTCACCTTCTCGGCGCTGGCGCCGCCGCCGACATCGAGGAAGTTGGCCGGCGCCGCGCCCTGCTGCCAGCCGTAGAGCGCGATCGCGTCGATCGTCGCCATCGCCAGCCCGGCGCCGTTGACCATGCAGCCGATGTTGCCGTCGAGCTTGACGAAGGCCATCTCGTGGCGCTTGGCCTCGAGCTCCGCCGGATCCTCCTCGTCGGGGTCGAGCCAGGCGGCGATCTCCGGGTGGCGGAACAGCGCGTTGTCGTCGATGCTCAGCTTGCAGTCGAGCGCGAGCACGCGGTCGTCGGCGGCGACGACCAGCGGGTTGATCTCGACGAGGTCGGCGTCGTGCTCGAGGAAGGCGCGCACCAGGGCGCGCGCCGTCGGCACGAACTGCGCGACCTGCGGCGGCGTCAGGCCGAGCTCGTAGCCGAGGCGGCGCGCCTGGTGCTCGAGCAGGCCGAGCGCGGGATCGATGTGCCGGCGACGGATCCGCTGCGGCTCGCGCGCCGCGAGCTCCTCGATGTCCATGCCGCCGGCATCGGAGGCGACGAGCACCGGCAGGGCCGCCGCGCGGTCGAGGAGCACGGAGACATAGAGCTCGCGCGCGATGCGGCAGCCGGCCTCGACGAGCACGGTGTTGATCCGCTTGCCGACGCCGCCGGTCTGGGCGGTGCGCAGATAGTTGCCGAGCAGCTGGCCGGCGAGCTGGCGGGCCTCCTCGGGGCTGGCGGCGAGCGCGACCCCGCCCTGGCGCACCAGCGTCGTGCAGGCGGCATCGGCGTACACGGTCCCCTTGCCGCGGCCGCCGGCGTGGATCTGGGCCTTGACGACGACCGGCGGACCTAGCTCGCGGGCGGCGGCCTCGGCCTCGTCCGGCGTGCGGCAGGGGCGGCCGGCGAGCAGCGGCACCCCGGCCTGGCGCAGCAAGGCCTTGCCCTGGAACTCATGCAGCTTCATGGCGCGCACCGTCGCGGTGCGCGGGCGCAGTCAACGCCGTGCCGTCAAGCCTTGGCCGCGCTGAGGCGCAGGCGATCGCGGATGAACGACTCGACCTGCGGCTTGGGGCGGAAGCCGGTGAACGAGCCGATCTGCCGGCCGTCGACGAACAGCCGCACATCGGGAATCCCGGAGACCCCGTGGGCGATCGCAAACTCGCGGTATTGGTCGGTGTCGATCTTGACGAGCTTGACGGGCGGCTGCGCGGTGCGCGCCACCTCGTCGAGCACGGGGGCGAGCATCCGGCAGGGCCCGCACCAGGTCGCATAGAAGTCGACGAGCACCGGCTGCTGGTAGCTGGCCTCGATGACATCGCGCTGGAAGTCGATCGCGGTCATGGCGTTCTCCTCGCGCGGGCGTTCCTGCAGCCGGCATGCCAATCACCAGCGCGCGCGGCGCGGGCGACGGCGCGGCGCGCGCGGCAGCGCGCGGTCGAGCGTGCGCCGCACCAGGGCGTTGATCACGGCCCGAACAATCGTGCGCAGCAGCCACATGCCGCCGATTGTGGAGGCAGGCGGCGGCGCGCGATCGCGGATCCTGCGGTGATCGACGGCTGCCGCGCCTCTGCAACAGCCGCTGCATCATGTTGCATTGACGCTACAACGGTCCTCGGCTGGAGGCCGGCGCCGCCCGCGGTCGTTGGCACGCAAAATGCGCTAAGTACGATGAGCACTGCCATGCTGCGTCGCAACCTCGTCGGTCTGTTCATCAGTGTCGTCCTCGTCGGCTGCGGCAGCGGGCCGCCGCCGACGCCGGAAGCCGGCCCGCCGCTGACGGTGGAGGCGACGAGCGCTGCCCTCGTCGCCTGGCGCAATCAGGAGCTGGTGCCGGGCACGGTGCGCGCGGCGCGCACCGCCGTGCTCCAGGCCCGGGTGCCGGCGGTGATCCGCGCCATCCATGCCCAGCCGGGCCTCGCGGTCGAGCGCGGCACCCTGCTGGTCGAGCTCGATGCCGCGGAGATCAGCGCCAAGCGCGATCAGGCGCGGGCCCTGGCCGGGCAGGCGGCGGCCGACCTGGCGCGCGTCCAGGAGCTGTTCGCCACCCAGGCCGCGACCAAGGCCGAGCTCGACGCGGCGCAGGCCCGGGCCGAGGCCGCGCGCGCCGCTGCCGCCGAGGCCGAGACCATGCTCGGCTACACGCGCATCCACGCGCCCTTCTCCGGGCTGGTCGTCCGCAAGCTGGCCGAGGTCGGCGACCTCGTCGCGCCCGGCCGTCCGATCTTCGAGCTGGAAGACCCCGAGAGCCTGCGGCTCGAGGTCGAGGTGCCGGAGACCCTGGCCGTGCAGGTCGCGCTCGGGCGCAGCCTGCCGCTGAGCGTGCCGGCGGCCGGCATCGACGGCGAGGGAGTGGTCGCCGAGGTCACGCCGGCGGCGGATCCGCTGAGCCGCAGCGTGCTGATCAAGCTGACGCTGCCGCGCTCGCCGCTGCTGCGCAGCGGGCAGTTCGGCCGCGCCGCCATCCCGCTCGAGGCCGGCGAACGGTTGGTCGTCCCGGCGGCGGCCGTCGTCCAGCGCGGTCAGCTCGAGGCGGTGTTCGTCGTCGACGGCGAGCGCGCGCGCCTGCGCCTGATCCGCAGCGCCGGCGCCGACGGCGAGCGCGTCGTCGTCCGCGCCGGACTCAGCGCCGGCGAGCGCGTCATCCTCGACCCCGGCGCCCTGCGCGACGGGCAGCGCATCGCGGTGCGCGCGCCATGAACCTCGGTCCCTCCGGCGCCATCGCCCGCGCCTTCGTCGACTCGAAGCTGACGCCGCTGCTGGTCGTCGCCAGCGTCCTGCTCGGCCTGATGGCGGTCATCCTCCTGCCGCGCGAGGAGGAGCCGCAGATCAAGGTGCCGATGGTCGATGTCATGGTCGCGATGCCCGGGGCCTCGGCCAAGGAGGTCGAGGAGCGGGTGGTGCGGCCGATGGAGCAGCTGCTGTGGGAGATCCACGGCGTCGAGTACCTCTACTCGACGGCGATGGACGGACAGGCGCTGTGCATCGTCCGCTTCAAGGTCGGCGAGGACGTCGAGGACAGCCTGGTCAAGCTCAACCAGAAGCTGCAGGCCAACTACGACCGCATCCCGGCGGGCGTCAGCCAGCCGCTGATCAAGCCGCGCTCGATCGACGATGTGCCGATCCTCGCCCTGGTCCTGCACGGCGGCGGCTACGACCACGCCGAGCTGCGGCGCATCGCCGCCGAGCTCGAGACCGCGGTCAAGCGCGTGCCGCAGGTCGCCGAGACCCGCATCATCGGCGGCCAGCCGCGGCAGGTGCGGGTGCTGCTCGATCCCGCGCGCCTCGCCGCCCGCGGGCTGGCGCCGCTCGATGTCGTGCAGGCCCTGCAGGCCAACAACCGCGCCGATCAGTCGGGGCGCCTGATCGACGCCGACCGCTCGGTGCTGATCGAGGTCGGCGGCTTCCTGCACGACGAACGCGAGGTCGCGGCGCTGGTCATCGGCGTCCACGCCGGCCGCCCGGTGTACCTGCGCGACGTCGCGAGCGTCATCGACGGCGCCGCCGAGCCCGCGACCTACACCTTCCACGGCACGCCGGCCGCGGGCGAGCAGCCCTCGGTGACGCTGTCGATCGCCAAGCGCCCCGGCGCCAACGCGATCGCGGTGTCGCGCGCCGTGCTCGCCGAGGTCGAGGCCCAGCGCGGCCAGCTCCTGCCCGCCGACCTGCAGATCACGGTCGCCCGCGACTACGGCGTCACCGCCGCCGAGAAGTCCGACGAGCTGCTGTTCCACATGGCGATCGCCATCGTCAGCGTCTCGCTGCTGATCCTCTTCCTGCTCGGCTGGCGCGCCTCGCTGGTCGTCGCGATCGCCATCCCGGCGACCCTGGCGCTGACCCTGCTCGTGCTCTACCTCGCCGGCTACACGCTCAACCGCATCACGCTGTTCGCGCTGATCTTCTCGATCGGCATCCTGGTCGATGATGCGATCGTCGTCGTCGAGAACATCTATCGTCGGGTCGCGCTGCCGGAGTCGCGCGGCAAGCCGCTGATGCAGGTGGCGGTCGAGGCGGTCGCCGAGGTCGGCAACCCGACGATCCTGGCGACGATCGCGGTGATCGCCGCCATCCTGCCGATGGCGATGGTCGGCGGGCTGATGGGCCCCTACATGCGACCGATCCCGGTCGGCGCCAGCGCGGCGATGCTGTTCTCGCTCGCGGTCGCCTTCATCGTCACGCCCTGGGCGGCGGTGCGCATCCTGCGCCCGAGCGCGCACGGGCACGATCCCGCCCGGGAGGGCCGCCTGACGCGCGCCTATCGCTGGCTGATGCAGCGCCTGCTCTCCTCCGCCGCCTGGCGCGGGAGCGCGATCGCTGGCAGCGCGCTGCTGCTGGCAGCGGCGCTCAGCCTGGTGCCGCTCGGGGCGGTGCGCGTCAAGATGCTGCCCTTCGACAACAAGTCGGAGTTCCAGGTCGTCCTCAATATGCCGGAGGGGACGGCGCTCGAGCGCACGGCGGCGGTGACCCGCGAGCTGGCGGCGGTGCTCGCCGAGGACCCCGAGGTCGAGCACTGGCAGGCCTATGTCGGCACCGCCAGCCCCTTCAACTTCAACGGCCTGGTCCGCCACTACTTCAACCGCAGCGGCGATCATGTCGCCGACATCCAGGTCAACCTGCGCGATCGCCACCAGCGCGCGCTGCAGTCGCACGACATCGCCAAGCGCCTGCGCCCGCGCCTGCAGGCGGTCGCCGAGCGCGCCGGCGGCCGGGTGACGGTCGCCGAAGTGCCGCCGGGCCCGCCGGTGCTGCAGACCCTGGTCGCCGAGATCTACGCCCCGAGCGAGCGCGACCGCCTGGCGCTGGCCGAGGAGGTGAAGCGGATCTTCCGCGAGACGCCGGGCGTCGTCGACCTCGACTGGTACATCGAGGCCCCGCAGCCGCGCGTGCGCTTCGTCGTCGATCAGGAGAAGGCGGCGCTCGCCGGGATCCCGACGGCGGCGATCGCCGACACCGTGCGGCTGGCGGTCAGCGGCCTGCCGGCGGGACTCGCGCACATCGCCCGCGAGCGCGAGGATGTGCCGATCGTCGTCGAGTTCCCGGAGTCGCTCGTGCACCAGCCGGAGGACCTGCTCGGCCTGCGCGTCCGCGGACCGCAGGGCCTGGTGCCGCTGCGCGAGCTCGGACGCCTCGAGCGCACGGTGCGCGAGCCGAGCATCCACCACAAGAACCTGCTGCCCGTCACCTATGTCGTCGCCGATGTCGCGGGCGTCGTCGAGAGCCCGGCCTATGCGATCTTCGCGATCAACCGCCGCCTCGCCGAGCTCGACGCGCGCCGCTTCGGCGGCCGGGACGCGCGCATCGCGCTCTACAACGCCGTGCAGCCGGTCAACGACCTGCAGCCGGCGATCAAGTGGGACGGCGAGTGGCAGATCACGCTCGAGGTGTTCCGCGACCTCGGCCTGGCCTTCGCCGGCTGCATCGTCCTGATCTACCTGCTGATGGTCGGCTGGTTCAAGTCCTTCGTCACGCCGCTGACCGTGATGGTCGTCATCCCCTTCTCGCTGCTCGGCGTGCTGCCGGCGCATGCCCTGATGCCGGCCGCCGACGGCTCGCTCGGCGTGTTCTTCACCGCGACCTCGATGATCGGCTTCATGGCCGGGGCCGGCATCGTCGTCCGCAACTCGGTGATCCTCGTCGACTTCATCGAGGCCGAACTCGCCGCCGGCCGCGCGCTGAGCGAGGCCGCGATCCAGGCCGGCATCGTCCGCTTCCGGCCGATGCTGCTGACCGCCCTCGCGGTCGTCGTCGGCGCCGCCGTCATCCTCGCCGATCCGATCTTCCAGGGCCTGGCGCTGGCGCTGATGGCCGGATCGCTGGCCAGCCTGGTGACGGCGCCGATCTTCGTCCCGCTGTTCTACGCGCTGCAGCGGCGCACTGTCGGCTAGCCGCGCTGCCTGCGCGCCGCCGCGGCCTAGGCTGGCGGCATGCCGGTCCTGCGTTCGCTCGCGCTCGCCGCCGCCGTCGCGCTGCTTACCGGCTGCGTGTGGCTGCGGCTGCTGTCGTGGAAGGAGCAGCTCGCCGACTTCGATCGCTACTTCGAGCCGCTCGAGGCCGAGGGCAGCCTGGTCCTGCGCTTCCGCGAGCCCTGCATCCGGCCCGCCGACATCGGCTGGCTGCTGGGCGGCAGCGAGCCGAGCGCCGTCCTGCCGCAGGATGCCGGCGGGGTGCGCGTGCAGTGGCGGCTCGTCCGCCCGCAGCGCGCCGGCCTGCCGCTGATCATCGAGCTGTCGGCCCGCGATGCCGCCGCGGAGACCCTCGCCGAGTCGATCCGCGCGCCGCCGGAGCTCGTCTCCCTGGTGAGCGCGCCGCGCCTGCTGGCGATGGCGCGCGCCTTCGGCCGCGCGCGCATCGACCGCGAACGGCGCAGCGCCAGCGCCGAGCTCGACGCAGCGGCGCGCGCCGCGCCGCGCCCGGGGCGAGCCGGGGTGATCGCGGCCTTCGGCGAGCCGGACGACGAAGCGGCCGGCGCAGGGGGTCGTCGCATCCTGCGCTACCGCTATCATCTCGCCATGCCCGATGGTGGCGCCGGGGCGGCGAGCGAGCTGGAGTTCGAGCTGCTTGACGAGGCGCTGCGCGCGCTGCGCGTGCGCACCCCGCGCTTCCACGCCTGGCTGGAGTTCGCCGAACGATGAAGGCCGAGACCGTCCTGCTCGTCGCCGCGGCCCTGCTCGTCGTCCTGGCGCTCGCCGTCGTCGCCTGGCAGCGCGCGCGCAGCGGCGACGGCGAGGGCGGCGAGAGCGCGCTCGGCACCTGGGCCGCTGACGACCCGCAGCTCGGCCGGCGCGCCTACGCGCTGTGCCTCGGCTGCCACGGCCCCGAGGGGCGCGGCATTGCCGGCTATGCGCCGCCGCTCGCCCAGGCGCCCTGGCTGAACGGGGACCCGCGGGCGGCGGTGCTGATCACGCTGCACGGCTTCGATGCGACGACCGAGCCGGGCGCACCGTACTACAGCAGCCGGATGAGCGGCTTCCACGACCGGCTGGCCGATCACGAGATCGCGGCGCTGCTGAGCTGGGCGCGCCAGCAGTGGGGCAACCGCGCGCCGCCGGTCGAGCGCAGCCTGGTCGGCGAGCTGCGCCGCCGCTTCGCCGGCCGCGATCGGCCGTGGAGCCCCGCCGAGCTGCGCGCGGTGGTCGCGGCCCCATGATCCGTCCGCTGGCGATCGCCGGTCTCGCCCTGCTCGCCACGGCGCTCGCGCTCGCTGCGTTCGGGCCGCGCCTGGCGCAGGAGCCGCCGACGGCGCTGAGCGACGGCGCGGGGCCGGCGCCGACCGGCCCCTTCGTCCTGCAGCGCTGCGACGGCAGCGCCCGGCCGTTCAGCGAGCAGGACCTGCGCGGGCGCGTGCACCTCGTGTACTTCGGCTTCACCACCTGCCCCGATGTCTGTCCGACCGAGCTGGCCTGGATGACGCGGGTGCTGCGCGCCCTCGGCGAGGATGCCGCGGCGGTCGCGCCGCTGTTCATCACCGTCGACCCCGAGCGCGACGACGCCGAGCGGCTGCGCGCCTACGCCGCCTGCTTCGACGAGCGGATCCTGCCGCTGCGCGGCGACGCAGCGCAGACGCGCGCCGCCGCCGAGGCCTTCGGCGCGATCTACCGCAAGCAGACCCCGGTCTCGAAGCAGCCGGGGTTCTACCTCGTCGACCACACGCTCTCGACCTTCGTCGTCGATCGCGAGGGGCGCATCGTGCAGCGCCTGAACTCCCGCGACACGCCGCCGCGCGACGCCGCGCTGCTGATCCGCCGCCTGATCCACCGATGAGCCGCTGGCTGTGCATTCTCTGCTGCAGTGCGGTCCTCGCCGCATCCGAGCTCGCGATCGAGCGCGCGTGGGCCCGCGCCAGCTTGCCGGGCGCCGAGGCCGGCGCGGTCTACGCGCTGATCCGCGGCGGGGCGCGCGACGATCGCCTGGTGGCGGCGAGCTCGCCGGTGTGCGCGCACTGCGAGGTGCACGAGCATGTGCGCGATCAGCGGGGCCTGATGCAGATGCGCGAGGTCGCCGGCGGCCTGGCGATTCCGGCCGGCGCCGCGCTCGAGCTGCAGCCCGGCGGCTACCACATCATGCTGATCGGCCTCCATCAGCCGCTGCGCGTCGGCCAGCGCTTCCCCCTGACCCTGCAGTTCGCGCAGGCCGGGCCGCGCGAGCTGACCGTCGAGGTCCTCGCGCCCTGGGCGATGTCGTGGGACGACCGCGAGTGATCACTCGGCGGGCTCGATGATCGCCGCCATCGAGCCGCGGCTGCGCCGCAGGCGGGGATCGGGGCCGTAGCTGCGGATCTGCTCGGCCTTCAGCTCGGCGCGCTCCTTGGTCGTCGTGTCGACGATGCTGCGCCCCGTCGTATCGACCTCGACCGCGTGGCGCAGGGCGTCTTCCGGCGTCTTGGCGAAGAGCTTCACCAGCATCTCGATCACATACTCGTAGGTGTGGTCGTCGTCGTCGAGCAGGACGAC
>JANWWU010000034.1 GCA_025055595.1 Planctomycetota bacterium | reverse complement strand
AGGCGCGCACCGGGCTGTTGACCCCCCCGGGAATCCACTGACAGGCCGCGGCGAACGCGCGGCGCGAGCGCGGTCCGGCTAGCGATGTGGCGTCCGACATCGGCTCTCCGCTATTGCGTGCAGGGCGTGCGCGCGATGCTGCCGACGTGCTCTATCTTGCCAGTCGGAGTCCACAGCGTGCGCGCCTGCTCGCTGCTGCCGGCGTGCCGTTCACGGTTGTCGCCACTGCCTGCAGCGAAGAGACGGTCTCCGCCCCCCTGCCATCGGTGCTCGCGCTCGAGCGGGCGCGCTGTAAGGCGCGTTCGGCCCGCGACGTTCCGCCAGGCGCCATCGTCCTGGGTGCCGACACGGTCGTCGCGCTCGGCAATGCCGTGCTCGGCAATCCCGGGGACGCGGCGGAGGTGGCGGCGATGCTGCGCCGTCTCTCAGGCACGACGCATCAGGTGTTCACCGCGCACTGCCTGTGCTGCGCCGGCAGCGATCGTGAAGCGCGGGCGGTGACGATGGCGCGCGTCACGATGCGGCCGCTAACGGAGGAGGAGATTGCGGCCTACGCCGCAAGCGGCGAAGGCATCGGCAAGGCCGGCGGCTACGCCATCCAAGAACGCGGCGATCGCTTCATCGTCGATCTCCAGGGGGCGCCGGAAACCGTCATCGGGCTGCATGTGCCGACGGTCGCCAAACTTTGGCGGGAGCTGACGGATACCGCCTTGCCCGGCTATCGCGGCTCCTCGCCCTCGGGACCCCTGCGCGCCGTCCGCCCATGATCGCGATCCTCTCAGACATTCACGGCAACTGGGAGGCCCTGCAGGCCGTTCTCGAGGTGTGCGAGCGCCTGCGGGTGCAGCGCTATATCTGCCTCGGCGATGTCATCGGTTATGGGCCGGACCCGCTCGCGGTCTCTCGCGTCGCACGCGAGCGCTTCGCGATCAGCCTGCTCGGCAACCACGAGGAAGCGCTGATCACCGGCAAGCATCGCTTCAACCCGCATGCGGCCCAGGCCATCGACTGGACCAGGGCGCAACTCAAGCGCGAACGCGAGCTCTGGCAGTGGTACCTCGAACGCCAGCCATTCGCGATCAGCGACCAGATGCTGTGCGTCCACGGCTCGATTTACGACCCAGTGCACGATTATGTCGACGAACCGGAGAATCCGATCGAAGCCCAGCAGATGATCGAAACGCTCAATCGCGACTTCAGCGGCTTCGATGTCTGCTTCGCCGGGCACAATCATACGCCGTTCCTCGCGACGACGGTCGGCGTGATCGTGCCGCATGACGGCCATCGCCAGTTCCGTCTTCCCAAGGGCCACAAGGCTTACATCTGCGTCGGCAGCGTCGGCCAGCCGCGCGACCGCGATCCGCGGGCGAGCTTCGCGACCCTCGATGGCGAAGCCCTCACCTTCCACCGCGTGCCGTACGACGTCGCCACGACGCAAGCGAAGATCCTGCGCGCCGGGCTCAATCCGTTCCTCGCCGAGCGGCTCGCCGAGGGCATCTAGATCACGACAGGTACGCGAAGGCGCTGCGCAGGATCCACAGCAGCAGCAGGGCCAGGAATGCGTCGCTCCACGAGAGCTGCGCGGCCCAGGCGGTCCAGGACTCGCCGGCCGCCAGCATCGCCCACAGATCCGTGCGCCAGCCGAAGAAGGCGCAGGCGCCGATGACGGCGAGAAACAGGCTGATTTGGCGCGCCAGCGAGCGATTGCCGGTGACGCCGATCGCGCCGTAGTAGACGAGCTGGCCGCCGTCCATCGGAAAGATCGGCAGCATGTTGAAGATGAAGAGGCTCATGTTGACGGCTGCGCCGACCGCCAGCGCGTGGGCAAGCAGGCTGAGGCGGTAGCCGTCAGAGACGAGATGCGGATGATGCGCCTGCAACCAGGCGAGGAGCGCGGAGCAGCCGAGCCACAGGGCGAGGCTGACCGCCGGCCCGGCGGCGACGATGGCGAGCTCGCGGCCGATGCGCTCGACATCGCGGCGCGACTCGCAGAGGCCGCCGAAGGCCCAGAGCGTGATCGTGATGCCGCTGGCCCCGCACCAGCGAGCCATCAACGCATGGCCCAGCTCGTGCAGTACGATGCCGATGACCAGGGCGAGCAGGATCAGGATGATGCGCTCGGCCCCGCCGCCGCCGCTCATCACGAGCAAGACAAGCAGCAGGACGCTCCAGTGCACATAGAGCGGCACGCCTGCGAGGTGCCCGACATACCAGGCATCATGACGCAGGCCCTGCAGCATCAGGCATCTCCCTCCACGCGCTGGCCCTGCACATCGATCACCCGGCCCTCGCCCGACCGCCGCTCCGGCGCTGCCGCGCGCGGCTGCATGCCCGGGAAGCGTCCTGCGCCCGGAAAAAGCTTGGATAGTTGCTGTCGAACGACGGCCATCGCCAGTCGCTGGCCAGCGGCCGCCAAGCCGCGCTGCACCGGCGGCAGCAGCAGGATCAGCGCGACGAGGTCGAGAAAGAACCCCGGGAGGATCAGCAGCAAGCCGGCGATCAGGCGCAAGACCAGCCGGCCGGCGCTCCCGCCCTGCCCAAGCAGCGTGCCGACGAGCGCTTGCGGCAGCGCCGCCACCGCCGTCTTGACGAGCGCCGCACCGCACACGATGGCGATCGTCTGGAGCACGATGATCGGCAGCAAGGTATCGGTCCATGACGATCCGCCGATCAGCGCCGTCGCGTGGGTCGCCAACAGGCGATGCGCAACATAGAAGCTCGCGACCTCGCCGATCGCCATCAGCAGCAGGATGCTCAGCGCCAGACAACCGATCTTCATCGTGCGACCTCGACGTGCGCGATGCCGGCCCGCTGGCAGCGCTCCAGGGCCTCGATCACGCGTTCATAGGGCGTGTCCGGCTCGGCGCGCACCCGAGCTTGCAGCGTCGTGCGGCCCGTCGCAGTCTTCGGCGCCGTTGCGGCGCGTTCGGCGAGCCAGCGATCGACGGCGTCGTCGGCGACGACTCGACCTTCAAGGAACCACTCGCCACCAACAAGGCGGATCTCGATGACGGGGGGCAGCGTGCTGCCATCGCGCGCCGGAGTCTGGCATCCCAGCATCGCGATGGCTATCCCTGCGAGGGCGCTCAGACGAACCATGTCACGCGTTTACGAGGTCCTGCTCGCGGGTGGGGCCGGCGGCGCCGGCGTCGTGGGAGCCGCGGGCGGAACCGGCGGTGGTTGCGGCGCTGCCGAGGTCAGCGCCGGCCGCGAGACGGCGTCTGGCACCGCGGGCGGGGGCGTGGGCGGCGCGGGTGGCTCTTCCATGCCCTTCTTGAACTCCCTGACAGATGAACCAAGCCCGCGCATGATCTCCGGCAGGCGGCGGCCGAACAGCAAGAGCGCCACGATCAGGATGATCAGCCATTCCCAGCCCTGGAACCCGAAGCCGAGGGCGGTGAGGTAGGACGATGGCGACATGGTGGCATCCTAGTGCTGCGAAGTCTCGAACAATGCCAGGGATTGACGGCGCAGCTGCCCGCAGGCGGCGGCGATGTCGCAACCGCGCGGACGGCGCACGGTGGCGTGGCCCCCATAACGGCGCACCATGCTTGCGAACGCAGCGACCGCTCGCCGCTCGGGCGGCACATGCGCCAGATCGGCGACCGGGTTGTAGGGGATCAGGTTGATGTGGGCGTGCAGCGCGCGCGCGGTCGCGGCCAGCTGCTCAGCGTGGACACGGCTCATATTGGCATCGGCCAGCAGCACATACTCGAGGGTCGGCCGGCGCCCGACCTGCGAGGCGTAGTCGCGCATCGCCGCCAGCACCTCGGCCAGCGGCCAGCGGCGATTCAGCGGCACCAGCCGCGAACGCGTCGCATCATCCGCGGCATGCAGCGAGAGCGCCAGGGTCACCTGCGGCTCATCGCGCGCGAACTGGCGGATGCGCATCGGTACCCCGCTGGTCGACACCGTGATCCGCCGCCGTCCGAGCCCGAGGCCGAGCGGCTCGCCGAGCACCCGAATCGCCTGGATGACGGCGTCGTAGTTCAGGAATGGCTCGCCAGAACCCATGAAGACGACATGGGTGACGCGTCGGCGCCGGTGATGATGCAGGACCTGCCACACGATCTCGGCAGCGCGCAGGTTGCGCTCGACGCCTGCGAGGCCGCTGGCGCAGAACGAGCAGCCGACTGGGCAGCCGACTTGCGTTGAGACGCAGACCGTGTGGCGGTCGGGAGTCGGAATCGACACGCACTCGACGAGGGCCCCGTCCTGGTACCGCAAGAGGCTCTTCGTCGTCCCATCGCTGCTCACATGTTGTTCGACTTCTTCGGCCAGCGGCAAGCGGTAGGCGGCGTCGAGCCGTTGCCCGAGTTCCCGCGGCCAGCCGGGGATCTCCGCGAAGCAGCGTACATCCGCCCGGTAGACCCCCCGCAGCAGCTGCTCGCCGCGATACGCCGGCAGACCGATGCTGGTCGCCCAGGCTTCGGCTTGGGCGCGCGTCCACCCGTAGACATCCATCGCCGTCCATCCTGCCGCCCCGCTGCCGCAGAGTATCAGCAAGGCGGCGAGCTGAGACTAGAGCTTGGCTTCGATCTCGTCGAAGAGCAGCAGGTTCGCCTGGACGATGATCAGCTGCCGCTGTTCGGTCTCGGCGCGGCCCTGGGAGCTGAAGAGGCGCCCGAGGAAGGGGATGTGCGACAGGAATGGCACACCGGCGTGGGCGCGGCGGCTCTCGGCGTTGGTCATGCCGGCGATCACTAAGGAGCCGCCATCGGGAATCGTGACCGTCGTGCGCACCGCGCTGTAGATCAGCTGCGGAATCAGCATCGGCAAGGTGTTGGCGATCGCGCCCCCGGCTTGTTCGACATCCCCCCCTACGAACCCACCGACTGAACCCCCGAAGCGACGCCAGGAGCGGACCTGCGCGTTGGTCGGACGCAGGGTCAGCGTGATGTACTTCTTGTCCGCCGAAGCGATCGCCTGCACGTCGAGGACGGTGCCGTAAGAGAGGATCGAGATCACGGGGTCGTACTGCTGCTGCTGCACATCGTAGTCGGAGATGTACGACTGCTGGTTCATGTTGACGATGTGTGCCTGCTGGCCATTGAACAGGGTCAGATCCGGCTCGAAGACAACATTGCCGCGCCGTTCCTTCTCGACCGCGGTCAAGATCGCGCTGGCCCAGAACTGATTGGCGATCTGCCAGGTCTGAGTCTGCAGGGCCAGGCCCTCGGGCTGGTTGGTCGCGCGCGGCAGCGTCGTACTGCTCGTGTAGTCAAGCAGCTGGTTGTTGATCCGGGCCGCGGTCAGCGCCTGATCGGGGCGAGCTTCGCCCCAAGCCGCGCCGAGCGAAGTCCCCGCATTGTAGGGCGGAGAAAGCGCGCGTCCCCACGAACTATTGTAGTTCTGCCAGTTGACGCCGATTTCTTCCAACATCGAGTTCTCGACCGTCAAGAACTTGCACTTGACATGGATCTGCGCGCCGCGCTGCGTGCGCAGCGAGCGCAGCAGCTCATCGATCTGCTCGTGGACCTCGACGCTTTGCGTCACTACCATCGC
>JANWWU010000029.1 GCA_025055595.1 Planctomycetota bacterium | reverse complement strand
ATTGCCAGACAAAGATTTGCTTGTCCCAACCTTTTTTTTGAGGTTGGGACAAGGTTGGGACACACAAATCCTTGCCCCACAACGGGTTATTTGTCCCAACCTTGTTTTTGAGGTTGGGACCAGGTTGGGACAGGTCCGCCCTCCCAAAACAACATGCGGCGGCCCTGACGGCGCCTGCGGCGCCTGGAGGCAGCCCTTGCGGCGCCTGGAGGCAGCCCTTGACGTCAGCCCTGACGTCGGCCTTGGCGCTGCCCTCGAGGCAGCGGCGCCGTGCGGCGCATAGGCCGGCCTTGCCTGCGGCGACCGGCCGGCGGCGCCTATGGCACGGCGCCTGGAAGCAAGCGCTAATCGGCCGGCCTTCCGCAGGCTGCGGCCTAGCGGCGCTGGAAAAAACGGCGCAGGAAGGCAAGCGAGAGTATGCAGGAACGCTCCACTGCGTGTCACACGCCCTGCAATTATCTGCCGGCCGACGGGAAGGCAAGCGGCCGGCTGATGCCAGCGCTTCTCGGCCGGCGGCTGCTGTCGGCGCTGCTCATCCAGCGGCGCCCGGCCGGCGTGGGATTAGGCCTTGTTTTTTGGTGGCTGGCTTGGTGGCTCATTGTTGGCCACTTGGTGGCTGGATTGCATAACCCCTTGTCAAAGTGGTGGCCGCGGCCGGAATCGAACCAGCGACACACGGATTTTCAGTCCGCCGCTCTACCAACTGAGCTACGCGGCCATGCCCTGCTGACCAGCTTCTTCTGAATGCGATTTGAAAAGCTTAGCTCGCATTCGACGCCGGCAAGGGCGCGCCTCAGAGCAGGCCCTTGGTCGAGGGGATGTCCTGGCCGGTGATGCGGATCGCTTGGCGCAGGGCGCGGGCGAAGGCCTTGAAGGCGGCCTCGACGATGTGGTGGGCGTTGCGTCCGCAGCGCTGGTGCAGGTGGACGGTGATCGCGGCCTGGGCGGCGAGGGCGGCGAAGAACTCGGGGACCAGCTCGCTGGCCCAACCGCCGATGCTCGGGGTCGGCGGCTGCAGATCGTAGGTCAGATGGCCGCGGCCGCTGATGTCGATCGTCGCCTCGACCAGCGCTTCGTCGAGCGGGCAGGCGATGTGGCCGAAGCGCTCGATGCCGCGCTTGTCGCCGAGGGCCTGGCGCAGGCACTGGCCGAGGACGATGCCGCAGTCTTCGGTCGTGTGGTGACCGTCGATGTGGAGGTCGCCGCGGCAGGCGAGCTGGATGCCGGTGCCGCTGTGCCGCGCCAGGGTCTCGAGCATGTGGTCGAAGAAGCCGATGCCGGTGGCGATCTCCGCCCCGCTGCCGTCGAGGTCCCAGGTGGCGCGGATGTCGGTCTCGCGCGTCGTCCGGCTGACGGTGCCGCAGCGCGCCATCAGGCCTCCAAGTACCAGGGGCCGCTGAGCTCGCGCACGCGCCCGTCCCAACGCGCGAGGAACTGCGCTTCCGTCGCCGCGAAGCGCGGGCTGATCTCGATCAGGGCCCCGGGCGGCAGGGCGACGCGCACCCCGGCCTTGGTCAGCCAGCGGGCATAGAGGTCGCTCGCCATCCGCACCGCGGTCGCCGGGCTGTCCTCGCCGTCCTTGTTCTTGATCGGCGCGAACTCCTCGCGGCGGTCGATGACCAGGCCGAGGCTGCGCTCGGCTTCCGGGACGAGGTCGAAGATGAAGCGCTCGTTCTTCCAGCCGGTGCACGGCTCCGGCCAGCTCTTCAGCGGCTTCTTCGAGCGGTGCAGCGGCAGCTTGAAGCCGCGCTCGGCGAGGCGCGCAAGGAAGGCGACCGACCAGCAGTGCAGGGCCGGGGAGCCCCAGCGGTAGATCAGCTCGCCGTCAGGCCAGGTCAGGCGCGTCTGCTCGGGCGTCAGCTCGGTGTACTCGACGATGCGGTCGCGCTCGCCGACGCGCACGAGGTGGCCGAGCTTCTCGTCGGGATGCGCTTTCTCGAGGACCTTGGTGACGACATCGGCGCCCTCGGCGGCGGTCAGGCCGACGAGCAGCGGGTCGTCGACCGGGGCCAGGATGTTGTCGACCTGGATGTAGACGAGATAGCGGATGCCCTCGCGGATCAGGCGGGCGAGCTCGCCGCTGGCGACCAAGGCCGTGTGGCAGCCGCCGTGGCCGTCGGGGTTCTCGAGCAGCTGCCCGGGCCCGGCGAGCAGGGCTTTGCCATCGAGCGACAGCGAGGGCACGGTGCCTTGGCAGAAGAAGCGCACCTGCCCGGGCGCCAGCCCGAAGTCGGCGTGGGCGGCGAAGAACTGGCGGGTCTCGGCGTCGGTCGCGGGGCTGGTCATGATCAGGAAGGGCACGCTCCGGCCGCTGCGCTGCGACAGCGCCCACACCTTCTCGGCCTGCAGCTGGTAGATGCTCTTGCCGCTGTGCGGCGCGACGCTGAAGCAGCCCTTGGGCGCCGAGGAACCGAGGCGCGTGCCCTGGCCGCCGGCGACCATCAGCACCGCGACCTCGCCCGCGCGGTAGGCGGCCTCGCCGCGCGGCACCAGCTCGGCAGCCCGCGCCTGGCGCTCCTCCCAGCCGATGACCCGGCTCTTGCCGACCGCCTGGATCGGGGGCGGCTCGCAGGGATGGGCGAGTTCTGCCCAGTCGATCGCCGCGAGGCGGGCGCAGAAGGCGGCGCGGCACTGCGGATCGAGGGTGGCGGCGTGCTCGAGGAGGTGGCTCTGACCGTGCTTGGCCAGGGTCTCGGCGAGGGCGAAGGCGTCGGTCATAGCCGCGATCGTGAAGGCGGCGCTGCGCTGTCCACCGCGTGCCACGGCGCTCGTCGCGGGGTTGTATGACGGGCGACGCTCGCAGGCTCCCGGCATGGCCCACTACGAGCTGCTGATCCGCGGGGCGACGGTGGCGACGCCCTCGGCGATCGCCCCCGCCGACCTCGGCATCCGCGGCGGGCGGATCGCGGCGCTCGGCGATCTCGGCGCAGCCTCGGCAGACACCTGCATCGCCGCGCGCGGCCTGCATGTCCTGCCCGGGGTCATCGACACCCAGGTGCACTTCCGCGAGCCGGGCCTGACGCACAAGGAGGACCTCGAGAGCGGCACGCGGGCCGCGGCGCTCGGCGGCGTGACCGCGATCTTCGAGATGCCGAACACCGAGCCGCCGACGACCACGCCCGAGCGGCTCGCCGACAAGCTGGCGCGCGCCCGCGGCCGGGCCTGGGTCGACTACGCCTTCTTTCTCGGCGGCGAGGCCGGCAACGCCGAACGGCTGCGGGAGTGGGAACTGCTGCCGGGCTGCTGCGGGGTCAAGGTGTTCATGGGCGCCTCCACCGGCAGCCTGCTGGTGCCCGACGACGAGACGCTGGCGCGCATCCTCGCCCATGGGCGGCGGCGGGTCGCGGTGCACGCCGAGGACGAGGAGCGGCTGCGCGCGCGCAAGCCGCTGATCCCTGCGGGCGCCGATGCCGCCTGGCACCCGGTGTGGCGCGATGAGCTGAGCGCCCTGCGCGCGACCGAGCGGCTGCTGGCCCTGGCGCGCCGCTGCGAGCGCCCGGTGCATGTCCTGCATGTCACCACCGCCGAGGAGATGGCGCTGCTGGGCCAGCACAAGGACCTGGCGACGGTCGAGGTGCTGGTCAACCACCTGACGCTGGCGGCCCCCGACTGTTACCAGCGGCTCGGCAGCTACGCGCAGCAGAATCCGCCGGTGCGCGGGGAGCGTCACCGCGCGGCGCTGTGGGCCGCGGTCGCCGACGGCACGGTCGATGTGCTGGCCACCGACCACGCCCCGCACACCCGCGAGGAGAAGGCGCGGCCCTATCCGCAGTCGCCCAGCGGCATGCCGGGGGTGCAGACCCTGGTGCCGGTGATGCTGACCCATGTCCATGAGGGGCGCTTGAGCCTGCAGCGCTTCATCGACCTGACCAGCGCCGGCCCGCAGCGCGTCTTCGGCATCCGCGGCAAGGGGCGCATCGCCGT
This sequence comes from Planctomycetota bacterium, assembly GCA_025055595.1. Taxonomy (GTDB): domain Bacteria; phylum Planctomycetota; class UBA11346; order UBA11346; family UBA11346; genus UBA11346. The sequence continues at coordinate 548 of JANWWU010000029.1, read as the reverse complement.
CGGCTACGATGCCGACCTGACGATCGTCGACCTCGCCGCCGAGCGCGTGATCGAGGATGCCGCCCAGGCCAGCCGCTGCGGCTGGACGCCCTTCCACGGCATGCGCGCGCGCGGCTGGCCGGTGATGACGATCGTGCGCGGCCAGGTCGTGATGCGCGATGGCGAGCTGTGCGGCCCGCCGCGCGGCGAGCCGGTGCGCTTCTGGCCGTGAACGAGCCGGACGCTGCGCACGCCAGCGAGGCGAAGCCGGCTCCGCCCGCCGCCCCGCTGCTCCTGCATGGGGCGCTGTCGCTGCTGCTGCGCGCCGCGCTGCTGCTGTGCGCGGCGCCGTTGCTGGCGCTGGCGCCGCGCGATCCGCTGCTGCAGGCCGCGGCCTGCGGCGCGCTGTTCGCCGATGTCGTCAGTTGGGTGCTCGTCGTGCTGCTGACGCTGCCGGAGCTCGGCTCGCGCACGCTCCTCGAGGGGCTGCTGCTCGCCGCCGAGGTGTGGCTGGTCGACGCGACGCTCGGTCTGCAGCGCCCAGCCGCCGGCGAACCCGAGGCCGTCGC
>JANWWU010000022.1 GCA_025055595.1 Planctomycetota bacterium | reverse complement strand
GATGGTCTACCGCGATCCGCCCCGTCCCCTGCCGACGAGCGAGCCGAACCTCGGCGACGCCTTCGTCACCACCACCGTCGATGCCGTCGTCAACTGGGCGCGGCGCAACAGCCTCTGGCCCTTCCCCTTCGGCACGGCGTGCTGCGCGATCGAGTTCATGGGGATGGTGTCGAGCGTCTTCGACGTCAGCCGCTTCGGCGCCGAGCTGGTGCGCTTCAGCCCGCGCCAGGCCGACCTGCTGATCATCGCCGGCACCGTCACCTACAAACAGGCGCCGATCCTGCGGCGGATCTACGACCAGATGCTCGACCCGAAGTGGGTGATCTCGGCCGGCGCCTGCGCGACCAGCGGCGGCTTCTACGACTGCTATTGCACGGTGCCGGGGATCGATGAAATCATCCCCGTGGACATTTACATCGCCGGCTGCCCGCCGCGGCCGGAGGCCTTCCTCGAAGCGATCGTCCAGCTGCAGCAGAAGATCGACCGCGAGTCGGCGCGCGAGCGCCGCCCGGTGATGATCGGCGAGGCCCAGAGGCCCGCGAGCGCGGAGAGCGCGGCGTGACGCGCTCCTTCACTGCCCCCCTGCAAGCGGGCCTCCCGGAAGCCGAACTGCTCGCGCGCCTCGCTCCCTTCGGTGGCGAGCGCGATCCGCTGGCGCTGGCCAAGACCTTGGTCGTGCGTCTGGCCCGCGAGCAGCTGCGCGCGGCCTTGCTCGCGCTGCGCGATGGCGCGGACACGCGCTGCGATCAGCTGCTCGATGTCGTCGGCATCGATTACCTCAGCTACCCCGAGTGGCGCGGGCCGCGCTTTGCCGTCGTCTACCCGCTGAAGTCGACGGTCTTCCGCCACCGCCTCGCGCTCAAGGTGCTGGTCGAGGAGAACGACGCGGTCGTGCCGAGCGTCCACGACCTGTATCGCAGCGCCAACTGGGCGGAGCGCGAGGTGTGGGATCAGTTCGGGATCGTCTTCCAGGGCCATCCCAACCTCAAACGCCTGCTCAACCACCACGAGTTCGTCGGGCACCCGCTGCGCAAGGACTATCCCTGCCAGAAGCGGCAGAAGCTGTCGCTCAACGATCCGATGCATGACGAGCTGATCGCCAAGCTCGAGAGCCTCGGCTGGCAGGTCCTCGAGCGGCCGGAGCCGAGCCCCGGAATCCCGCTCGGTCCGATGGCGGCCAGCGCCGGAGGCCAGCGATGAAGGCGCGCCGCCCCGACGGCGAGGTCGTCGAGCTGATGACCGTCAACATCGGGCCGAGCCATCCGGCGACGCACGGCACGCTGCGCGTCTTCGCCGCGCTCGACGGCGAGACGATCGCCGCCGCGGTCTGCGAGATGGGCTACCTGCACCGCGGCTTCGAGAAGATGGTCGAGCAGGGCACCTACCAGATGGTGCTGCCCTATACCGACCGCCTGAATTACTGCAGCGCGATGATGAACAACATCGCCTTCTGTAAGGCGGTGGAGACGATGTTCGGCGTCGAGCTCCCCGAGCGCTGCGTGACGCTGCGCGTCATCCTGCTCGAACTGTCGCGGATGATCGACCACCTCGTGTGCAACGGCGCCAACCTCGTCGATCTCGGGGCACTGACCAACTTCTGGTACTTCTTCAACGCCCGCGAGCGCGTCTACAAGGTGTGGGAGAAGCTGTGCGGCGCGCGGCTGACCAACACCGTCACCCGCATCGGCGGGATGTACCGCGATGCCTATCCCGGCTTCGCCGAGGATGTCCTCGACGCCGTGCAGGTCGTCGAAGAAGCGACCCATGAGGTGCTCGGCCTGATCGAGAAGAACCGCATCTTCATCGATCGCACCAAGGACATCGCGGTGGTCAGCGCCGAGGAGGCGATCAGCGCCGGCTGGACCGGGCCCTGCCTGCGCGCCAGCGGCGTCGACCGCGACCTGCGCAAGGACGAGCCGTACTACGGCTATGAGACCTACGACTTCGAGACGGTGATCGGCAGCGCCGGCGACACCTACGACCGCATCATGGTGCGGATGTACGAGATCCTGGAGTCGGCGAAGATCGTCCGCCAAGCGGCGATGCGGCTGCGTCCGGGGCCAGTGAACACCAGCGATCCGCGGCTCTCGCTGCCGAGCCGCGAGCAGGTCTACCACGACATGGAGGCCCTGATCAACAGCTTCAAGCTGATCTACGAGGGCGTCCGCCCGCCGCCCGGCGAGTGCTACGACGCGATCGAAGCGGCCAACGGCGAGCTCGGCTTCTACATCGTCAGCGACGGCAGCGGCCGACCCTATCGGATCAAGGTCCGCCCTCCCTGCTTCACGCAGTGGGCGCACTATGGCGACATGCTGACTGGCAGCATGGTCGCCGATGTCGCGGCCTCGCTCGGTTCGATCAACATCATCGCGGGGGAGCTCGATCGGTGATCGCCCACCATCCCGCCAGCGTGCAGCCCGTCGATCTCGATCTCGCGCAGGTGCGCGCACGGATGGAGCGCTACGCGCCGCAGGTCGCAGAGCTCGTGCGCCGCTATCCAGTGCGCCGGGCGATCCTGCTGCAGGTGCTGCACCTCGTGCAGCAGGAGTTCGGCTGGGTGCCGCGTGTCGCCATCCGCTGGGCCGCCGAGGTCTCGGGCGTCAGCCCCGTCCATGCCTTCAGCGTCGTCGAGTTCTACACGATGTATCGGCAGGTGCCGATGGGCCGGCACCTGATCCAGGTCTGTCACACGATGTGCTGCCACATCCAGGGCAGCGAGCAGCTGATCGCGCACCTCGAGCGGCGGCTCGGCATCCGCTGCGGCGAGACGACCGCCGACGGCCTGTTCAGCCTGGTGCGCGTCGAGTGCTTGGCGCTCTGTGGCACCGGACCCGGGGTGATGATCGACGACCAGGCGATCGGGCCGACCCCGCACCCGCTCGGCGGCGAGCTGCGCGAAGAACACCTCGCGGTACCGAACTTCCATCCGACGCCGGCGGTGCTCGATGCCTGGATCGACTTCCTGCGCGAGCAGGCGGCGCGCGCACCCCATCCTGGGCGCCACCATGAGCACGATGCGCTCGGCGGCCTGATCATCGGCAGCGCCGGGCATCCCGGCGCCGAAGGCGCGAGCGCCCAACCGCTGCCCGCCGACTACGCGCCGGCCTGTCCGGCATTCAAGGTCGCCGCTCGCCGCGACGGCGAGCAGGCCGTCATCACCTGGGTGAACGACCCGCTGCTGACCGTGCGCTGCACGGTCGAGCGCAGCCAGGACCGCGGCGCGAGCTGGCAGCCGGTCGCGGAAGTCGGCGGCAAGGAGCAGCGCGCCTGCGTCGCGCAGCCTGCCGGCGTCGCCGCGGCCTACCGAATCATCGCCCACGAGAAGACGCGCAGCGCGCGCCCGAGCGCGGTCGTGGAGGTGCCAGGATGACGCTGTACGGATTCTCGCAGCCGACGCATTGGAACGGCCAGGAGCTGCCGCGCATCATCTCGCGGCTCTTCGATGTGCCGGACGGGCACCGGCTCGAGGTCGCGCGGCGCCACGGGGCCTACGCAACGATCGGACCGGCGCTCTTCGATCGCGCGCCCTATGAGATCATCCACGAGGTCGCCGAGAGCGGCCTGCGCGGCCGCGGCGGCGCGGGCTTTCCCACCGGTGTCAAGTGGGGCTTCGTCCCGCGCGCGCCGGGCAAGCCGGTGTACCTCGTCATCAACGCCGACGAGGGCGAACCCGGCACCTTCAAGGATCGCCTGTGCCTAACCCGCGATCCGCACCTGCTGATCGAGGGCATGATCTGCACCGGCTACGCGCTCGGCGTGCGCACTGCCTACATCTATGTGCGCGGCGAGATGCTGCCGCAGATTTGCATCCTCAACCAGGCGCTGCGCGAGGCCTACGACGCCGGCCTGCTCGGCGAGCGCATCGCCGGCAGCCGCTACAGCCTCGACATCTTCGTCCATCGCGGGGCGGGCGCCTACATCTGCGGCGAAGAGACGGGGCTGATCAACTCGCTTGAAGGCTTCAAGGGCCAGCCGCGCCTGAAGCCGCCCTTCCCCGCAGTCAGCGGAGCCTTCGGGGCGCCGACCGTCGTCAACAATGTCGAGACGATCATGGCCGTGCCCTACATCGTCCAGCACGGGGCCAAGGCCTATCGCCGCTGGGGCACCGAGAAAAGCCCGGGCAGCAAACTGTTCTCGGTCAGCGGCGACATCGCGAGGCCAGGGGTCTACGAGGTGCCGCTCGGCATGCCGTTCATGGAGTTCTTCGCCCTCGCCGGCGGCCTGGTCGGCGAGCTGCTCGGCTGCATCCCCGGCGGCTCCTCGGCGCCGGTGCTGACCGCCGAGGAGACGCGCCGCGCGACGATGGACTACGAATCGTTGAGCAGCCTGAAGTCGATGCTCGGCAGCGGGGCGGTGACGCCCTTCAACACGACGCGCGACCCGGTCCTCATCCTGCAGACGCTGACCCGCTTCTACGCTCATGAGAGCTGCGGGCAGTGCACGCCCTGCCGCGAGGGGACGGGCTATGTCGACCGGGTGCTCGACGCCTTGATCGACGGCCACGGTGGCGACGGTGATGTCGACCTGCTGAAATCGCTGGCCGATCAGTACGAACCGATGACGACGATCTGCGCCTTCGGCCCCGGCGCGGCCTGGCCGGTGCAGTCCTTCGTCAGCAAGTTCCGTCCCTACTTCGAGGCCTACATCGCCAAGAACCCGCAGCGCCAGCGCACCCGCGACCTTGCCGGTGTGCGTCCCGGAGCCTTCTGGTGAGCCATGGCTGAGCTGATCACGATCACGGTCGACGACCGCCCCGTGCACGTGCCGCCGCGCATTCCGCTGATCGAGGCCCTGCGCCACTGGGCGAAGGTCGAGACCCCGGCCTTCTGTTACCATCCCGACCTCAGCGTCGCCGGTAACTGCCGCATCTGCTTGGTCGAGGTCATCGGGCCGCGTGGCGCCGCCTTCGGCATCGCCTGCCACATGCAGACCGCGCCCGGCCTCGCGGTGCGCACCCAGGTCAGCTCCGAGCGCGTGCGCTGGGCGCGCCGCGGCGTCATGGAGGCCCTGCTCGTCAATCACCCGCTGGACTGCCCGATCTGCGACAAGGCCGGGGAGTGCACCCTGCAAGAGCACTACATGACTCAGGGCCGCCACGAGAGCCGGCTGCCCGATGCCGCCGGCAAGCAGTATAAGGGCGGCCCCGATCACCGCTTCGTCGATACCAAAGGCCAGGAGCGCGGCGGCAAGCGCATCGATCTCGGTCCGACGATCGTCCTCGACCAGGAGCGCTGCATCGTCTGCACGCGCTGCGTCCGCTTCATGGACGAGGTCGCCAAGGACAGCCAGCTGGCGATCGCCGGCCGCGGCGACCACGCCTATATCACGACCTTCCCCGGCCAGCCGCTCGATCATCCCTACGACCTGTGCACGACCGACATCTGCCCGGTCGGGGCGCTGACCGGCAAGCACTTCCGCTTCCAGCAGCGGGTATGGAACCTGCAGCGCGTCGAGTCGATCGATCCCTCGGACGCGCTCGGCGCCAACCTCTACATCGAGTACACGCCGGAGCGCGTCTGGCGGCTGATGCCGCGCCGCAACCCCGAGGTCAACAAGAGCTGGATCAGCAACCGTACCCGCCTGCTCTACCGCGAGCTCGCCATCAACCGTCTGACCGCGGCACGCCTCCAGGGCCGCGATGCGCCGCTCGCCGAGGGCCTGGCGGCGGCGCGCGCCGCGCTCGCCGCGGCGGCGCGCGTCGCGCTGGTCGCCAGCGGCCACTGCACGCTCGAAGACAACGCCGCGCTGCTCGCCCTCGCCGAGCGCCTCGGCGCCAAGGCGTCGGTGTTCAGCGGCTCCTGGCTGCCGCTCGGCCGGCCCGACGGCATCGCGCTCTCCGGCGATCCCGTCGCCAACCGCGCCGGCCTGCGCCTGCTCGGCCTGGCCGATAACCTCGATGAGCTCGTGCGGCGCGCCGACGAGTTCGACGCCGTGGTGATCCTGCATCACGACCTGTGGGCCGCCGATCCGGCCAAGGCGGCGCGCCTCGCGCGCATTCCGCAGCGCATCGTCCTCGCACCCTGGCTCGAGAGCAGCGTGCGCCAGGCGACGATCGCCCTCGGCATCCGCGCCTGGGCCGAGGTCCGCGGCACGATGGTCAACTGCCAGCAGCGCATCCAGGTGCTGCAGGCCTGCCCGGTGCTGCCCGACCCCGAACTCGAGCCGGCGTGGCGCGTGCTCGCTGAACTCGGCGGCCTGTCCTGGACGAGCGAGCTCGAGGCCTTCCGCTTCGCTGCACAGCGCGCGCCGGTCCTCGCCGGCCTCAGCTACCGCAGCATCGGTCCCTACGGTCGGCTGCTGCCGCAGCCGGCAGCAGCGGGAGTCGCCTGATGTTCGAGTGGATCGCCGCGCACCCTTACGAGACGATCGCCCTCCTGCTCGTCCCGGCCGTGCCGCTGCTCTTCTTTCAGCTGCTGCCGCTGCTCGTCGTCCTGGAGCGGCGCGGCGCCGCCTTCATCCAGGACCGCCCGGGGCCCAACCGCGCCGGCATCCCGATTCCCGGCCTCGGCTTCCAGCTGCGGGCCTTTGGGCTGATCTACAACCTCTGCGACTTCATCAAGCTGGCGGTCAAGGAAGACTTCGTGCCGCGCTTCGCCGCCAGCCGCTTCTACTACGTCGTCGGGCCCTTCATCCCGCTGATCGCCGGCCTGATCCTGCCGGCCTTCATCCCGGTGTTCGCGCCGATCGCCTACGCCTCGGGCGACGGCGTCGCCTGGCTCGCCGGCCAGGGCATCGCGAGCCACTCGGGGCTGCTCGCGCTCTTCGCCTTCGCCGGCCTCTCGGCCTACGGCCTGGTCCTCGGCAGCTGGGCCGCCAACTCCAAGTACGCCCTGCTCGGCGGCCTGCGCGCGAGCGCGATGATGATCAGCTACGAGGTCGCGATCGGCCTGGCGGCGGCCGGGATGTTCCTGATCTGCGGGACCTTCGACCTCGCGCGCATCGTCGCCTGGCAGGGCGAGCATGTCTGGGGCATCATCGTCCAGCCGCTCGGCTTCCTGCTGTTCACCGCCGCCGCCTTCGCCGAGAGCAACCGCACGCCCTTCGATGTCGTCGAGGGCGAGAGCGAGATCGTCGCCGGCTTCCACACCGAGTACGGCGCGATGCGTTTCATGCTGGTGATGAGCGCCGAGTACTTCCACATGCTGGTGGCGGCGGCGCTGATCAGCACGCTGTTTCTCGGCGGCTACCACCTGTCGCCGATCCCCCTGCCGCTCGGGCCGGACGGCGCCTGGGTGGCGCTCGACGACCGATGGATGCGCGAGCACATCGGCAGCGTCACCGCGGTCCTCCTGATCGCGCTCGCGCTGCTCGCCCTCTACGCGGCGCGCCTGGTCGAGCGCCGTCGCCGGCACTATGTCGCGAGCGGTGCCAGCGACGCCGCGCGCCGCGGTCGCGAGTATCGCTTCTACACTGGCCTCTTCCTCGCCCTCGCCGGCCTCGCCGGCCTCGCCGCGTGGGCGCTGTGGGGCTGGAGCGAGGCCCCGCGCATCATCGCCGGCACCGCGGTCTGGGGCTGGAAGGTCGATCTGCTGACCGCCATCGTCCAGTTCCACATCCTGATCGCCAAGACCCTGTGCCTGGCCTGGCTCTTCGTCTGGGTGCGCTGGACGCTGCCGCGCTTCCGCTACGACCAGATCATGGCCCTCGGCTGGAAGGTCCTGCTCAACGCCGCGCTCGTCAACCTGCTGCTCACCGCCCTCCTCGTCAAGCTGATCGGGTAGTCATGGCCAAGGTCGTCCCCCGTCCCGAACTCGATGCCTGGCAGCGACTCTACATCGGCGAGATCTTCAAGGGTCTGCTGACGACGCTCAGCCACGCCGCGCGCTCGCTCTCCGATCCCGCGCACTTCCCCACCCTGCAATATCCCGAGCAGCGGCCCGACATCCCGCGCGACTACCGCGCGCGGCACCGCTTGATGAAGCGCGCCGACGGCAGCCCGCGCTGCGTCGCCTGCTACATGTGCTCGACGGCCTGCCCCGCGCGCTGCATCCACATCGTCGCCGAGGAGAGCCCGGACAAGCACATCGAGAAGCGGCCGGCGCGCTTCGAGATCGACCTGCTGCTGTGCGTGTTCTGCGGCTACTGCGTCGAGGCCTGCCCCTGCGACGCCATCCGCATGGACACCAAGCAGGCGGTGATCGTCGGCGACAGCCGCGCCTCCTTCGTCCTGACCAAGGAGCAGCTGCTCGACTGGGACCCGAAGGACTATCCGCCCGACGATGTGCAGAGCCAGAAGGCCCCGGGCGGCCTGCTGCACGAGCAGGCGCTCCAGGAACTGCGCTCCGGAACGGGGCATTGACATGTTTCCCCATCTCGACGCGACGCTCGCCGACCTCTACTTCGCCCTGCTCGCCCTCGCCGCCCTGATCTGCGGCGTCGGCATGGTGCTGGCCCGCCACCCGCTCAATGCCGCGGTCCTGCTGATCGGCGTCATGCTCTCGCTCGCCGGCATCTACGCCTTGCTCGATGCGCCGTTCCTCGCCGTCCTGCAAGTGCTGGTCTACGCCGGCGCCGTGATGATGCTGATGGTCTTCGTCATCATGGTGCTCAACCGCGCACGCAGCGATGTGCCGCGCTGCGACTGGCTGAGCGTCGGCGCCAGCGCCGCCTCCCTGCTGCTGACCGCCCTGCTCGCCAGCACGCTGGCGCAGCGCGAGCTCGCCGCGCACCCCGCGGCCGTACGCGGCGAGCCGGAGCCGATCAGCGCCCTGCTCTTCGCGCCGGCCCAGGGCTGGTGGCTGCTCTTCGTCGCCATCGGCGTCACCCTGCTGACCGCCGTCGTCGGGGCGGTGCTGCTGGCCAAGCGCTCGCTCGATACCGAACCGAAGGCCGCCGAGGACGACCATGCCCACTGACGCCGCCTTCTTCACCCCGATCCATGTGCAGGTCCTGGCGGCGCTGCTCTTCGGCCTGGGGCTGACGGCAGCGCTCGCCCGCCGCGACCTCTTCATCGTCCTCATGGGCATCGAGCTGATGCTCAACGCCGTCAACCTCTCCTTCATCGGCTTCGCCCGCAGCCATGCCGGCAGCGCCAGCACCCTTGGCCAGCTCGCGCCGCTGTTCACGATCGCGATCGCCGCTGCCGAGGCCTGCGTCGCGCTGGCGATGGTCGTCCTGCTGGTCCGTCAGCAGGACACGGTCGACACCGATGCCCGCAGCGCGCTCAAGGATTGACCGTGGACGCCCAGCTGCTCTGGCTCATCCCCGCCCTGCCGCTCGCTGCCGCCCTGGTCAACGGCGCGCTCGCGCTGGGCACCGCGCGCGACGCCTACGGGGCGCCGCGCGCGCTCGTCGCGCTGCTCGCCGTGCTCGGACCGGCGCTGAGCTTCGCCCTGACCCTGGCGCTGTGGCCGAGCGCCGGCGGACCCCTCGAGGGCCTGCCCGAGGTCTACCGCGCGACCTACTTCACTTGGTTCGCCGGTAGCGGCTTCGCGCTGCCCTTCACCTTGGTCCTCGACCAGCTCAGCGCGCTGATGCTGCTCTTCGTCACCGGCATCGGCGCCCTGATCCACCTCTATTCCGTCGGCTACATGTGGGCGGATCGCGGCTTTGCGCGCTTCATGTGCTACATGAACCTGTTCATGGCAGCGATGATCGTGCTGGTGATGGGCGGCAGCCTGCCAGTCACCTTCCTCGGCTGGGAAGGGGTCGGCCTGTGCAGCTACCTGCTGATCGGCTTCTGGCACGAGCGCACCGCCTACGCTGACGCCGCGCGCAAGGCCTTCGTCTACAACCGCGTCGGCGACCTCGGCTTCCTGCTCGGCGCTTTCGCGCTGCTCTCGGTCGCCGGCAGCCTCGACTATGCGGCGATCAGCCAGTGGTGTCGCAGCGCCGATGCCGCGCGGCTGGCCGAAGCTGGCCCCCTGCTGAGCCTGGCGGCGCTCGCGATCTTCCTCGGCTGCTGCGGCAAGAGCGCGCAGATCCCGCTCGCCGCCTGGCTGCCCGATGCGATGGCCGGTCCGACCCCGGTGTCGGCCCTGATCCACGCCGCGACGATGGTCACTGCGGGCGTCTTCCTCGTCGCCCGCCTCGCCGACCTCTATGTCGTCGCGCCGCAGGCGCTGACCGTCGTCCTGCTCGTCGGCTGCGCGACCGCGTTGTGGGGCGCGATCGCCGGCCTGGTGCAGCACGACATCAAGAAGGCGCTCGCCTACTCGACGGTCAGCCAGCTCGGCTTCATGTTCATGGCCGCCGGCAGCGGGGCCTTCAGCGTCGCGCTCTTCCATGTCTTCACCCACGCCTTCTTCAAGGCCGCGCTGTTCCTTGCCGCCGGCGCGGTGATCCACGGCCTGCACCACGAGCAGGACATGCGGCGGATGGGCGGGCTGCGGCCCCACCTGCCGATCGCCTACCTCGCCGCGTTCTACGGCTGGTGGGCGATCGTCGGCCTGCCCTTCGCCGCCGGCTTCTTCTCCAAGGACCTGATCCTCGAGCACCTGTGGCTGGGCCACAACGAGCTCGGCGCGCTCAACATCGCCCCGCTCGTCGCCGGTGTCGCCCTGCTCACCGCCGGCCTCACCGCCGTCTACATGACGCGGGTGATGACGCTGGTGTTCTGGAGCCCCTGCCGGCTCGATGCCGAGGCGCGCGCCCACATCGCGCCGACGCCGCTGACGATGAGCGTCCCGCTGCTCATCCTCGCGCTCGGCAGCCTGGTCGCCGGCTTCGCCTGGGTCGGCTTGCCGCTCGATGCGCTCGGCATTCCGCCCGATGCGCTGGCCTTCATCAAGCACTACCTGGCTCCCGTCCTCGCCGCCCCCGAGCAGCGCTGGCTCGCCGCCCATCCCCACGGCGAGCTCGGCAACCTGCCGTGGGCGATCGCCGGGGTCGGCACCCTGGTCGCCGCCCTCGGAGCGCTGATCGGCTACGCCGTCTGGCGCCAGGGTCCCGCCCAGGTGCCGAGCGCCGGCAGCGAGACCGCGCCGAGCGGCTGGGGCGGACACTGGACCTTCGCCTGGGACCGCCTCGCCGAGTGGCTGATCGTCAAGCCGGTGTTCGCCCTCGGGTACGCGCTCTACTGGGTGATCGAGCTCGCGATCCTCGGGATCAGCGGCTGGCTCGCGATGCAGGCGGCGCGCGCCCTCGGCGCCGGCTACCTCGCCGTCGTGCAGCGCGCGCGGCTGCGCGCCAACCTGCTGTGCGCCGTCCTCGGCGGCGCGGCCTTCCTCGCGGTCGTCATCGTGTTCGTGGTCCGCTGACATGCTGCTCCTCGCCCTCGTCCTCGCCCCGCTGGCCGCGGCCCTGATCGTCGCCTTCGCGCACGGCGGCGACGACGAGCGCGCGGGCGCCGCGACTTGGCGCCTGGCGCTGTTGCTCGCGCTGCTGATCGCCGGCGGCAGCCTCGCCGTCCTCCTCGGCCACGGCGGCACGCTCGCCGTTCCCTGGTGGCGCATCCCCGGCACCAACGCCATCATCCACTTGCGGCTGGCCAGCGACGGGCTCTCGGCCTGGCTGGCGGCCCTGGTCGCCTGGTTGATGCCGGTGGCCCTGCTCGCGGCGCGCGGCGAGGCAGGGGGGCGGATGCGCGAGTACGCCGCTGCGCTCTTCGCCGCCGAGGCGGCGATGCTCGGCGCCTTGTTCGCGCGCGACCTCGCGCTGTTCGCCTTCTGCTACGAAGCGATGCTGATCCCGGTCGTCGTCGTCCTGGCGCTGTTCGGCGGCTACGAGCGACGCAGCGCCGCCCTGTGGTTCGTGCTGATGACGATGCTTGGCAGCGTGCCGATGCTGATCGCCGTCTGGGCGATCGCGGCCGAAACCGGCACGACGGCCTTCAACGAGGCCGCCGCCGCCCTGCGCGCCGGCAAGCTCGACGCGGCGACGCTCGAGTGGTGGTTCTGGGCCTTCGCCCTCGCCTTCGCAGTCAAGATCCCGCTCGTCCCCCTGCACGCCTGGCAGGCGAGAACCTACGCCGAGCTGCCGGCGGGAGCGGGGGTGCTGGTCGCCGGCGCGATGGCCAAGCTCGGCCTCTACGGTTTCCTCGCCATCGTCCTGCCGCTGTTCCCGGCGCTGAGCCGCGAGCAGGCCCCGCTGTTCCTGCTCCTCGGCACGCTCGGCGCCGTCGGCGGCGCCGTTGTCGCCTTCGCGCAAGAAGATGCCAAGCGGCTGATCGCCTACGCCTCGCTGTCGCACCTCGGCCTTACCGCCGCCGGCGTCTTCTCGCTGCAAGCGGCGGCCATCGACGGCGCGACCGTGCAGATGATCGCCCACGGCCTGAGCACCGCCGCGCTCTTCGTGCTGGTCGGAGCCCTCGAACAGCGGACGCAGAGCCCCTACCTCGATGACCACGGGGCCCTGGCGCGGCGCGCGCCGTGGTTCGCCACCCTGCTCGTCCTCAGCGTCCTCGCCACCGCAGCGCTGCCGGGCACCGCCAACTTCGCCGGCGAGTTCCTGCTGCTCATGGGCCTGTGGCAGCGCGATCCGTGGTGGGCGGCGATCGCTGGGCTGTCCGTCGTCCTCGGCGCCGGCTATCTGCTGATCCTCGTCCAGAAGTGGTGCTTCGGCGAGGCTCCGGAAGGCCGGGCCGAAGTCAGCGACCTGCTGCCGCGCGAGGTGCTCGCCGTGGTTCCGCTGCTGCTTGGCGCCCTGTGGTTCGGCTTCCAGCCCGGCCTGATCGCGCGCCACGCCGGTGCCGATGCGAATGCGCTGTGCGAGCCGGCGCGCGCGACGCAGCCGGCGGCGTCTGCGACCACTTCGCCCTCCGAGGAGCGTCGCTGATGGATCCCGCTCCCCTGCTGTCCCTGCTCGCCCCGCTGCTGCTGGCCTTGTCCGGCGGGCTCATCGCCCTCGCCGCCGAGCCCTTCCTGGCGCGCGTCCGCAAGCATCAGGTGCTGCCGTGGATCGTCGCCGTCGCCTGCATCGCGGCCGCCTTCGCCGTCGCGCTGGCGCCGAACGGTCAGGCATACGGCATGCTGGCGCTCGATGCCGCCCGGCGCTGGTTGATGCTGACGACGCTCGCCGTCACCGCGGTGGCCGTCGGCGGCCTGCAGGCCAGCCTTGATCGCGACCGCTTCCCAGGCGGCGAATCCTACGCCCTCGCCGCCGTCGCAGCGAGCGGCGTCCTGCTGATGATCATGAGCCTCGACGCGCTCGCCGCTTTCGTCGGGATGGAGACAGCGGCGCTGGCGATCTACGCGCTCGTCGGCCTGCGCCGTCAGCGCCCCGAGTCCGGCGAGGCCCTGCTCAAGTACCTGGTCATGGGCGCGGTGTTCAGCGCGATCTTCCTCTACGGCGTCGCCCTGTACTACGGGGCGACCGGCTCGACGCGCTTCGGCGCCCCTGCGGTCGCTGGCCGCGAAGCCCTCTTCGCGCTCGGCGCCAGCTGCATGCTGATCGGCCTCGCCTTCAAGCTCGGCGCCGTGCCCTTCCATGCTTGGGCCCCAGACGCCTACACCGGGGCGCCGGTCGCGGTCACCGGCCTGATGGGCGCGATCGTCAAGCTCGGCGCCGTCGCGCTCCTCGGCAGCCTCTGGCTCGGCCTGGCGGCCTCCGATGGCAAGCCGGTGCGCCTCGATCAGGCCGTACCGCCGGTGCCGGGACTGCGCAGCGCCCTGCTCGAGCCGCTGGCCCTCTTGCTGACGATCCTCGCCATCGCCTCGATCGTCATCGGCAGCTTCGCGATGCTGCGCCAGTCCAGCCTGCGCCGCCTCGTCGGCTACAGCGCGATCGCCAACGCCGGCTTCCTCCTGCTGCCTTTCATCTTGCCCTTCCGCGATGCCGCGATCGACCTGTCGGCGCTGTGGCTCTACGCCGTCGCCTACGCCCTGGCGACGGCGGCAGCCCTCGCCGCCGCCGCCGCGATCGCCGGGCCCGACGATGCCGGCGACAACCTGAGCCAGCTGCACGGCCGCGGCCGCCAGTTCCCGCTCTACGGCGCCGTGCTCAGCGTCTGCCTGGCGAGCCTCGCTGGCCTGCCGCCGATGCTCGGCTTCCTCGGCAAGTTCGCCGTCCTCGGCCAGACCGTCGCCGCCGGCGGCTGGATCATCGCGCTCGTCGCCCTGATAGCGGCGCTCGCCGCTGCCGCCGCCTACCTCTACCTGCTCGTCCAGCTGTGGGCCGGAACCCCGCGCGACGAGCAGCCGCTGGCGCTGGGCGGCGACGCGCTCAACCGCTGGGGCAGCGCCGCGGCGGCCGTGCTGTTGGTCGCGCTGCTCGCCTGCCCCGGGCTGCTGCCCTCGTCGGCGGCTGTCGCCGCGCCGACGGCGGCATCGTCGCTCAGCGCCCCCCCACCCGGCGGTAAGTGACGAGATAGCGCTCGGGATCCCCGTCCTCGAGGCGCAGGCCCGTCACGTCGGCCACCCGGAACCCCCAGCGCGGCGCGACGCCGGCCGCGCGATCGCGCTCGCTGCCGAGGAAGGCCGGACCCTTCCAGACGACGAGCAGCCCGCCCTCCGCCAGCAGCGGCGCGGCCTGCGGCAACACGGCGTCGGCCGGGCCCATCGCGCGGTTGACGACCAGCTGGCAAGCGCGATGCAGCTCGGGAGCGGCGTGCGGGACGCAGTCGCCGCGCAGGTGCCGGGCGCCGACCCAGGGACCCAGCAGGCGCGCCGCGGCGCCGAGAAACTCGGCCTTCTTGCGGCGAGCATCGATGAGCAACCAGCGCAGATGCGGGAGCGCCAGCGCCAGCGGCAGGCCGGGGTAGCCGCCGCCCGAGCCGAGGTCGACAGCCAAGGCCCCAGACTGCACGGCGCGCAGGGCCGCGGCGCGCAGCCCGCTCCAGCTGTCGAGCACATGCCACTTCAGCCAGTCGCGCGGGCTGGTGACGGTCGTCAGATTCAGCCAGCGGTTGACGCCGACGAGGTGACCGTAGAGGGCTGCGAGGGTCTCCCGCCAGGGCGCGGGATCAGGCAGGCCGAGGGCGGCGCAGCGCTCGCGCAGCCAGTCCCAGTCGGCATCCGGCAGCGGCAGCGGCGGATGGTCGGCGGGGTCCACCGAGCCCGCCCCCGGAACCGCGGCGCTGCGCTCACGGCTCGGCATCGTGCTCCCCGGCAGCGGACAGCTGCGCCTCCCAGGCGCTCAAGGGTCGATGCCCCGTCACCTGCGCCTCGAGCCAGCCGTCGCGCAAGCGGACCTCGATCGTGGTGCCCAGCGGTGCATCGGCGAGCTGCCGGAGCATGTCGGCGTGCGCGGCCCAGCCAGTGAAGTGTAAAAGCGGTGCATCGGCGACCCGCCTGAGCACCCCGGCGTGCGACCGGCGCGCGATCGCATAGCCGCGCGCCAGCACCGCAAGCGGCGACAGGGCATGCAGGCGCGCGCTGAGCGTGACCAGCTCAGCGTTGGCCGCCGTCCAGCGCCGCTGCCAGGTCGCCTCAAGCTGGCCTGCCAGCTCATCGAGGCGCTGCTGGCGCAGCGCGACCTGGTAGTGCGGCGACTGCAAGGCGCGGTGAGCGGCAAGCGCGGCGAGGCGCGCCTGGGCCTCGGACAGGCTGCGGTCGATGGCCGCCTGCAGGCGTTGTCGGCGCTCGGCGAGCGCCGCCAGCAGGTCCGCCAGCACCGGCACCACCAGCTCGCCGGCCGCCGTCGGCGTCTTCGCCCGGACATCGGCCGCCAGGTCGGCGAGGGTCCAGTCCGTCTCATGACCGACGGCGCTGACCACCGGCTTGGGGCAGCCGGCGATCGCCCGCACGACGGGCTCTTCGTTGAACGCCCAGAGGTCTTCGAGCGAGCCACCGCCACGGCCGCAGACGATGACATCGACCTCGGGGTGCGCCGCGAGCCGCTGCAGGGCGGCGACGATCGAGGCTGCGGCGCCCTCGCCCTGCACGAGGCAGGGCGCGAGGACGACCGGCATCGTCGGAAAGCGGCGGCGAATGCCCTCGAGCAGGTCGGCGAGGGCCGCCGAGTTCGCAGCGGTCGCCAGACCGACGGCGCGCGGCAGGAAGGGCAAGGGGCGCTTGCGCTCTTCGGCGAAGAGGCCCTCTGCCGCCAGCCGCTGCTTGAGCTGCTCGAGGCGCGCCGCCAGCTCCCCCGCCCCGGCCGGCAGCAGGCGCTGGACGATCAGCTGATAGCTGCCGCGCGCGGGGTAGACATCGAGCTGGCCGTGGACGATGACCCGGCTGCCTTCCTGCGGGATGCGCCCGAGGCGGGCGAGCTGGCTGCGCCAGATCACGATGTTGAGCACCGCCTGCTCGTCTTTGAGCGTGCCGTAGAGATGGCCGCTCGCCGCCACCTTGACCTGGGAGAGCTCGCCGATCACGGCCACGCTGCCAAGGTTGTACAGCGCATGGGTGATGAGATGCGTCAGGGCCGAGACGCTCAGCGGCGGCGCGCGGCCGAGTTCGGAGCTTGCCGTCATCGTCGTCCTTGGTATACTGACTGCCGTATGGCGGATACCATCCTCTCCGTGAACGGCGTCACCGGGCAAGCCGCATCGATCGGCGCCGCCCGCGCCGGGCAGCAGCTGTCCAAGGCCGTCATCGAGCGCCTGCTCGGCTCGATCGCGGCCGCGGGGCAGCAGGTCGTGCAGACCCCGCCCGCGCCGCGCGTCGACCAGGTGCAGATCAGCCCGGAAGCCCTGCGGCGTTTCGAGGCCGAACAGCGGCCCTGAACCCGCGCGGGCAGCGTGCTGCAGGCGGTGCAGTACAGGCGTACTGCGCAGAGTCAATGTTTTTGATCTCGACTTCGGCAGTGGAAGATGAGGGGGCAGCATGGGGCATTTCCCCTATCCGGTGTGCGTGGCGATCGGCACCATCGATGGTGCCGGCAGCACGGGGGTTCTCGCCGATATCAAGGTGTTCATGGCGCTCAGCTGTTATGGCGCGGCAGCGGCCACCTCCGTCATCACGCAGCGCCGCGAAGCCGCCCTGTGCCGCGTGCAGGTCTGCATGCAGACGAGCGCCGAGCAGCTGCGCGCGCAGCTCGAGACGCTCGCCAGCAGCTTGCCGATACGAGCAGTGAAGATCGGCTACATCCCGGAGGCTCACCTGATCGCGGTGGTCGAACAGTGGTTGCGCGCGCAGTCCCGCGTGCCGGTCGTCATCGATCCGATCATCCTGACCAGCCAGGGCGTGCCGTTGACCAACCCCGCGGTGATCCGCGGCCTGTGCGAGCAGCTGCTGCCGCTCGGCACCCTCGCCACTCCCAACCGCCTGGAGGCGGCGATGCTCGCTGGCATGGACGAGTGCCTGGACATCGCCGACATGGAGGAGGCGGCGACGCGGCTGCGCGCGCGCTACGGCTGTCCGATCCTCGTCACCGGCGGCGGCATCGGCGGACGGCACATCGATCTGCTCGCCGCGCTCGACGGCATCAGCCACTTCGAGAGCCCGACCGTGCCGCGCAGCAAGATCGCCGGCACGGGCTGCGCGCACAGCGCAGCGATCACCGCCTGCCTCGCCAAGGGCGACAGCCTGCGCGAGGCGATCCTCGGCGCCAAGGCCTATGTTCAAGGCGCGCTGCGCGGCGCGCCGACCCTGCCCGACGGCCAGGGCCTGCTGTGGCACGGCTTCACGGTCCGCGACGAGGCGCTCGCCGAGGTCAGCGCTACCGATTTCGGGCTGCCGTCGTCAACGCACGCTGCTTTCTGAACCGGCGATCCGCTCGAGGAACGCCGCGGGCGCGACGACGGCGGCATCCTCCGGCACGCTCAGCCGCAGGCGCTCGGCGCTGATCGCGGGCACGATGTCGAGCGCCTTCAGCCGCATCGCGATCTGGCGGCCATCGCGCTCGACGATGCGGATCAGACTCGGTCGCCAGCGCCCATCGTAGTCCTGCCACCGCGCATAGACGATGCGGCGCTCGCCGATGACGCGCGCCAGCGGTCGGCCCTCGGCGTCGCGGTCCGCGACGCCGGTCTCTTCCGGACCCTCGGCGAGCTCGCGCAGCAGCCAGCGGACATCGGCCAGCAGCGGCGGCGCCGCGTCCGCGCCGCCGCTGGTCGCCACCCGCTCGCGCGGCGACCACGCGATGAAGGAGCCGTCGCGGCGCAGCAGCCCATCGATGAGATCGACATCGAGCTTCTGCACGCGCAGGCGGGCATCGCCCTGCGCCGCCCGCCACAGGCGCACGGTGAACACCTCGCCCTCGCCGTCGGGCGCGCGGGTCTGCAGCAGGATGCTCGCGGCGAACGCGCCGATGCTGCCGAACTGCGGCGCGGCCGGCGGCGCGGCGCGCTGGCAGCCGAGCACCGCGAGCACAGCGATCAAGAGAGCCCAGCGCGGCATGCTGGAGCTTCCAGAAAGGGCGCAGCGGCGTCGCGCTCCAGGCAGTCGGCGAGCAGGTCGAGGCCGCGCAGGCCGCGCACTCGCACGCGCGCCCACATCCCCGGCTGCAGGCGGTCGTCCTCGACCAGGACGACGCTATCGACGCCAGGAGACTGACCGTAGTGGCGGCAGGCGAAGAGCCCGAAGTCGCGCGCGGCGTCGACGAGCACCGTCAGTTCCTGGCCGAGCCAGCGTGCGGCGCGCTCTGCCAGGGCCTGCGCCAGCGCGCGCTCGATGCGGCGCCGGCGCGCGGCGATCGTCCGCGGCGACAGCTTCTTCGGCATGCGCGCCGACACCGTCCCTTCCTCGTCGCTGTAGGCGAAGACCCCGCCGTGGTCGAAGCGCCCCTCGGCGATGAAGCGCTCGAGGCAGGCGACATCCGTCGGCCGCTCGCCGGGATGCCCGACGATGAAGGCGGTGCGCAGTACGGCGTCGGGCATCGCGCGGACGATCGCGTCGAGCCGTTCGACGATGCGCGCGCGCGTCGTCCGCCGGCCCATCACCGCCAGCATGCGGTCGCTGGCATGCTGCAGCGGCATGTCGACATAGCGGCAGACATTCGGCGTCTCGGCCATCGCCGCGATCAGCTCGTCGCTGAAATCGTTGGGGTAGCAGTAGTGCAGGCGGATCCAAGACTGGGGCGCAGCGGCGGCGATCGCGCGCACCAGCTGCGGCAGGCGCGCCTGGCCGTCGAGATCGCGATGATAGTAGTCGAGGTGCTGGCTGATCAGGATGATCTCGCGCACGCCGCGGCGCTGCAGCGCGCGCGCCTCCTCGACCAGCTCGGCGAAGGGCCGGCTGCGATGCCGCCCGCGAAACCGCGGGATCGCGCAGAAGTTGCAGTCGTTGTCGCAACCCTCGGCGATCTTCAGGTAGGCATAGTGCGGCGGCGTCAGCTGCACGCGCTCGTCGTGGCGCAGGCGATGCTCCGGCAGGCCGGGAACATGCCGCCGCACGAGGTCGGCGAAGCGGCTGTAGTCGGCAAAGGGCACCCAGACATCGACCTCGGGAAGCTCGGCACGCAGCGCCTCGAGATAGCGCTCGGTCAGGCAGCCGGCGACGAACAGCTTCGCTCCCGGGCGCCGCGCCTGCGCCGCGCCGAGGATGCGCTCGATCGACTCCTGCTTGGCGGGCTCGATGAAGCCGCAGGTGTTGATCAGGACGAGGTCGGCCGCTTCCAGGCGATCGGTCAGCGCGATGCCGAGGCCCTTCAGTTCGCCGACCAGGCGCTCGGAGTCGCTGAGATTCTTCGCGCACCCGAGGCTGATCAGCGCCGCGCGCACCGCTGCCATGGAAGCATCGTCGCGGTCGCGCTGTCGCGCCAAGCGACAAGCTGGCGCCCTTGCAGGATGTGCTCGCTGGGGAGGATGCGCGCAGGAGCACGATCGTGGCTACGCGCACTGTGCCGGGACTGACCATCCGCTCCGCTACCGCCGCCGATGCCGAGATTCTCAACGAAATGATCGCTGCGTTCGCGGCCTACGAGCGCCTGCCGAACGCCTCGACCGCCGAGAGCCTGCGCGAGGAGCTGTCGCGTCCGGATCGCGTGATGGAGGCGGTGATCGCCTTCCTCGACAATCGTCCCGTCGGCTTTGCCGTGTTCTTCCAGACCTATGCGACCTTCAGCGCGCGGCGCGGCCTGTACCTCGAGGACATCTTCGTCCGCGAGGAGCACCGCAACAAGGGCATCGCGACCGCGATGCTCAAGCACATCGCCAAGATCGCGACCGAGCGCAAGCTCGGCCGCGTCGAGTTCACCGTGCTGCTGTGGAACACCGTCGCGATCGAGTTCTTCGAGCGTCATGGCGCGACGCCCAACAGCGCGTGGACGACCTATCGGCTCAGCGGCGAGTGGCTGCGCAAGCTCGCGGCGGAGTAGCGCTCAGCCGATCGCGCGCGCGACTTCCTCGGCGCTGAGCTTGCGGAACGGCTTGCCGGCGCGGCGCGAGACCCAGCTCTGCACCGCCGGCGACAGGGGAACGCCGGCCGCCAGCTGCCGCGCGGCCAGCGCCTGCATGCGGCGGTCGCGCCGCGCCTTCTCCTTGGCGTTCTGCGGGGCATTGCGCGCGTAGGTCTCGGCGCGCATCCGCCGCTCGGCGAGCAGGCGGATGTGATAGAAACGGTGCTGACCGCGGGCCATGACCAACTCCGAAAGCGAGGGGAGAAGTTTATCGCCGCGGGATTCGCGTCAATCGATCAGACCGAGAGCTCGGCGTTATGATAGACGGCCTGCACATCGGGATGCTCGTCGAGGGCGACAAGCAGTGCTTGGACGCTGTGCGCCGTCGCCTGATCGGCGAGCGGCACCGTGCATTCCGGCATGCGGACGATATCGGCCTCGCGCACCTGCAGGTCCGCCGCTGTCAGCGCCCTGACCAGCGCATCGTAGTGCTGAGGCTCGGCGATCACCTCGACGCCTCCAGCGTGGCACAGGAGATCCTCGACCTCGGCGCGAGCGGCGAGCAGCGCCTCGAGGACCCGTTCCTCGCTGGCCTCGGCGACCAGGCAGCAGGCGCGCGTGCGGAACTGCCATGCGACGCAGCCCGGGGTGCCAAGCGCGCCGCCGTGCACCTCGAAGAGCTTCTTGATCTCCGGCGCCGTGCGGTTGCGGTTGTCGGTCACGGCGTCGACGACGACCGCGACCCCGCCCGCGGCGTAGCCTTCGTAGGTCAGCTCGCACAGCGCGCGCGCCCCCTCGCCGCCCTGGCCCAGGCCCTTGCGGATCGCCCGCTCGATCGCCTCGCTGCTCATCTCCGCCGCGCGAGCGCGAGCGATCGCCAGGCGCAGGCGGGGATTGTCCTCGGGCCTGCCGCTGCCACCCAGCTGCACTGCCGAAGCGATCTGCACCGCCAGCTTGGCCCAGACCGCGGCCCGCTTGCGGTCCGCGGCATCCTTCTGGTGCCTGACATTGTGGTAGCGACCGGAACGCAGCGCCATCCGGTCTCCTCAGGTGGCGCGGCGCTTGCTGCCCTTCGTCGTCGCCTGGCGCGCCTTGGCCCCGCTCGGCCGAGCTGACTTCGACGGCTTCTGCGGCTGCTTCGGCTTCGGCTTGCTCAGCTTGTTCGGCTTGGCCGCCTTGCTCGGCCTGGTCGTCGGACGGCTCGTCGCCCGCGGCGGCTTGGCTCCCGCCTTGGCCGCGCGCGCCGCGACCCGCCCCGGCTTGGCCGCCGCGGCCTTCGTGGCGCCCGCCTTGGTCTGCGACAGCCGCTTGCTGGCCGGCTGCTGCGCGCGCGCCGCCGGACGCGCTGCCTGCCGGGACTGGCTGCCCGCGCGCGCTGCGGACTGCGCTGCGACCGCTCGCGGCGTCGCTGAGCCCGAGCGCTGACCCGCAGCAGCACTGGGAGGCGAGGACTGAGCGGGCGTCTTGCTTGCCGTTGCCGGCTGGCTGCGCCGCGCCTTCGCGCCCGCGGCCGTCGCGGCTTGCGGCGCCGCCGCAAGGGAGGAGGCCGACGTCGTTGGCGTACTGGAACCAGGCTGCGGAGCGACGCTGCGTGTCGCCGCCGGCTCCGACGCTGCGGCGCGACGTGAGGCCTGCGGCGCGGCCGGCGCGGGGGCTGGAAGCTCATGGGCGGCTTGCGGCGGCGGCGCCATCGGCGATTCCGTTGCAGACATTGGCTGCGGCTGCTGCTCGGCGCTTTGCGCGGCACTCGCTTCCCGGCGGCGGGCCGCAGAACGCGGCCGGCGCTCGCTGCGCTCGGCCCGCGGCTGCTCAGCCGTCACGCTTGCCGGCTGCGGCGCGGGCTCGCCCGTTGCCGGAGACGAAGCGCTCGTCGGCGCTGTCGAATGGTCTCTCGCCGCCGTCGCGCTGGGCGTCGCCGTGTCGACGGACGGCTGAGCATCTGTCGGCTTGCCAGCAGCCGATGGCTCCGCGAGGTCGCTCTGGCCGGCATCGGCAGGTCCCTGCTTCGGTTCGGTCGCCGTCGACGCTTCCGCATCGCGCTGCTCGCCGGCGTTCTTCGCGTTCGTCTCGTCTTCGATCACTTCCTCGTCTCCCATATCTTCCTCGCTGTTCGCGGGGTCCGTCGCTTCGTGCTCGCGGCGCGCCTGCTCGGCGGCCTCGCGCAGCACGCGGCTCAGGCGGTCGAGCTCCACAAGCTCGAGCGCTTCCTCGATGCGCCGCTGCGCGATCGCCAGGCTCCATGACTTGGGGCAGCCGCCCATCGCTTTGAGCACGCGCAGCTGCTCCTCATCGCAGGGGAAGACCTTCATGCCGAGCGCCTGCAGCAGCGCGCGATCGACGAAGTCGCGGCGCAGGGTGCTGACATCGGGCAGCGCGCGCAGGGTCTCGATGCCATCGCCCATCAACGCTTCGCGCAGGTCGAAGCGGCGGAAGGCCGTATGCAAGTTGGCCAACAGGTGGTGGATGTCCTCGGCGCGCTCGCGGACCTGGGGGTAGTCGCGGCCCAGCGTGTCTTCGATGTCGCGGACCGTCGCTACGCGCAGATCGTTCCAGTCGATGAACTCGTTGAGCAGGCGCTCCATCGCCGCGCGCGCGCGCGCCTGCTCGACCCCGAGCTCGAGGTGCTGGAACACCAGCGAGGCGACGAGATCGTTGGAAGGCGGCGGCTGGTAGGGGCCGTAGCGGGCTTCCAACTCCTCGATGATGCGGCGGAGCTTGTCGGCCAGCGTTGGGGCTTCAGAAGCGGCGGTGGCCTGTGGCATGCTGATCCCCTGATGAGCGGCGGATTATGCCTCGCGATCGGCGCTCGACAATCGATGCCCGGCACTGCCTCGCGCCACGGATCACACGAAGGTGCGCTCCATGTGCCGCATGACCGCGTCGTAGACGGCCCGGACATCGGCGGCCAGCTCGATCGGCGGATTCGGATAGCTCGGCTGCACGCCGGGCAGAACCCCGGCGCCATGATAGGCGGCCTTGCTCTCGGTGAACTTCAGCCCGTGGGCGGTGCTGATCACCACGATCCGGTCGTTGCGCTTGATCTCGCCGCGCGCGACGAACTTCATCAGACAGGCCAGGGCGACCCCGGTGTGCGGGCAGTTGAACAGCCCGGTGCGGTCGGCGCGCGCCGCGGCATCCGCCAGCTCCTGCTCACTGGCCTGTTCGACGCGCCCATCGTGGGTCATCAGCGCGCGCACCGCTTTGCTGCGCGACACCGGGTTGCCGATGCGGATCGCGCTCGCCTGGGTCGGCTTGGCGGTGACGGGGTGGAACTCCTTCCACCCCGACTTGTAGGCGAGATACAAGGGATTGGCAGCCTCGGCCTGGCAGCAGACGATCTTCGGAATGCGGTTGATGATGCCGAGCTCCTTGATCTCCTCGAGGCCCTTGTACAGCGCCGAGACATTGCCGAGATTGCCGCCCGGGATGAAGATCCAGTCGGGAACCTCCCAATCGAACTGCTGCACGATCTCGATGCCGACCGTCTTCTGCCCCTCGACGCGCAGCGAGTTCATCGAGTTGGCGAGGTAGAGCTTCTTGTCCTCGGTCAGCTCCTGCACCAGGCGCATGCAGCCGTCGAAATCGGTGTCGAGCGCGAGCGTCAGCGCGTTGTTGGCGATCGGTTGGATCAGCTGCGCCGTGCTGATCTTGCCGCGCGGCAGAAGGACGACGGCGGGAATGCCGGCCGCTGCGCAGTAGGCGGCGAGCGAGGCGCTGGTGTCGCCGGTCGAGGCGCAGGCGACGCCGAGGATGTCGCGCTTCTTGCTCTTGATCAGGTGGTTGACCTGGCTGACCAGGACGGTCATCCCGAGGTCCTTGAACGAGCCGGTGTGCGAGACCCCGCACTGCTTGACCCACAGATCGGTCAGGCCGAGCTCGCGCCCGAAGCGCTCGGCCCAGAACAGGTTGGTCCCGCCCTCGTCGAGCGACACGACATGCTCGTCGGGGATGTTCGGCAGCACGAGTTCCTTCTTGCCCCACACCCCGCTGCCGTAGGGCCACTGGGTGCGCTTGTAGCGCGCGTCCCACAGCTGCATCCAGGCCGCCGGCGCGCGCGCCTTGAGCCGCTCCATGTCGTGGGCGACCTCGAGCAGGCCGCCGCTCGGGCTGCGATAGATGATCTCGTCGAGCTCCCATCGTCCGGCGCCGGTCTCGGCATCGCGGAACCACGCATCGTAGGCCATGGCCGCTCCCTCGCGTGAAGTGTCACACCCTAGCGGGCGATCGCCGGCGGGGAACTGCTAGCCAGGGCCGGGGTAGGCGCGAAGATGCCGGCGTGGCCACCCGCTTGGTGATGCGCGCCAACGACGGCACGACGCGGGCGATCGACCTCGAGCCGGGGCCTGCCGGCGTGATCATCGGTCGCCTCGCGGAGCACGCCGAGATCGTCATCCCCGATGCGCAGGTCAGCCGCGCGCACTGCCGTCTGCGACCGAGCGAGGAGGGCTGGGTGGTCGAGGACCTCGGCAGCCGCAACGGCACCTGGCTCAACGGCCAGCGCGTGCAGCGCGCGGTGGTGATGCCCGGCGACCGGCTGCGCATCGGCAGCTGCGTCCTGCATCTGGAAGCGGCCGAGGACCCCGATCCGCTGCTCGGCGCCCAGATCGCCGGCTACGCCTTCGAGTCGCTGATCGGCCGCGGCCGATTCGGCGCCGTGTATCGCGGCCTGCAGCTCGCCCTGCGCCGCCCTGTGGCGCTCAAGGTGCTGTCGCCCGAGCAGGCCCGCAACCCGGAGCGCGTGCGCGCCTTCCTCGCCGAAGCGCGGCGGATGGGAGCGCTCAATCATCCGCACGTCGTGCAGGTCCACGACATCGTCACCGCCGGCGAGCACTACTTCATCGTCATGGAGCTGATGGCGGGCTCCCTCGGCGAGGTCCTCGACCGCGAAGGCGCGCTGCCCGAAGCACGGGTGCGCGCGGTGCTGCACCACATCGCCCAGGCCCTGGCCTACGCCGCGAGCCAGCGCCTCGTCCACCGCGATGTCAAGCCCGACAACATCCTCTTCGACGAGGCGGGCACCTACAAGCTCGCCGATCTCGGCATCGCCGAGACGATCGCCGCCGACGGCAAGGCGCATCAGCAGCGCATCGTCGGCAGCCCGCTCTATGTCGCGCCCGAGCAGGCCGCCGGCCAAGACCTCGATGTCCGTGCCGATCTCTACGCCCTCGGCGCCACCGCCTTCCACCTCCTCGCCGGGCGGCCGGTGTTCGAGGGCAGCCCGAGCGAGCTCGTGCAGGCGCATCTGCATCGCCCGGCCCCCGATGTCCGCAGCGTCGCGCGCGGCGTCAGCCTGGGAATGGCGCAGATCGTCGCCCGCCTGCTGCGCAAGCGGCCGGAGGAGCGCTACGCCTCCGCCGAGGAGCTGCTGCGCGCGCTCGAGCGCCTGGAGCATCCGCGCCTGCCGCTGCGCCGCACCGGCGCTAGCGGCGTTCTCGGTCCTCGCCATCGCCGACGCTGAGCGGCACGGCGGCAAGCGCATCGAGCCAGCTCGCGGCGCGGCGCGCGCTCTCGAGCACGGCATCGGGCTCGGGATGATCGGCGAGCGCGGCCGGCAGCGGCAGGGGCAGCGGCGCATGCGGTGCGAGCTCCTCGCAGCACGCGCACAGCTCGCGCACGGCGCCGCTCAGCGCGGCAGAGGCGCCGAGCAGCCGCTGCTCGGGGGGCGGCAGGCGCAGCTCGCTGGCCAGGGCCTCGGCGAAGCAGGCCTCGAGGGTTCCAGCGATGTCCCACAGGGCATCGGCGAGCTGGGCAAGCGCCGCGCGCGGCGCGGCCTCGGCCGGCGGATCCGGGCTCTGCCAGGCGCGGCCCCGGGCATGCGCGACGACGCACCCCATCCAGGCTACGCTCGGCGCGAGGACACGGACGAGCTCCGGCAGCGCAGCGTCGGCTTCGGGGTGCGCCGCGAGCGCGCGCAGATCTTCGGCGATCAGCGGCGGCAGCGCGCAGAGGGCGACGGCGCCGCGCTCCGGCTGCGCCAGCCAGCCCGCCGGCAGCCCGAGCCGCGCGCGCCACGCCGCCAGCAGGCGTACGAGCTCATCGAGCAGCGCGCGCCAGCGCGGCGCCGCCTCCGCCAGCTGCTGCACGCCGAGCGCCCAGCGCCAGCGATCGGCATAGAGGAGGACGGCGGCGGCGGCCTCGCGCCAGGCCTGCAGCAGCCCTGCCAGATCGGCGGCCTCCGGATCCTCGGCGGGCTCTTGCGGCGCGCGGGCGGGCTCGGCCGTCAACGGCAGGCAGGCATGCAGCTCCGCCAGCGCTCGCCGGACGCGGGCCAGGCGCCGCCTTCCGCTGTGGGCGAGCGCCTGCGCGGTGCGCGGCGCGAGCTCAAGCCGCAGGTTGCGCGCCGCGCGCAGGCGCCCCAGCTCGTGCAGGCACAGCTCGAGCTCGTCGGCCAGCTGGCGCCGCTCGCCAATCAGCCGCGCCACGCGCTGCTGCAGGTCGCGCAGCTGCCGGACAAGCTCCTCGCGCTGCTCGCGCAGGCCGCGCACCGCCGCGACCAGCTCCGCGCCGCGCCCGCTCAAGGCGCTCGGCTGGCCGGAGAGCGCGGCCTGCAGGGCGCCGAGCACCTCGGCAAAGGCGCGCACGGTCCCGTCTCGCTCGCGTTCGGCGGCGGCGATCGCCGCACGCGCCGCCACCGCCTCCGGCGCCTCCGAGACCGCGGCCGGCGCGCGCTGCTGCGCCGCGCAGACGGCGGCAATCGCCGCGATCGCCTCGCGCAGCGCCTCGGGATCAACGGGCTGCTCGGCGTGCGCTGCCGTCAGGCAGCGATGGACGACATCGACCAGGGCCCCCTGCTCGGGATCGAGCTGCGACAGCGGCCGCGCTGCCGCCAGCGTCAACCACAGGTCGCCGACCGCCGACGCCAGCCGCCGCAGCTGCAGATCGACGAGCGCCAGGCTCTGCAGCGCGAGATACGGATCGTCGCCGGCGTAGCCGCGGCGCCGCGCCGCCGCGACCACGGCCTGCGCCAGACGCTCCCACTCCAGGCGGGCGACCACCAGGGCGCGCTGGTGCTCTTCCCGTACGGCGCGCTCGAGGCGCAGCACCGTCGTCTTGACTGGCACCCCGGCATCCTCCATGCAGCGGCGGCGGCTCAAGGCGACGGCGGTTGGCGCAGCGGCCGCGGGCTGACACTGCGGCATGCCGGTCTGGGTGGGAGTCGACTACGGGCGCGCGCGCATCGGCCTCGCCGTCTGCGATGCCCTGGAGCTCACGGCGCGGCCCCTCGGCTGGATCGCACGCGCCGACGACGAGCGCGCGGCGCGTGCGGTCGCCGCCATCGCCCAGCGGCACGCGGCGGCCGGCATCGTCATCGGCATGCCGCGCCTCGCGGACGGCCGCTACGGCGACAACGCGCGCTGGGTGCAGCGCTTCCGTGCCCGGCTGGCGCAGCGCACCACGCTGCCGATCCGCTTCTGCGACGAACGGGACACGACCGCGGAGGCGATCGCCCTGCTGCAGGAGAGCGGCCGCTGGCCCTGCGCCGACGGCTGGATCGACGCCGAGGCGGCCGCCTGCATCCTGCGGCGCTTCCTCGCGCAGCGCGCGCTCACTCGCGGCGCAGCGTCTTCACCAGACGCTTGACGGCCCGGCGCTGCCCGGGCTGCAGGCGCATGATCTGCCGCGCCAGATCGAGGGCTTCGGTGGTGCTGTCGCCGTCCTCCGCGCTGCCCGCCCGCTCGGCGTCGCCCGGCACATGCGCCGGCTCCGGCGGCAGCAGGGCGCGGTACGCCGCCTCGTCGAGGCCGAGCAGCTCGCGCAGCTTGGCGTGCGTCGCATCGCGCACCGGCAGCTCGCCGCGCAGCAAGCGGGAAGCGGTCTGGACGGCGATGCCGGCAGCGCGCGCGAACTGCTGCTGGCTCCACCCGCGCTCGCGGCAGAGCCGCAGCAAGGCGTCCTGCAGGGGGTGATCGCCCGGCGCCGGCTCTCGGCTGTAGAGCGGATGGGTCTGCCGATCGAAGCGGTGCAGCGCGCGCGTCGGATGCTCGCCGCCTTGGCCGCCGGCTGCGCCGCCCTCGGCGTTGCCGGCGGTGAACGCGGCGACGATCGCCTCGCGCACCGCCGGGTCGCTCGGCTCGATGCCTTCGCTGACCAGGCGCGCCAGCGGAATGTAGGGCAGGTTGTGGGTGCGCGCGTAGGTGCCGATCGTCAGCCCGCTGGCGGCGATGCGCTCGCTGACGCGGCGCGCGAGCTCGGAGGCCGGCGCCGGCATCGGGGCCGACGGCGCTTCGCTGACGCTACCAACGCTGACGGGCGACGGCGGCGCGGCGTGGGTCTCGACCTCGGTCGTCAAGGTCACGGGATGTCCGGCGGCTTCCGCTTCGCCGCGCGTGCGCTGCGCGGCTTCGCGCACGACTTCGAGCGGCAGGCCGAGCGCATGCGCCAGCTGCTCGAGCGTGCTGGCGCGCGGCAGAGCGCCGCGCCGCGTGATGCCCTGCAGCGTTGCATAGGGGATCCCCGAAAGATCAGCGAAGGTGCGCTCGGTCAGGTGATGGGTCTCGAGGTGGCGCAGCACGAGCTGCCGCAGGTCGAGCTCGCTCTCGTCGGGAAAATCCTCGATCCCGCTCTCCTTGATGCTCGCCGCGAGCACGCGGTGGAAGACATCGGGCTGCAAGGCGAGCTCGCGGCGCAAGGCCTCGCGGTGCTCTTCTTTGCGCGGAATGCCGCGCCCGCGCAGCCATGCCAGCATGCTCGGATAGCTGGCGCCGATCTTGAAGGCCAGCGCCCGGGCGCTGATGCCCGCGGCTTGCAAGTGTTGACGCAGCACATCGCAGAGCAAGGGAGCATCGGCCATAAGCGGGAAGCATAGTGCAGAAGTCGCCGTCATACAAGGCGTTCCCAGCAATGGAGTTCGTAATGACCTAGAAATCTCAGGCGCTCCTGCGCTTGCTGGTTGCAGCCAGTAGCAAAAAGTTGCAAACTGTTCCTAACGCCCCTCGCCATGCTTCCCCTGCCGCCGACGCACCGCTTGTCGCCGAAGAAGCAGCTGACGCTGCCGCGGGACGCTGTCGGCTTGGCGGGCCTCGAACAGGTGCGCGCCTTGCCGCACTACATGCCGGGCAAGGCCGATCGGCGCCAGCGCTCGCCCGTCGTGCTGATCATGAGCGAGCAGGAGCTGCGCCGGCGCGAGCGACGCATCCTCGAAGCCGCCGACCGCACGCCGGAAGACAAGCTGGTGCTCGTGCAGGAGCTCAATGCGCGCGCCGTGCAGCTGGCGATCGACGACCAGCGGCGCATCGTGCTCCCCCAGCACCTCGTCGACTACCTCGGCCTGCAGCGCGACGCCCTGTTCGTCGTCACCGGCGACATCGTCTATCTGTGGAATCCCGAGGAGTTCGCGCGCTGGAGCAATCCCGCGCAGGCTCCGACGATCGATCTCACCCCCTACCTCATCGTGTGAGGCCATGCGCGACCAGCTGTGCATCTCCCTGTTGTCGGCTCTCGATCGCCGCGAACTCGCGAGCGCGCGGCTCGCGCCGACGCTCGCGGAGTGCGAGGCCCGCCTGCGCGCCGCCGCGCGCCTCGGCATCGCCGTCAGCGCCAGCCCCTACCTGCGCTACCTGCAACACTGCGCGGCGGCATCCCGCGACCGTCTCGCGGCGAGCGCGTGATGAGGGCGACGGCTTTGGCATCGCCCGCGCCATCGTCGCCGCATGCCAGCGTGCTCTGCGCCGAAGTCGCGGCCCTGCTGGCGCCGGCTCCGGGCAAGCGCTTCCTCGACTGCACGCTCGGCGCGGGGGGGCACAGCGCGCCGCTGCTTGCCGCCGGCGCCTGCGTGCTTGGCATCGATCGCGATCCGCGGGCGCGCGCGCTGGCCAGCGAGCGCCTGCACGCGCACAGCGAGCGCCTGACCATCCGCGGCGGCACCTTCAGCGAGGCGGCCGCCGCGCTGGTCGCCGCCGGCGAGCGCTTCGACGGCGTGCTCGCCGACCTCGGGATGAGCAGCATGCAGCTCGACGAGCCCGGCCGCGGCTTCTCGCTGCACGACGAGCATCCGCTCGACATGCGGATGGGCGACGGCTGCGTGCGCGACGCCCTCGCGGTGATCGACGGCAGCGATGAGGCGGCGCTCGTCCAGCTGCTGCGCACCTATGGCGAGGAGCGTCAGGCGCGGCGCGTCGCACGCGCCCTCAAGCGCGCGCGGGCGCGCGGCATCGCCAGCGCCGCCGGCCTCGCCGCGGCGATCCGCGCCGCGATCCCCGGCCGGCACCGCCGCCATCCGGCGCTGCGCGCGTTCCAGGCCCTGCGCATCGCGGTCAACGACGAGCTCGGCGAGCTCGAGCGCCTGCTCGGCGCCTTGCCCGCGCTGCTGGCGGCCGGCGGCTGCGCGGTGATCATCGCCTTCCACTCGCTGGAGGATCGCCTGGTCAAGCGCGCCTTCCGCGAGCAGCTGGCGCGCGGGCTGTGGCGCGAGATCGCGCGCACGCCGCTGCGGCCGACGCCGGCGGAGATCGCCGCCAACTCGCGCGCGCACAGCGCGAAGCTTCGTTGGGCGAGGAGAGCACCATGACGATGCAGCATCTGCGGGGGGACATCCTGCTCGCCTTCCTGTGGCTGGCGCTGGCGGCGCTGCTCGCTGCCGCGATCGCCGCCGCCGGCAGCGAGCAGCGCGCGCTGGCGCGGCGCCTCGGCGCCGATCGCGACCGACTGCGCGATCTCGAGGCCAAGCTGGCGACGCTGCGCAGCGAGCTCGATGCGCTGGCCTCGCCGCCGGCCCTCGAGACCGCGCTGCGCCGCCTGCGCCTGCCCTTGCAGGCCCCGGAGATGGCGCGGCGATGATCACATCGGCTCCGGCGCCGCATCCCGTGTGGCTGACGATCGCGATGTTCGCGATCTTCGCGGCGGCCTTCGCCGTCCTCGCGCTGCGCCTGCATGCGCTGCAGATCGAGCAGCACGAGGCGCTGCGCGCGCGCGGCGAACGGCAGCGCGTGCGCGTCATCAGCGTGCCGGCGCGGCGCGGCGGCATCTTCGATGCCAGCGGCGCGCCGCTGGCGGTCAGCCAGCCGAGCTGGACGCTGCTCGCCGATCCCGCCTACATGGACGACCGCCTGCGCGCCACCCTCGAGCTCGAACGGATCATCGGCGTCCCCCGCGAGCGGCTGCGCGCGCATTTTTCCGCCGCGACCAACGGCCGCGTCATCGCCCACGGCCTCGACGAGGCCCAGGCCCAGGCGATCCGCGAACTCCGGCTGCGCGGACTGCGTTTGCGCCGCGACCACGCGCGCTGCTGGCCGAGCGAACCGCTGGCCCCGCATGTCGTCGGCTTCGTCAACGACGACGGCCGAGGCGGCGGCGGCATCGAGCAGACGATGCACGAATGGCTCGCCGGCCGCGATGGCCGCGAGGTGATGGAGGTCGATGCCCTCGGCAATCCGCTCGTCGGCATCTCCGGCGAGCGGCAGGAACCGGAGGACGGCCACCATGTGCAGCTGACGATCGAGATCCCGGTGCAGCGCGCGCTCGAGGCCGCGCTGGCGGAGGCCGCCGAGAAGCATGCGCCCCAGGGAATCGCCGGCATCGTCGTCCGCGCGGCGACCGGCGAAATCGTGGCGATGGCGAGCTGGCCGACCTTCGATCCGCGCGATCGCTCGACCTTCCGTCCGGAGGCGCTCAACAACCGCGCGGTGCAGTTCACCTACGAGCCGGGCTCGACCTTCAAGCCGCTGATCGCTGGCGCCGCCGTCGCCGACGGCCTGGCGCGCTTCGACGAGCGGATCTTCTGCGAACACGGGCGCTGGACCCATCGCGTCGGGCGCGCCGCGCGCACGATCACCGATCACTCGCTGGCTTCCGGCGGCCACGGCATGCTGACCGTCACCGAGGGCATCGCGCTCTCCGACAACATCCTGATGGCCAAGCTCGGCCTGCGCCTCGGCCCGCAGCGGCTCTACGAATGGGTGCAGCAGCTGCAGTTCGGACGCCGCCTCGGCATCCCCCTGCCCGGCGAGGGTCCCGGCATCGTGCGCCCGCGCCAGGCGTGGAACGAGCTCGGCGCCTGCATGTCGGTGCCGATGGGGCACGAGATCGCCGTCACCCCCCTGCAGCTGATCATGGCCCACGCCGCGATCGCCAACCGCGGGATGTGGATGCCGCCGCGCCTGATCAAGCGCGTGTGGCGCGAGGGCGCGAGCGATGCGGCGCTCCCCCTGCTGGAGGCGCCGCGGCGCGTCTTCCGCGAGCAGGATGCGCTGCAGATCGAGGAAGCGATGACCCACACGATGAGCGAGGGCACCGCCAGGGCCTCGGACCTCGAGGGCTATGTCGCCGCCGGCAAGACCGGCACGACGATGAAGATCGTCGACGGCCGGTACTCCCACGAGCAGCATGTCGGTTCCTTCGTCGGCTGGGCGCCGGCGCACCGCGAGGCGCCGGTGCAGGACAAGCTGGTGTGCCTGATCGCCCTCGACGATGCGACGAAGAACGGGCACTTCGGCGCGCAGGTCGCGGCGCCCTATGTGCAGCGCGTCCTGCAGTTCGCCCTGGAGCGCGCCGGCGTCCCGAAGGTCGAGAAGCCGGCGCCAGCGCGGAGGGCGCGATGAACGAGCCGCTCCTGGCAGCGCTCGCCGAAGCGATCCCGCGGCCGCGCAGCGCGCTGCCGCCGCTGCCGCCTCAGGCCTGGCCGCGTCGCGACAGCCGTCAGGTCCAGCCCGGCGACATCTTCGTCGCCCAGGCCGAGGGTCCGGAGCGGGCGGCGCACATCGCCGAGGCGCTGGCTCGCGGCGCCAGCCTGGTGCTGGCGGAAGATCGCGGGGACCTGCCGCCCGATCCCCGCGTCCAGCCGACCCCGGCGGCGCGCTGGGCCTTCGCCCGCCTGTCGTGCGCGGCGCACCGCCTGCCGCGCGCCACCCCGCTGCTCGCCGTCACCGGCACCAAGGGCAAGAGCAGCGTCGTGCACTGGACCTGGGCCGCCCTCGGTCCCGGCGCGGCGCGCGTCGGCACGCTCGGCTGGCATGACGGACAGAGCGAGCGGCCCAACCCCCAGACCACGCCCCCTCCCGAGGCTCTGCACGCCTTCCTCGCGGCGCTGCCGGAGTCCTGCCCAGGGGTCGTCATCGAAGCGAGCTCTCACGGCCTGCACCAGCATCGCCTGGCCGGGCTGCGCTGCGCCGCCGTCGCGGTCACCGGCATCGGCCGCGATCACCTCGACTACCACGGCTCGTTTGCGGCGTATGTCGAGGCCAAGCTGCGGATCGTCGAGCTGCTCGCCGCCGGCGGGCGCTGCGTGCTCAACGGCGACGACGCGCTGGCCCCGCGCTTCGCCGAGCGCGCGCTGGCGCGAGGAGCCCAGCCGCTGCTGCTGGCCACCGCTCCCCCGCCGTGGGCGGCCGGGCTGCCGCTGGCGCTCCTGCAGCGCCTGCCCGACGGACAGTGGCAGCTGGCGAGCGCGAGCGGGCGCTGGCCGCTGCAGCCGCCGCTATTTGGCGAGCGCAATGCCTGGAACGCCGCCGCGTCGCTGCTGCTGGCCGAAATCCTCGGCGTGCCACCACCGGTCGCCAGCGCCCGTATCGCTGCCGCGCCCCCGCTGCCCGGCCGCCTCGAACGTCTGGCCGAGCGCCCCGCGACCTTCGTCGACTACGCGCACACGCCAGAAAGCCTCGCGTTCGCGCTCTCCGCCCTGCGCGAGGCCTTCCCCGGCCGCAAGCTGGTCGTCGTCTTCGGCTGCGGCGGCGAGCGCGATCCCGGCAAGCGGCCGCTGATGGGGCGGGCGGCGGCCGCAGCGGATGCGATCATCATCACCGATGACAACCCGCGGCGCGAGGATCCGCGCGCGATCGCCGCTGCCATCCTCGAGGGCGTGCGCGCGGCCGGCGCCGTCGCCGAGGTGATCCACGAGCGGGGCAGCGCGATCTGCGAAGCGCGGCGGCGCGCTGGCGCCGACGGCGTGGTGCTGGTCGCCGGCAAGGGGCACGAGACGCAGCAGATCATCGGCGATCGCGCGCTGCCGTGGGACGATCGCGCCTTCGTCCGCGCCCTCGGCAGCGCGGAAGGGAGGGCCGATGGCGGCTGACGCTGCGGGCTCTCCCGCGCTCTTCGTCCTCAGCCGCGCGCGCGCCAGCGCGCTGACCGGCGGCTCCTGGCTGGGCGCTGCCGACAGCGTCGCCGTGCGCGGCGCCAGCCTCGACAGCCGCAGCGTGCAGCCGGGCAACCTCTTCGCCTGCTTCGTCGGCGCGCGCGCCGATGGCCACGACTACGCGCCGGAAGCGGTCGCGAAGGGCGCGGCCCTGGTGCTGGCATCGCGGCCCTTGACGCTGCCGGTTCCGGTGCTGGTCGTCGACGATGTCGCGCAGGCGCTCGCCCGTCTGGCCGCGGCCTTCCGCGCCGAGCACGACGACTGCTGCTGGCTGGCGGTCGCTGGCGCCAACGGCAAGACGACGACGACCCGGCTGCTGGCTGCGGCGCTGCGCGGCGGCGGCGCGCGCGTGCACGCGACCGACGGCAATCGCAACAACCATCTCGGCGTGCCGCTGTGCGTCCTCGCGCTGCCCGCCGACGCCACGCACGCGGTGATCGAGATCGGCACCAATCATCCCGGCGAGCTGGCGCCGCTGGCCGGCCTCGTCCGCCCGCGGATCGCGGTCGTCGCCTCGCTCGGCCCCGAGCACCTCGCCGGCTTCGGCGATCTCGCCGGCGTCGCGCGCGAGGAGTGCAGCGCCTTCGCCAGCCTGCCGCCGGACGGCCTGGCCCTGCTCGGCGTCCACGGCCTGGACGAAGAATGCGCGGCCCACGGCGAGGATCCGCAGCGGCTGCTGGCGATCGCGCGCGCGGCCGCCGGCAGCCGGCGGCTGCTGCTCAGCGGCGAGGCGCCGCCGGAGCTCGCGGTGCGCCTGCTCGGCGCCCATCAGCGCGCCAATGCCTGGCTGGCGCTGCAGGCTGCGCTGGCGGCCGGGGCCGAAGAGGGCGGCGCGCGCCGCGCGCTCGCCGAGGTCGAGGCCGCGCCCGGCCGCCTGCGCCCGCTGCGCATCGGCGCGCACCTGCTGATCGACGACTGCTACAACGCCAATCCGGCGAGCATGTGCGCCGGGCTGCGCGTGCTCGCCGAGCAGGGCGGCCGCCGCCTGGCGATCCTCGGCCACATGGGCGAGCTCGGGGCGGCGAGCGCTGCCGGCCATGCGCGGGTCGGGCGCTGCGCTGCGGCGCTCGGCTGCGCCCTGCTCGCCGTCGGCGAGGCGGCGCGCCCGATCCTCGAGGCCTTCCGGGCCGCCGGCGGGCAGGAGGGACAGGCGGCGCAGGACCACGAGCAGGCCGCGCGGCTGGCCCTCGCCTGGCTGGCCGACGCTCCGGGCTGCGTCCTGGTCAAGGGCAGCCGCAGCGCGCGCCTCGAGCTGGTGCTGGAGCGGCTCTGCGCCGGGCTCGGCGCGCCGTGGCCGGGAGGGCTGCACTGATGCTGCCGCTGGTCGCCGACTGGCTGGGCCTGCCGGCGCTCGCGGGGGCGGCGACGCGCATCCTCGCCGCGACGATGCTCGCCTTCCTCGGCATGTTCGTCGTCATGCCGCCGCTGATCCGCTGGCTGCGCGCGCAGAAGCTCGGCGAGAGCGGCGCCAAGGGCGAGGGCGCGGCGCTGGTCGATGCGATGCGCGAGGGCAAGAAGGGGACGCCGACGATGGGCGGTCTCGGCATCGTCGCCTGCATCGGCCTCGCCACCCTGCTGTGCGCCGACCTCAGCGAGACCCGGCCCTGGCTGCTCTTGCTCGTCCTGCTCGGCTTCGCCGCCCTCGGCTACAGCGACGACCGGGTCAAGATGTTCCGCGACGCCCGCGGCATGAGCAGCGGCAGCAAGCTGGTGCTGCAGGTCCTGCTCGCCCTCGGCTGCGGGCTCGGCCTGTGGCTGGTCGGACAGCACGACGCGCGCACGCTGCTCGCCGGCCACGCCCCCGCCGGCTTCCCCTACGGTTTCTACGAGAAGGAGCTCGGCGGCGAGCTCTACCTCGTACGCCTGGCGATCGATCAGCTGGCGTTCCCGCTGATCCCGGTCGAGCACGCGCTCGCGCTCGGCTGGCTGCTCGTGCCGTGGGTCGCCTTCGTCACCATCTCCTGCGCCAACGCCGTCAACTTCACCGACGGCATGGATGGGCTGGCCGCCGGTACGGTGTTCATCGCGGCGCTCGCCTTCGCCGTCATCGCCTACCTGGTGTCGCGCGTCGACGCCGCCGACCACCTGCAGGCGCTCTATGTCTCCGGCGGCCAGGAAGTCGCCGTGTTCTGCGCGGCGATGGCCGGCGCCTGCCTCGGCTTCCTGTGGTTCAACGCGCCGCCCGCCCGCGTCTTCATGGGCGACACCGGCTCGCAGGCCCTCGGCGCGGGGCTCGGCGTGGCCGCCGCCGCCACCAAGCAGGAGCTGCTGTTCCTGCTGATCGGCGCGGTGTTCGTCGCCGAGGCCGGCTCGGTGCTGATCCAGAAGCTGGTGTTCAAGGCGACCAAGCACCGCCCGCAAGGCGGCCGGCGCGTGTTCCGCTGCGCGCCGCTGCACCACCACTTCCAGTACCTCGGCTGGCCAGAGACCACGATCGTCGTCCGCTTCTGGATCATCGCCGCGATCTGCGCCCTGCTCGCCCTCGTCACCCTC
Organism: Planctomycetota bacterium; assembly: GCA_025055595.1. GTDB lineage: Bacteria > Planctomycetota > UBA11346 > UBA11346 > UBA11346 > UBA11346. Next base: position 32,960 of record JANWWU010000022.1, on the reverse strand, counting down.
AGGCTCCGCTGACATGCCGTCCTCCGCCCTCCGCCTCGCCCTCCTCGTCCTCGTCGCCGCCCTCGTCGGCCTCGGCCTGACGATGATCGCCTCGACCACGGTCCTCGGCACCGCCGTTGGCCACAGCGACGGCAGCGTCACCTACGCCTACCTGCTGCGGCAGCTGGCGGCGATCGGCGTCGGCGTCGTCGCCGCCGGCCTGCTCTCCGTCGCCGGCACGACCTGGCTGCAGCGGCCTTGGACGGCCTGGCTGCTGGCCGGCGCGGCCGCCGCGAGCGTGTTCGCCGTCCTGCTCTTCGGCCGCACGATCAACGGCGCGAAGCGGTGGCTGGACTTCGGGCCGATCAATGTCCAGCCCGCGGAGTTCGCCAAGCTCGCGCTGGTGCTCAGCCTCGCCTGCCTGCTCGCCAACGCCGGTGAGCGCATCCGCACCCTGCGCTGGGGCCTGCTGCAGCCCTTGCTGATCTTCGCCGTCCTCGCCGGCCTCGTCTATCTCACCAAGGATCTCGGCTCGGTGATCGTCATGGCGCTGACCGTGCTCGCCCTGCTCGTCTGCGCCGGCGCGCCGTGGCCGCGCCTCGCCCTGATCGCGCTCTCCGCCCTGCCGCTCCTGCTGTACTTCACGGTGTGGGAGGTCGCCTACCGCCGCGAGCGCTTCTTCGCCTTCCTCGACCCCTGGCAGGCCGCCGGCCCCGCGGCCTACCACCTGCAGCAGAGCTTCATCGCGATCAGCAGCGGTGGCATCAGCGGCGTCGGGCTCGGCCAGGGCAGCGCGGCGCTCGCCTTCCTCCCCGAGCGACACACCGACTTCATCTACGCCGTCATCTGCGAGGAGCTCGGCATGATCGGCGGCCTCGGCGTCGCCCTGCTGTTTCTCGCCCTGATCGCGCTCGGCCTGACGATCGCCTATCGCGCCCCGGACCTGCACCGGCGCCTGCTCGCCACCGGCGCGACCGCCGTCCTCGGCACCCAGGCCTTCTGGAACATGCTGGTCGTCGTCGGCGCGGCGCCGACCAAGGGGTTGACGCTGCCCTTCGTCAGCTACGGCGGATCCTCGATCATCGTCTGCCTGATGCTGATCGGCATCCTCGATGCATGCGCGCGCGCCGAGGCCGGCCTGCCGGCGGCGCGCCGCGGCGAGACCCGGATCATCGGCGCCACCACGGCGCTGCGTGCGCGGCGCGAGGCCCCGGCGTGGGCGGAGGCCGCATGAGGCGGGTGTTGTTCTGCGGCGGGGGCACGGGCGGCCACATTCTGCCGGGCTTGGCGATCGCCGAGGAGCTGCGGCGCTGGGGCTGGCGCGATCTGCTGTGGATCGGCGACCCCGAGCGCCTCGAAGCCCGCCTCGTCCCCGCCGCCGGCATCCCGCTGCTGCCCTGCGGCTTGCCGCGGCCCAGGCCCTGGAGCTGGCGGTGGTGGCTGGCGGCGCTGCGCGCGCTGTGGGACAGCTGGCGCCTGCTGCGCCAGCAGCGGCCGGGGGTCCTGGTCGCGCTCGGCGGCTACGCGGCGCTGCTGCCCGGCCTGCTCGCACCGCTGCTCGGCCGACCGCTGGTGCTCCTCGAGCAGAATGCGCGCCCCGGCAAGGCCAATCGCTGGCTGAGCGGCCTCGCCAGCTGCGTCGTCGTCCATTACCCGAGCGCCGCCAGCGAGCTGCCGCGCGCGCGCTGCCTCGGCAATCCGGTCCGCCGCATCGCCTGTCGCCGCCGCGCTACGGGCCCCGAACTGACGGTGCTGGTGATGGGCGGCAGCCTCGCCGCCAAGAGCCTCAACGACCTGGTGGCCCTGGCGGCGCATCAGCTGCGCGCCCTGCCCCAGCTGCGCCTCGTGCACATCGCCGGCGAGCAGGACCGCGAGCGCGTCTCCGCCCTCTACCGCGCTGCGGGGATCGCGGCCGAAGTGCACGGCTTCGTCACCGACATGCCGGCGCTCTACGAGCGCGCCGACCTCGCCGTCTGCCGCGCCGGGGCGACCACTTTGGCCGAGCTGTGCGTTGCCGGCATCGGCTCGGTGCTGGTCCCCCTGCCCTGGGCCGCGGACGACCACCAGACCGCCAACGCGCGCGCCCTCGCCGAAGCGGGCGCGGCGCTGGTGCTGCCGCAGGCGAGCAGCCGGCCCGAGGACATGGCGCGCCTGCTGCTCGAGCTCTGCCGCGAGCCGGCACGGATCACGGCGATGGGCGAGGCTGCCGCCCGCCTCGGCCGGCCAGCGGCGGCGCGCCAGGTCGCGGCGCTGATCTGCGGCCTGGCGGAGGCGCGGCAGCGCCGCGCGCAGCGGCGCCAGGCGGCGCGCGCGGCCTGGCGTCGGCACCTGCTGTCGAGGAGCCAGCGATGATCACCACGCGCTATCGCGGCCGGCGCGTGCACCTGATGGGCATCGGCGGCGCCGGCGTCTCGGCCCTCGTCCCCCTCCTGCAGCGCGTCGGAGCGGCGGTCGATGGCTGCGACCTCCACGAATCGCCGGTGCTCGAGCGCCTGCGCGCCGGCGGCGTGTCCTGCGCGATCGGGCATCATCCGGACCATGTCGAGCGGGCGGACGCGGTCGTGCACAGCGCCGCCATCGACGCCGCCCACCCCGAGCTCGAAGAGGCGCGCCGCCGCGGGCTGCCGGTGCTGACGCGCGGCGAGTGCCTGATCAGCCTGATGGAAGGCAGCCGCACCCTGGCAGTGGCGGGCAGCCACGGCAAGACCAGCACGACCTGGATGGCGGCCCATCTGGTGACCGCCTGCGGCCTCGATCCCGTGGTGATGGTCGGCGGCGCGGTGCCGGCGCTCGATGGCAGCGGCGGCCGCGCCGGCGCCAGCGACCTGTTCATCGCCGAGGTCGACGAGAGCGATGGCAGCTTCGCCGGCGTCGCGCCGGAGGTCGCGGTGGTCACCAACCTCGACGACGAGCACCTGCGCCACTACGGCGGCTCGCGCGCCGCCCTGCTGGCGGCCTTCCGGCGCTGGCTGGAGCGCCTCCCCGCCCACGGCGCGGCGGTGCTGCCGAGCGAGGGGCTGCCCGCCGACTTCGCGCGCGGGCTGCGCTGCCGCGTGATCCGCGTCGGCCTCCAGGACGGCGACTGGCAGGCGCGCGACCTCGCGCTGGCCGCCGAGCACAGCCGGCTGCGCGTCTGGGGCGACGGCGCTGATCTCGGCGAGATCACGGTGCCGCTGCCGGGCGTCCACATGGCGCTCAATGCGCTGATGGCCTGCGCCGCCGTCCGGCACCTGGTGCCGGGCTGCCCGCTGAGCGCCCTTGACAGCTGCGAGCGCGTGCGCCGCCGCTTCACCGTCCACGGCCGGCCGCGCGGCGTGCGCGTCGTCGAGGACTACGGCCATCACCCGACCGAGATCCGCGCGACGATCGCCGCCGCGCGCCTCGCCGGCGGCCGGGTCCATGTCCTCTTCCAGCCGCATCGCTACACGCGCACCGTCGACTGCTTCGCCGGCTTCGTCGCCGCCTTCGATCAGGCGCATGCCGTGGCGGTGCTGCCGGTCTACCCCGCCGGCGAGGCGCCACTGCCGGGACCGGCGGCGCGCGAGCTGGCGGAAGCGCTGGCCGAGCGCCGCGGCGGCGACGGCAGCGTCGCCTTCTGCCCCGACACCGAGGCGGCAATCGCCCATGTCCTGGAGGCGGCGGCGGCCGGCGACACCGTCCTCGTGCTCGGCGCCGGCGATGTCGGCCGCCTCGCGCCGCGCCTGGTCGCCCGGCTCGACCCCGCCCCGCCGCGAGGTGCCGCATGAAGCAGGGTTTCAGCGCCGGGTTCTGCGCGCGCAACGCGATCGAGGAGCGCCGCCTCGCCGAGCTGACCACCTTCCGCATCGGCGGGCCGGCGACGCTGATCACCGTCCACCACCGCGACGACCTGCGCGAAGCGCTGGCCTGCCAGCCGCTGTGGCTCGGCAAGGGCGCCAACCTGCTGGTCGGCGACGCCGGCCCGCCGCGTCCCGTCGCCCGCCTGGGGCGCGCCTTCGCCGAGATCAGCGAGCGCGGCCTGCATGATGGCCGTCTGCTGCTGCATGTCGGCGCCGCCGTCGACCTGGCGGCGCTGCTCAACCGCTGCCTCGCCGCCGGCTGGGGCGGCCTCGAGGGCCTGGCCGGCGTGCCGGCGAGCATCGGCGGGGCCCTGCGCATGAACGCCGGTACTGCGCAGCGCTGGTTCTTCGATGTCGTCGCGCGCGTCGAGTGCGTGCTGCCGGGCGAGGAGCAGCCGCGCTGGCTGGAGCGCCGCGAGATCCCCGCGGCCTATCGCAGCTGCGGGCTGCCGGCCGGCACCCTCTTCCTCGGCTGCGAGCTCGCCCTCACCCCCGACGACCCGCAGCGCCTGCGCGCGACTGCCGCCCGGCTCAAGGCCGCGAAGGCCGCCTCCCAGCCGCTCGCCCTGCCCAGCGCCGGCTGCGTGTTCAAGAACCCCAGCCGAGAGCTGCCGGCCGGGCGCCTGATCGACGAGCTCGGCTTCAAGGGCGCGCGCTGCGGCGGCGCCGAAGTCAGCACGCGGCACGCGAACTTCATCGTCAACCCCGAGCGTCGAGCGCGGGCCGAGGATGTCGTGCGGCTGATCCGCCGCATCCGCCGGCGGGCCTGGCAGGAGCGCGGCATCGCGCTGGCCTTGGAGATCGAAACCTGGGGCTGCCCCGACGAGCTGCGCGCCGACCCCGCGCAGCTGCCCGAGGAGGAGACATGAGCGAGCCGCTGCGCGTCGATGTCGTGATGGGCGGTCCGGGCCGCGAGGCCGCAGTGTCGCGGCGCAGCGGCGTGGCGATCGCGCGCGCCCTCGCCGCGCGCGGACACGATGTGACGACCATCGACATCGCCGCGGCCCTCGATGTCCGGCAGCTGCGTCCGGGCAGCATCGTCTTCAACATCGTCCACGGCACCTACGGCGAGGACGGAACGCTGCAGCGCCTGCTCGAGCAGCACGGCGTCCCCTTCGTCGGCTCGGACAGCGCGGCCTCCGCCCTGTGCATGGACAAGGCGGCGAGCAAGCGCCGCCTTCAAGAGGCCGGGCTGCGCGTCCCCTGGGGCATCGTCATCGACCTCGGCGCGGCGGCCGGCGAAGACCTCGCCGAGCGCCTCGCCGGCCGCGGACCGTTGATCATGAAGCCGGCCGACGACGGCAGCTCGGTCGGCCTGCGCCTGGTCGAAGGGGCCTGCGAAGCGCTGGGCGCGCTGCCGGCGCTGCGCGCCGAGTTCGGGCCGCGCCGCTACCTGATCGAGGAACGTCTGCCCGGCCCCGAGTACACGGTGGCGGTCATCGACGACGACCGCGGCCCGCGCGCGCTGCCCCCGTTGTTCATCCGCCCCGCCGGCGGCGTCTTCGACTACGACGCGAAATATCACCGCCACGACACCATCGAAGCCCCGGTCGAGGAGGCGGCGCTGGCGCGCCGCCTGAGCGCGCTCGCGCTCGCTGCCTACCGCGCCTGCGGCTGCCGGGACCTGGCGCGCATCGACATCATGGCCGCTGCCGATGGCGAGCTCGCAGTGCTCGAGCTCAACACCCTCCCCGGCTTCACCGATGCCAGCCTGACGCCGAAAGCGGCGGCAGCGGCCGGCATCTCCTTCGCCGACCTCGTCGAACACCTCGTACGCCGCGCCGCAGCCCGCACTGCCCCGCCATGACCGAGCACCCCGCGTCTCCGCCCGCCGACGACCTCAGCGCCGCCGCGCCGCGCCGCGATGACGCCGCGCGCACGGTCGCGACCGCGCTCTGCGCTCCCGCCGCCGCTGCCGGCGCGGGGGCGCCGCAGCAAGCCTGGATGGCGGCCTGCGTCTGCGCCGCGCTGGCAGTGCTCGTCATCAGCGTCGCGGCCGCGGTCAGCCAGCCCCGCGGCCAGCCGGTGACGCGGATCGAGGTGCTGTGGCTCGCGGGACCGCAGGCTCCGCAACGCGAAGTCGAGGGCTGGCTGGCGAGCTTCGCGGAACGAGAGCTCCTCCAGGAAGCCAACGAATGGGTGATCGGCAGGCTCGCCGAGCACCTGCGCAGCCGGCCCGGCGTCGCCACCGTCGGTCGCATCCGCCTCGCCCACGAGCGCAGCTACCACAGCGGGCAGCTGCGGGCCGCGCGCAAGCTGATCGTCGAGATCGGGATGCGCCAGCCATACATGCCGGCGGTGCTGGCGAGCGGCAAACGGGTGTGGGTCGACCGCGAGGGCGTTCTGCTGCCCGGCAGCCTGCCCGCGCCCGAGCGACGGCGTCCGCCGCTGTGGAATGTCGAGCTCGCCCCGCAGCGCGTGCGCGCGGCGGTCGAGGCCTGGCAGCTGATCGAGCCCCACGTCGATGCCGGCCTGATCGCGGCCATCGACTGCGCGGGCAGCAGCGACGAGCGCGGCGGGCAGGGCATCGTGCTCCTGACCAGCAACGGCTGCCGGCTGGTGTGGGGCGATCCCGGCGACGCGCTCTATGGGCGCAGCGCGCAGGCCAAGGCCCGCGACCTCGTCCATGCGCTGCGCTGCCAGGGCGATCTCGCCCGGGTAGCGAGCGTCAATGTCCGCTTCCCGCGCCCCTTCTACACGCTGCGCTGAGCGAGGCGGGCGAGGCAGGCGGCGCGGGCCTCCGCCATCGGCAGCTCCCGCCCCGTCCAACGCCGGAACTGCCCGCTCGCCTGCTCGAGGAACATGTCGAGGCCGCTGACGACCGAGCAGCCGGCGACGCGCGCGCGGCGCAGCAGGCCGGTGTCGAGCGGGTCGTAGACCATGTCGAAGACCAGGGCCTCGGGACGCAGCGGGTGAGGCCACGGCGTGTCGTCGGGCGCGCGCAGGCCGACCGTCGTCGCATTGATCAGGATGTCATAGGGCGCGGTCGCGGCCTGCGCCAGCGGCACAACGGTCGCTGCGAACTCCGCCGCCAGCTCCGCAGCGCGCTGCGGCGTGCGATTGGAGATCAGCACGCGGGCGCCGGCCGCGCGCAAGGCATGGACGGCGGCGCGCGCGGCGCCGCCGGCGCCGAGAACGAGCGCGCAGCGGCCGTGCAGCGAGCCGCCGAGCGCCCGCTCGCAGCAGCGGCGCACGGCCTCGGCGTCGGTGTTGGCGCCGCAGCAGCGGTCAGCGCGGCGGTAGACAGTGTTGATCGCGCCGATCGGCGCCGCCTCGGGCTCGCACTCCGCGAGCAGCGCGGCGAGCGTCTGCTTGTGCGGCACGGTCACCGAGAGCCCGCCGAACCAGTCGCCGCAGGCCTGCCAGAAGGCGCGCGCGTCGTGCACCAGGAACGGCGCGTAGACGGCATCGATGCCGTGGTGCGCGAAACCGAGGTTGTGGACCAACGGTGAGAGCGAGTGCGCGATCGGCGCGCCGATCACGCCATAGACCGCGGTCTCCGGCCGCTGCGCGCGCAGGCGGTAGAGCGTCAGCAGCTCGTCGAGCGCCGGCTGGCCGGGAGCGGTGCCGGGATCCTCCGGCAAGCGCGCGTAGACCAGCGCCGCGCCCCAGACCCCGGCCAGCACCCGCGATGGCAGGCCGGCCTCGCCCATCGCCATCGCCGCCACCGGCCCCCGGCGATCGTGCAGGGCGCGCAGCGCCGCCAGCTCGGCGGCATCGCGCACCAGCACCGCCAGCTTGGCGAGGTCGGCGCCGGCCGCACGCATCGCCGCGACAACCTCGGGCAGCGCCTGGCCAGCACCGGACCACGCATGATAGCTGAGCAGCAAGCGGGCACGCGTCGGCCGCCAGGGGTGTTCGCGCTGCGCCGCCAGCTCGCGATCGATCCAGGCCGCGCCGCGCGCCTCGGCCTCCTCGTAGAGCCGCAGGCGAGCGCGCTCGTCGTCCTGCCATCGCCCGCCCTCTCGTTGATGGCGCACGGTGACGATCGCCGGCAGCGGCAGCTGCGGCAGCACGGCGAGGAGGTCGGCCGCGCGAGCGCCGGCCGCGAGCGCGAGGTCGAGGCGCAGCTCGAGCAGATCGGCGCCGAGCTGCCGAGCCCGCGCCGCGCGCGCCAGCAGCGCCGCGGGCTCGGCGTCGCCGAGGGGGACGACGACCTGCGTCATGCTCAGGGCGCGCTCGCCGCCGGCGGCAGCAAGGGCCCGGCAGCGATCGGCGGCATGACGGCCGGCGGCAGCTCCGGCACCACGGCGTAGCGCAGCACCAGCGCGCAGGTCAAGAAGAACGCGCCGAGCAAGAAGAGCGAGCGGCCGCGCTCCAACCAGCGCTCCGCCATCTGCGCCTCGCGGTCCTCCTCGACCGCGACCGCGATCTCCCGCAGGTTCGCCTCGAGGCGCACGCCGCAGGCGTGGCAGTAGCGCGTGCGGAGGGGATTGCGGTGCCCGCAGGCTTGACAGACGATCATGGCGTTTGCTCCGCGAGGCCCGGCCAGCGCGCCGTCAGCGCCGCGCGACGCTCGGGCACGAGCGCCGCGATCGTGCGCGCGAGCGCCTCGCTCTCTTCGCGCGCTTCGGCGACCGCGCGCACGAGCTCTTCGTCTGCCGCCGCCGGGCTGAGGGCCAGCAGCAGGGGACGCAACAGCGCTGCACGCGGGTGCCCAGGGTCGAGCAGCAACAGCGCGCCAGCATGCAGGCGGACATCGTCCCGGCTGCGCAGGCGAAGAGCCTGCCGCAGAAGCACCGTGTGCGCCGCCAGCAGCACCTGGCGCTGCGGCGGATCCTCGCCGGCGACCAGCCGCCAGCTCGCCATCCGCTCGCCGTGCGCCGCCCTGATGGCCGCCAGCAGGCGGGCATCGCCGGTCCCCTCGAGCGGGGCATCGACCGCGCGCCCAGCGAGGGCCTGGAGCAGGCCGAGGGTCGCCAGCACGGCGTGGCGGTCGTTCGCGCGCTCGCAGGCAGAAGCGAGCGCGCGCAGCCGTTCCCCGGCTTGCGGATCTGCCGGGTCGAGCGCGAGCAGCTGGGCGCTCGGCTCCCGCGGCAGGCGCTCCGCCGCCGCGGCCGCCAAGCGGCGGGCCTCGTCGAGTCGGCCCCGATGCAGCTGGGCATGCGCCGCGCGCAGCTCGCCGACCGCCAGCCAGCGCTGGACCGCTCTCCAAGCGATCCCGGCTGCCGCCACCAGCATCACGGCCCCGGCGATCAGCAGGGCGACGCCGAGCAGCAGCCGCTGGCCGGAGGACCAGGAGACGAAGGGGCCGTTCATTCGCGCACCTTGCCGAGCACGCGCTCGGCGCCGATCGGGCCGTGCGCGAGGCTGTCGCGCTGGTGGCGGGTGCTGACGACGAACCAGTGGCCGGCCGGCACGGTCAGCGGTCCGAGCTCGGCCAAGCCGCGCAGCGGCTGATAGGGGCTCCAGGGACGCACCGCTTCGCCGTTGACCAGCAGGCGGTCCTCGCTGAGCCGCACGCTGTCGCCTGGCAGGGCGACGACGACACCGAAGCCGACGTCATCGGGACCGGGTCCGAGGCGATAGGCGAGCACATCGCCCGCTCGATACGGCGGTGGCTCGAGCCACAGGCCTTTGCCGCCTTCCAGTCCCTGCAGATCGTCGTAGTCGACGGGCACCTGCACGCGGTTGAGCCAGGCCGGCAGCCAGGTCGCAGCGAACACGACTGCGACGACGAACACGGCGAAGCCGATGAGCGTGCGGATCAGCCACACCATCGTAGCAGGAGTACACCATATTCACGCCGCTAGCGAAGGAAGGGCGAGCGCGACCGAACCGCTCGCTCAGTTGTCCATCAGCGCTGCGAGGTCGCCGACGGCGAGTTCCCGCTTGTCAGCCGGCACGCGCCACGAGGTATCGACCACTTGCACCAGCGCGCGGAACTGCTGCTGCGTCGGTGCCGCTTGTTTTTCCTTGTTCTCCTTGTCTTCCTGGGCGCGTGGTTCGGAAACATCGCCCGCTTGACTCGCAGGTACGATGTTCGCGATCTCTGCCTCGGCCAGCACCTGATCGTCGCGCATGATCTGCAGCCGCTTGCCGACGAGCGCGAGCAGCTGTTGGTCGCTCAATGACTTGCCGTATACGGCAAACTCGACGAGCGCGAAGGTCGGCAACTTGAGCTGGTAGCCGTTCTTGACCGAGATGACGCGCCCTGTCAGCGGGCGCTGAGCGGCCGCGGAAGCAGTTGCGGCAGGGGCAGACTGCTTCTCGGCCGCGCCTTCTTGCTTGGCTTTGTCTTTGTCCTCCTCAAACAGCGAACCAATCAGACCGATGATGAAGAAGAACGTCAAACAACCGCAGCCGTATTTGAGGCATGTTGCGCCTTTCGATGGTGGCGCGGCCGTCCTTTGATACTCGACCTTGCTCGGCTGACCCTCGCTGAAGAAAATTTGCCCGACAGCGCTGTGTTTCTTGTCGTCTTGTTGGTAAGTAAATGTGACACAGTTGAGAGCGCGCAAGGCGATCGCATAGCGATTGTCAGCATCGGGATCGGCCTTGGCCAGGGCCTGATTGATGTTGGCGTATGCCGATTCGCCGAAGCGTGCAATCAACGCTGGTTTCTTCTGTTGGACATAGTTCCGCATCTCCTCGAGGGAACGAGGCTGCAGCAGTTCAGTGCTCAGTCCATCCTGATCCTCGAGCGTCAGCGGCGGCCCGTAGGCCGACCAATCCCGACTGATGCTGAAATCCTTCGGCACTGTCCAAAGCTTGCTCTTATATCGCTCGGCGAAGGTCTGGCCACCGACCGCAGTCACTTCAATGTGATCTTTGTAGTGGATCTTGTAGACTTCCCACAATTCGTGCTGGTTCTCGCATTTGCTACAGTTGATAAGGCCAGACCCCCGGCAGTTGGAACAATCGACGAGCCCTTTCTTGCAGTTCGGGCAGGCGCGCAGGGCATCGGCATTGCTCAGGATGCCGTGACCTTCGCAGCGCTTACACGCTACTTTCCCGACGCCTTCACAGGTCGCACATTGTGTCGGACTGTCGCCGTGGCACTCGGGACAAGGGATCTTTTCATCCAGTTTGCCGATTTCGTAGGCAGCTTCGGTGCTCCCCCATGCGAACAGCTGATGGATGCTCTTGGGCGGCTGCGTCCGAAAACGGGACAGGCGTTCCTGCATGTCTTTCTTCGTCCGCGGCGTCGCGTCGCTCTCCAGGACATGCCTCCTTCGCCAGCTAAACTCCCGTTTGCCGCGCAACAGACAGAGATCGATGGCAGCGATGTGCAGAGCGACGCTCGTCGGCACGAGCTTGGCGCCCACCGGCAAGGCTCGATCGATGAGCTCGGCGATCTTCTCGCGAGATGTCATGCATCGGCTCCTGGGCGATTCGAAGGCATACCAACCTTGATTCGCAGAAACTCGCCAATGAGCTATTTTGCAGATTGCACTACAGCGGCCACCATTGCCGCATCTAAGGTTAGAACAACCGTATCATACGGCGAAACAGTCCGAATGCGTTCTTCTTCGCAGCGATTCATTCGCGCAGCCAGCTGCGGCTGGCGGCGGCGCCGCGGCTGTCGCCGGCCTCTTCTTGCAGGCGCGCAGCTTCGCTGAACAGCGCGCGGCTGAGCCGCGTGTGGCGCTGGTGATCGCCGCGGATCAGGCACCAGGCCTGCTGGTGTAGCGCCTGGCCGCGCTCGCCGCGCCGCTGCCGGCTCTCCGGCAGCGCGGCCAAGGCCTCGGCCACCGCCTGCCAAGCCGCAGCGGCTTCTTCCCAGCCCTCGGCCGCCCCTGGCTGCGGGGTGAGGACGCGTGCGCGCTGAGAGAGGGCCCGCACCGCGCGCTCGGGATCGTTCTGCCAGGCCTGGGCGGCCGCCGCGTAGAGGCCCGCTGCGATGGCGGGCGACAGGCCCGGCTGCCGCGCCGGCTCGCTGAACCAGGCCTGCTGATGCAGGTGGTAGCCGAGGCGCGAGAGGTCGCCGCGGGCGCGCGCGAGCGCAGCCGCCTGCCGGTGAAGCTCGGCGATGCGCGCGGGGTCGCCACCGCTGCCGGCCAGGACCTGCGCCGCCTGGCCGATGGCCGCGATCTCTTCCGCCAGCTTGCCGGCTCGGCGATAGCGCGGCGCTGCGCGCAAGAAGGCGGCGACGGCCTCCTCCGGCTCGCGTTCGCGCAGCTCCCAGCCGACTTGGTACGCGGCGTAGGCGGCCAGGGCGAGGTCGCCGAGGGCCAGCGCCTCGCTCTCCGCCCGGCGATACTGCGCGATCGTCTCCGGGTCCGCAGCCGCTGCTAGGCACGAGGCCAGCTCCAGGCGGGCGTGCAGGCGCTCTCGCGCCTCGCCGTCATCGAGCAGGGCGAGCGCGCGGCGATAGCCCGCGATCGCCTCCGTCCAGCTGCCAGCCGGATTGCGATCGGGCCGCCACAGGCCGGCGAGCACGCGCTCGGCGGTGGCGAGGTCGGCGTCGCCCTCGCTGGCGGCGCCGTCCCGACGCCAGTGCTGCACCGCCTGCTCGACCAGCGCGATGCAGCCGGCCCAGTCGCCGGGTTGTCCGTCGGGAGGCGCCAAGGCCTGGGCCGCCTGCACGGCGACGCGCGCCGCATCGCTCGCGCAGCCAGCCTGGCGATAGAGCTGGATGGCGCGATGAAACAGCGGGGCCGCGAAGGCCTGCGGCGTCTGCCCCGCGGGCGGGCGAGCGCGGTCGGCGGCATAGCACGCGGCATGGGCGGCGAGGGCGGCGGCCAGCAGCGCCTCGTCGGCGACGCGCTCCGCCATCGCTTGCGCACGCCCGCCGGCCAGCGCCGCGCGCTGCCAGTCCCCCGCCTTGCCCCAAGCACGGCAGGCCAGGCGCCAGGCCTCGGCCTGGCCGGCCTCGTGCGCCACCTGCTCGTACCAGGCCGCCGCCGTCTCGGCGGCCTGCGCCGCGCGTGGCGGCTGCTCGCAAGCCTCGGCCGCCGCCAGCCAGGCGTCGGCAGCGGCGCGGGCATCGGAGGCGCGTGCCGCGAACTGCTCGGCGGCGCGCTGCAGCCAGGACCAGGCGCGCTGCCGATCGCCGCCTGCCGCGTGCTCGGGCAGCCAGGCCAGTCCGTGCTCGAAGGCCTCCGGCGCCGTACGCGGCGTCGTGCCGCGCGCCGCAAGCCACACCGTCTCGGCCATCCAAGCGCGCCAGGCGCGATCGAGTCCGCCCGGCAGCTCGGCGAAGGCCTCGGCGTACGCCGCATCATGCGCTGCTCCCTGAGCGAGACGGCGCAGGAAGGCGGTGAGGCGCTCTGGGTGGCGCTGCAGCAGGAACAGGACGGCGCCGTAGCTGGCGGTGTACTGGAGGTGCGCGCGCTCGTGATCGACGGCGCGCGCCAGCCAGGCCTCGCTGCCGAGGGCGACGACCGTCGCCAGGGGCTCCTCGGCGCCGGCCACGAGGCGGCGCAGGACCTCCTGGCGCTGCCGAGGAACGCGGCTGAACACCAGCGCGCCATCGCTGATCCAGGCGTCCTCCATGCACACCGCCAGTCCTTCATTGTACCACACCGGCTGGCCGGGGCGGGTCGGAATCGCGCGGTCGAGCAGCCAGTGCGTCAGCTCGTGCCGCACGGTCGCCTGCTCGCGGCCGCCATCGCGGTAGAGCGCGATGAACGCCGTTTCTGGCCGACCATCGCTGCTGTAGAAGCCGGCGGCGTGCACGGTCGCGACGCGCTGCGCGTGGCGCGCGGCATAGGCGCGGAAGCTGCTGCGATCAGCGAAGAACAGCACTGGCAGATCCGCGGCCGCGCGCGGCAGCGGGGCGATGGCGCGTGCCGCCCAAGCGCTGAGCGCCGGCAGGAAGCGCTGCAGCTCCTCGGCGAGCGCGCGCGTGGCCGCGGCCTCGACAGCGCTGTAGAGGCGTAGGCCTGGCAGGCGCTGCTCTGTCATCCCGGCCGGGATCTCGCCGGCGGCGCCGCATGCAACGATCAGCAGCAGCGTCCACCAGCGAGACATCAGGCGATTCCCGCGGCGTCCATCCGCTTCTTCAGCGTCGCGCGATTGATGCCGAGCAGCTCGGCGGCGCGCAGCTGATTGCCGCCCGTGCGCGCCAGCGCCTCGCGCACCAGCGCGATCTCGAGCTCGGCGACGGCACGCGCGTGGACGCTGCCGGGGTGGCTGTCCAGCAGGCGCCGCGCCAGCTGGGCGGCCGCGGCGGCGAAGCCGAGCGGCGCCGCCTGGCTCGCAGGATCGATCCGCAGGTGCTCGCAGTCGATGACGCCGCCGACCGCCAGCACCGCGGCCTCCTCGATCACCTGGCGCAGCTCGCGGACATTGCCCGGCCAGGCGTAGGCGCCGAGCGCCGCCAGCGCGCGTTCGGTGATCGCCAGCTCGCGCCCGAGCTGCTGCGCGCAGCGCGCCAGTAGCGCGCGCACCAGCGCCGGGATGTCGTCGGCGCGCTCGGCGAGCGGCGGCAGCGCGATGTGCACGGTCGCCAGGCGGCCGGCGAGGTCGGCGTTCCAGGCGGCGGAGCTGGCGAGCACGCGCAGATCGCGGCGCGCGAGGCTGAGCAGGCGGCAGCCGGCATCGCGCTGCAGCGCCTGCAGCAAGGCGGCCTGCGCCGGGGCCGACAGGGCATCGACCTCGTCCAGCAGCAGGCTGCCGCCGCGCGCCGCGGCCAGCGCCGCCGTCAGCTCCTCGGCCGCGCGCTCAGCGAGCAGCGCGCAGGGCACGCGGACGATCGGCGCCGCGGCACCGCAGGCATGGCGGTGCAGCACGCGGGCGAGCAGCTCCTTGCCGCTGCCGGCCGGACCGGTGATCAGCACCGCCACCGGCGCGACGACCGCAGCCGCCAGTCGGCGGTACACCTCCTGCATCGCCGGCGAGCTGCCGATCACCCCGTCCTCGGCGAAGCCGGCCTGCGGACGAGCGGCGGCAGCCAGCGGCGTCTCGCCGAGGGCGCGCGCCAGCACGCCCTGCAGGCGATCGAGATCGAGGGGCTTGGCCAGGTAGTCGAAGGCCCCGCGGGCAACGGCGGCGACGGCGCTGTCGAGGTGGCCATAGGCGGTCATCACGACCACCGGGATCTGCGGCCGCTGCGCGCGCAGCCAGCTTAGCAGTTCGAGGCCGCTGCTGCCCGGCATCCGCACATCGGTCAGCACTGCGTCGGCCTGAGCGGCGAGGCGCTGCGCGGCGCGGGCATCGGCGGCAACGAGCACCCGCCAGCCAGCCGCCGCGAGCGCCCGCTCGACGGCCCAGCAGACGGCAGCGTCGTCGTCGACGACGAGCACCGTCGGCGCTGTCGCCTTGCCATCCCCCCCGCGCTCGGCTCCTGGCGCTAGCATAAGTGGTCAGTGCGATATAGTGTGTTAAGCTTCGGGAGTACCACATGCGAGCATGGCTTTTTCACCTCGCCGCAGGCTCGGCGCTGGCCAGCGTCGCGACGCTCGGCGCGATGGACTCGCACATCGTCGGGCCGCGGGCCCTCGGCATGGGCGGGGTCGGCACCGCCACTGCCCACGATCACAACGCCAGCTTCTGGAACCCGGCGATGTACGGCTGGTTCTGGATGACTAACGCCGATGGAGGGCCTGTGCCGGCCGACGCGAACTTCATCGGCCGCAAGGACTGGGGCGTCGGTCTGCTCGATCTCGGCGTCGCCGCCGAGGTGCAGGGGCAGCTTGCTGATTGGATCGATCGTCTGGCGCAAGCCGATGTCAGCCGCCTGCAGAACCTCGGCACGGCGCAGGCCAACCCGCGCGACATCGAGTGGGCGCTCACGGCCCTCGATGCCTTCAACCGCTTCGTGCCTGACCGCGACTTCGTCAGCGTACAGGCCCAGCTCTCCGTGCTGAACATCCGCGTCTGGCGCCTCGGCCTCGGCGTCCGCCAGTTCGCTGAAGCGCTGGTCGGCTTCGCCGATGTCGACCGCGTCAACCTCGGGTTCGGCACGAACACGCTGCAGCAGGTGGTGAACGACATCAATCAGACGCCGATGCCTGCAGGCTACAGCAGCGCGCACCAGCCGACGGTGTTCGTGCCGGGCACCCCGACCTACACCTTCCTCTACAACGCCCTCGGCGGCGGGGCAGCCGCTGACGAAGCGATCCGCCGCATGGACTTCGCCGCGCAGCAAGCAGGCATCACACAACAACAGGTCGACAGCCTGGTCGGTGCGACGGGCGCCGGGCCTCTGATCCAGGCGATCAATGGCTCTGGATTCAATGCGAGCACCTCGATCGCCAACAACCAGACGGCAGCGATCGCCATCGCCTACACGGCGACGGAGGTCCCGTTGACCTTCGGCTGGCCGATCGACGAGCGCTTCGCCGTCGGCGGCAACCTCAGGCTGATCGTCGGCCAGATCGGCGCGGCGAAAGTGCGCTTAGCGCGCGATACCGACGATCTCTCGCAGTATGTCCAGGACAGCCTGGAGAACGCGCAGCAGAGCATCACCGGCAGCATCGATCTCGGCGTCGCCGCGCGCTGGGGCTGGGGTCAGCTCGGCTTGACCGGGCGCAACCTCAGCTTCCCGACCCTCGAAGGCAGCCGCTACCAGGATGCCGACGGCGAGTGGTTCCGCGTCGATGACATCGAGCTGGAACCGCAGGTCGCGGCCGGCATCGCGCTCTATCCCCACGAGACGCTGTGCTTCGCTGCCGAGATCGATGTCACGGAGAACCGCACGCGCTTCCGCACCGTCAGCGAGCGCCCCGCCTTGCCGCCCGGAACGCAGCGCGAGCTCGAGTTCGAAACGGCGAGCCAGCGCCTCGGCCTCGGCGCGGAGTGGGACATCCTGCGCGTCCTCGCGCTGCGTGCCGGCGGCTCCTATGACTTCGCAGCTCCAGAACCGGCCTGGATGCTGCATGCCGGCCTCGGCCTCGATCTGTGGCTGATCCGTTTCGATGTCGGCGCCGCGCTCTCGACCAAGACCATCTCGATCAACAAAGAAGAATACCCGCAGGCCTTCGCCGTCGCCGCCGGCGCCGCCATCGATTTCTGAGTCAACCGACGAGCGCCAGCCAGCGCCACAGCTTGGTGTGCGGCTGCGGCTCCCACGCGATGCCCCACGCCGCGAGCAGCGTCGCCCAGCGGGCGTGCGCCGCCGCCGGCTGCGCCGTCTCGATCTCGAGCTCGTAGTCGTGGCGCACCCCGAAATCGGTGTCGTCGAGGCACAGCAGGTGCGGACCATCGCGCCACTGCTGGCGCCGGTTGCTGAAGCCGCCGAGCAGCTGCAGCCGGCCGTCGCCGAGCGCCGCGCGCCAGCGTTCGGGCAGCAGCTCGGCAAGTGGTTCCGCGCTGCCCGCCGGCAGCTCCCGCTCCCACTCTTCGCGGCGATGGGTGCCGGTGCCATCGCGCGCCATCCGTCCGCGCCCCTTGCAGGTCAGCAGCAGGCGGCCGTTCTCTCGGCGCACGCGCACCGAGAGCCCGGCGGCGCGCAGCCGGCGGTCGGCCGTGTCGTAGAAGCGGTTCTCCTGGGCCAGCTGCAGCGGCGGGCCGAGCAGCTCGGCGAGGCGCTGAGCCAGGGCGGCATGCCCGGCAGCATCGAGCGCCCATTTGAGTTCGGTCTCAGTGTGCATAACGATCGTCGTGGAAGGCGACCCACTGCGCGGGCGCGGCCGCCAGCATGCGGCTGAGCGCATCGGCGATCCGCTCGGTGAGATCGACGATGCACGCGCTGCGCGTGGCGAGCGGCGAGGGCCGCAGGGGCTGACCGACGAACAGCGCGAAGCGGGTCGTGCTGCGCCGCGCCAGCCACAGCGGGATCACCGGGGCCCCGCTCTGCAGCGCGAGCGCGGCTGGTCCGCTCGGCAGGCGGGTCGGCTGCCCGAGAAAGCGCCCCGCGATGCCGTGGCCTGTGTAGTCGCGATCGATGAGCAGCCCGATGATCTGCCCGTCGTACAGCGCGCGCAACAGCGCCAAGGGCGCACGCTCGAGCGCGACCGTCCGGCAGCCCCAGCGGTGGCGCTGGCTGGCCAGCCAGGCGTCGAGCTTGCGGTCGCCGTAGGACAGGGTCGGCGCCAGGATGCCATCGGTCAGCCCAAGGCGATGCAGGGCCGCTGCCAGCAGGTCCCAGTGGCTGTGCGCCGAAACCAGGATCGCCGGGCCGAACAGGGGGCGGGAGCGGAACACGCCATGCGGGTCGTGGATCTCGATGCTGCCGGGTCGCGGCCAATCCCGCGACGGCAGCCGCGCGGCATCGAAGAGCGTCAGCGCAAAGTCGGTATAGCTGCGGCGCACTGCGCGGGCGCGTGCGTCCGGTGCCGGCACCGCCCGCGCCAGCCGCCGCTCGACCACGCGCCGGCCGCGGGCATCGCACCACCACGCCAGCCAGCCGCAGCCGTAGGCCAGGGCGCGTCCGCAGCATCCGGGCACCGCCGCCGCGCCGAGCACGACCGCGCGCATGCTGGTCCGCCGCAGCCAGGGGCAGCCGGCGAGCAGGTCGCGCGCCATCACAGCACCGTCCCATCGACGAAGATCAGGCGGTGCAGCCACTGTTCGCGGCCGGGGCGGCGCTCCGGACGCACCAGCAGGTCGAAGCGCCGTCCGGGGTAGGCGAGATCGGCGAAGATGCGCGCACCGTTCCACACCCACAGCTGGCGCAGGCCGCCGCCGCCATCGGTGATCGCGGTGGTCACATGCTCGCCCTCCCGGCCGACGAAGCGCGGCCGGCCAGCGCAGATCGCCTGGCGCAGGCGCAGCACCGGCTCGCGGTTGCCGATGCCGAAGGGCGGCATCTGGCCGACGAAGTTGAAGAATGCTTCGTCGAGCTCGTGGATGTGCGCCTCGGCATCGTAGCAGGTGCGGGGGACCAGCGTCCCCGGCGGCAGGCGCGCCGCGACATGGCGCTCGAAGGCCGCGGCGAAGCCGGGGATCGCCTCCGGCGCGAGGGTGATGCCGGCGGCCAAGGCATGCCCGCCGCCGCTGCTCAGCCAGGGGCGGCAGGCTGCCAGCGCCTCGCCAAGCGGCACTGCCGGAACGGAGCGCAGGCTGCCCTTGGCCACCCCGCCGTCGATCGCAATCACCGCCGTCGGCCGCGCGAAGCGCTCGAGCAGGCGGCTGGCGACGATGCCGATCACTCCAGGGTGCCAACCCTCGCCGGCGTAGACCAGGGCCGCGCGCGTCGCCAGCTGCGGGTCGTGCTCGGCGCGCGCCAGCAGATCCTCGCTGAGCTGCTGCGTGACGCGGCGGCGCTCATCGTTCTCGGCGACCACCCGGGCCAACGCCGCCTGCGCCGCCGCCGCATCGCGTGCCGTCAGCAGGGCGATGGTGTTCATCGCGCTGTCCATCCGCCCGCTGGCATTGAGCAGCGGGGCCAGGCGCCAGCTGACATCGCCGCTCGTCGGCTCCACCCCCTGCAGGTCGCAGTGCGCCAGCAAGGCGCGCAGGCCGGGATCGGCGGTGCGCGCCAGCTGCTTGAGCCCGTGGTGCACGAGGATGCGGTTCTCGCCGATCAGCGGCGCGCAGTCGGCGATCGTCCCGAGCGCGACCAGGGCCAGGGCATCGATCAGGAAATCGCGCAGCCGCTCGCTGACGCGCTCGCTGCCGCACAGTTCGCTGGCCGTCGCCCAGGCGAGCTTCCAAGCGACGCCGACGCCGGCCAGGTGCTTGTCAGGATAGGGGCAGTCGGGGCGATTGGGGTTGACGACCGCCGTGCAGCGCGGCCGTTCTCCGCTGGGCAGGTGATGATCGGTGACGAGCACCGGGCAGCCGAGCGCCTCTTCGATGCGCTGCGCCCAGCCGTGGTCGCTGATCCCGCAGTCGACGGTCACCACCAGCTGCGCGCCCTGGGCGCGCGCCGCCTCCAGGCTGGCTTCGGAGAGACCGTAGCCGTCGATGCGCCGATGCGGGATCCAGATCACAGCGTCGTGCGCGCAGGCCCGGCAGAAGCGGGCGAGCAGCGCCGCCGCCGTCGTCCCGTCGACATCGTAGTCGCCGTGGATCAGGATGCGCCGCCGCTGCGCGATCGCCTCGGCGAGGCAGTGCGCGGCGCGCGGCATGTCGGCCATCGCCTGCGGGGCATGGAGGTCGCCGAGGCGCTTCTGCAGCCAGCTCGTCGCCTGCGCGGCGCTGGTGATGCCGCGCTGTGACAGCAGGGTGGCGACGAGGCGCGACACCCCGAGCTCATGCTCGAGCTCGCGCACGACGTCGCCGAGGACCGGTTCGGGCTGCCACGCGCGCGTTCGCCGCAGCACGGTCTCAGGGTGTCAGCGGCGGCCGCCAGGCAACCGCCGCCTCACGGCAGGGGATCGCCATAGAGCGTCAACGCGGTACAGCGCGCGATGCGCACCGGCACGATGCGTCCGATCAGAGCATCGTCTCGCGGCGCGATCACCGCACGCTGCCCGGCGCTGCGGCCGAACAGCATCCCGGGATCGGTCTTCGACGGGCCCTCGAAGAGCACGGGCAGGACGCTGCCGAGCAGGGCGCGGTGCTGGGCTTCCTGCTGCGCCAGCTGGCGCTCGAGCAGGCGCTGGCAGCGCTCGCGCTTGACCGGCTCCGGCACATCGTCGGCCAGGCGCGTCGCCGGCGTCCCCGGGCGGGGAGAATACATGAAGACGAAGGCCGCAGCGAAGCCGACGCGGTCGAGCAGCCGCTCGGTCGCCGCGTAGTCGTCGTCGCTTTCAGTCGGAAAACCGACGATGAAGTCGGAGACCAGCTCGATGTCCGGCACGAAGCGCCGCGCGCGCTCGACCAGGCGCAGGTACTCGTCGCTGGTGTAGCGGCGGCCCATCAGCCGCAGGATGCGATCGGATCCCGACTGCGCCGGCACATGGAGATGGCGCGCGACCTTGGGCAGCTCGGCGATGGTCGCGAGCAGCTCGTCGGTGATGTCCTTGGGGTGGCTGGTGACGAAGCGGATGCGCAGCAGGCCGTCGATCGCATGCAGCCGGCGCAGCAGGCCCGCCAGGGTCGTGCCGTCGCCGAGCGTCTTGCCATAGGCATCGACCGTCTGCCCGAGCAGCGTCACCTGGCGGTAGCCGGCGGCGACCAGGCGCCGGACCTCGGCCTCGATCGCCTCCGGGCGCCGCGACTGCTCGCGGCCGCGCGTCATCGGCACCACGCAGTAGGTGCAGGTGTAGTTGCAGCCGCGCATGATCGGCACGAAGGCGTTGACGCCGGGCGCCGGCTCGACATCGGCGCGCTCGCGCTCGTCCCAGTCCTCGAAGTCGAGGGCGGCGATCCGGGGCTCCTCGTGCAGGCGCTCGACGAGCTCGGGCAGGCGCGAGAACTGCGAGGTGCCGACGACGAGATCGAGCTGCGGATGGCGGGCGAGCAAGGCGCGGCCCTCGCGCTGCGCCATGCAGCCGGCGAGCGCGATGCGCAGCTGCGGCCGGCGCTGCTTGAGCTCGCGCAGCAGGCCCAAGCGCGAGCGCACCTTGGCCTCGGCGTGGTCGCGGACCGCGCAGGTGTTGAAGACGACGAGGTCGGCGCTCTCCACATCCTCGGTCGGCTGCCAGCCGGCGCGGCGCAGCGCCGTCAGCATCGCCTCGCTGTCGGCGGTGTTCATCTGACAGCCGAAGGTCTCGAAGAAGACCGTGCGCGGCATGCGCCGCGCTTGTAGCGCGACGGCGGAAGGGGAAACCGCCAGCGGCGCCGCCCGCTACAGGGCGAGCAGCATGGCCTCGCTGAGGCGGCGGACGATCAGCACCGCCTGCCCCATGAAGCCGACGATCGCCGGCATCGCGGCGTAGAGCACGAGCAGGCTGGCGAGGATCTTCACCGCGAAGCTGATGAACAGGACATTGATCTGCGGCACCGCCTTGGTCAGCACGCCCTCGGCGACCGTGATCAGCAGGACCACGGTCAGCACGGGGAACGAGATCGCGGCCGCGAGCGCCAGGCACTGATCGCTAGCGAGGGCGGCGGTCTGCAGCACTGCCGGTCCGACGACGAAGGCCCCCAGCGGCACCGCCGCGTAGCTCATCGCCAGGGCGGCGATCAGGTACAGGTGCGCGTCGGCGACGAGGAAGATCAGCACCATCCCGACCATCAGCAGGTCGCCGATCGGGCCCTCGCCGATGCCGGACTCGGGGTCGAAGTTCTCGGCAGCGGTGAAGCCGGCATAGCGGTTGATCAGCTCGCCGCCGGTGCGGACGCCCTCGAAGACGCAGCTGGCCGAGAAGCCGATCGCCGCCCCGATCGCCAGCTCGGCGGCGATCAGCAGCAGGTAGCGCCCGTCGCTCGGCAGCGCGGCCGGCAGGTGCGGGGCGAGCGTCGGCAGGGCGACGACGGCGATCGCCAGCGTCAGCCAGACCTTGACGCGGACGGGGACGAAGGGCCCGCCGAGCAGGGGCGCAGTGAAGAACAGCGCGCCGAGGCGGCAGAGCGCGAGCAACAGCGCCGGCGCCAGCTCCCACAGCCGGGCGATCGCCGCCGCCGGATCCATCTCACAGCGCTCCGTAGCGCGGCAGATCGGCGAGCAGCGCGGCGCTGTAAGCGACGAGGTGCCGCAGCATCCAGCCGCCGAGCAGGACGAGGACCAAGGCCAGGGCGAGGATCTTCGGCACGAAGGTCAGCGTCTGCTCCTGGATCGAGGTGACGGCCTGGAGCAGGCCGATGATCAGGCCGACGATGAGGGCGGTCAGCAGGACGGGTGCCGACAGCAGCAGGCTGACCCACAGCATGTCGCGCAGCAGCTCGACGACAGTATCGGTCATCGGCGCCTCACGCGTAAGAGGCCGCCAGTCCGCTGACGACCAGCGTCCAGCCATCGACGAGGACGAACAGCAGGATCTTGAACGGCAGGGAGACGACGACGGGCGGCAGCATCATCATGCCGAGACTCATCAGGATCGCCGAGACGACGAGATCGATGACCAGGAAGGGCAGGAAGATGACGAAGCCCATCTGGAACGCGGTCTTGAGCTCGCTGGTGATGAAGGCCGGCACCAGGGTCAGGAAGCGGACATCGGCGGCGCTGCGCGGCCGCTCATCGCCGGCGAGGCGGATGAACAGCGCGAGGTCGCTCTTGCGCGTGTGCTTGAGCATGAAGTCCTTGACCGCCGCCTTGGCCGCTTCGAGGGCCTGGCTTTCGCTGATCTTCCGCTCCTGCAGCGGCGTCCAGGCCTCGCGCTCCAGGCGCTGGATCGTCGGCGCCATGATGAAGAGGGTGAGGAACAGCGCGAGGCCGACGACCACCTGGTTGGGCGGCAGGGTCTGGGTGCCGAGGGCGCGGCGCACGAAGCCGAGGACGATGATCACCCGCGTGAAGCAGGTCATCATCACGATGAAGGCCGGAGCGACCGAGAGGACGGTGATCAGCAGCAGCAGGCGGACGGCGGTGGTGAAGCCGTCGCTGCCGGTCTCGAGCGACAGGCGCAGCTGGGCCGGCGGCAGCACCGGGCTCGCCGGTCCCGGCGGATCGACGCGCATCGGCGCCGGCGGGGCCAGGCCCTCGCTGCTCCCCGCGACGCCCCGCAGCGGGGCCTCGAGGTCGGCGACGATGCCGGCGGTCGCCTCGGCGGCGGCGAGCGCGCCGGCCCCGAGCGCGAGGCAGGCGAGGCACAGCAGGAAGCGGATCACGGCTCGTTCCCCGACTCGGGGGCGAGGCGCGCCAGCTCGCGCGCGAAGGGCGGCGACGCCGGCGCGTTCGGCAGCAGGACCAGCGGCGTCAGCTCGCGCTCGCCGACCCCGACCAGGACCCACTGCGCGTCGACGCGCACCAGCACCAGGCGCCGCCGCGGCGCCAGCTGCACGCTCTCGACGACCTCCAGGCGCTGCCCGCCGCCGCTCAAGAAGCGGCGGGCGCCGAGGCGCCGCGCCAGCCAGCCGCACCCGACGGCGAGCGCGACGACGACGCCGAGGCCGATGATGATGATCAGCAGGGTCTCCCAGCCCGGAGCGCTGGCCAGCGGCCGCGCTTGTGCAGCTGCTGCCCACTCCTGATCGGTGAACAGCGGCGCCTCGCCGGCGAGCGCAGGCAGGGCGAGCATCAGCAAGTACCACCAACGCATGTGGCCTCCTTGAACGCCGGCGTTGCTTTCTGCAGCGCAGGCCGGCGTCGCGCGGGAGAGACCGTCGCTCGCCGTGCCAATCGCGAACGGCGAGCCCCCTTCCTTTCGGCACGCCGTTTGTTAGAGTGCAGGCGTGGAGCAGCGCATCCCGGTCATTTTCAGCGCTCCCGGCATGGTGCTGGCGCGGCCGGTCGTCGTCGACGGACTAGTGCTGATCGGCGAGGGCACGGCGCTGACCGATGCGATGATCGCCCTGCTCTTGAAGCGCGGAGTGCCGCGCATCGTCGTCCGCGGCCAGCCGCTGCCGCGCACCACCGAGCGGGGAAGCTTCGAGGAGCAGATGGCGGGGCTCGCCGAGCGCTTCGCCCGGGTCGAGCACCTGCCGCTGATGGCAGCGCTGCGCGCCTGCGTCGCCAACGCCCTCGCGCGTCGGAGCTGAGATGCCGCTGTCGCCTGCCACGATCGCTGCTCGCCTGCTGAGCGCCAGCATGCCGACGCTGCCATCGACCCTGGCGCAGCTCGAACGCGTCATCGCGATCGGCGATACCCCGCCGCGGATCGTCATCGACATCCTGGGGACCGATCCGGCGCTGACCGCCCTGGTGATCGGACAGGCGAACGCCGCCGGCTGCGCGACCCATCGCCTCTCGGAGGCCGTCGTGCACAACGGCCTCGGCACCGTGCTGACCACGGCGCGCTGCGCCCTGCCCGTCACCGGCGCGGAGCAGGCGCTGATCAAGGCCTTCTGGGCGCAGGCCTACCTCGTCAGCCACCTCGTCGTCGTGCTGGCGGCCGTGTACCGCCACCGCCTGCGCCTCGCCGAGCTGTGGGACGAAGAAGCGCTGCGCGTCGCGGGTCTGATCCACGATCTCGTCGCCGCTTTCGTCGCCATCCATTTTCCGGAAGCGCACGCGCGCGCGGTGGCGCGCTGCCGCAGCGCCGAGCTGGCGCTGCCCGAGGCCCTCGCCGAGGAGCTCGGCATGCCGCTTCCCGAGCTGGCGCAGCGCGCGGCGCAAACCTGGTCCCTGCCCGAGCCGCTGGCGGCCGTGCTCGGCCGCTGGCGCGAGCCCAGCAGCGGCGGTCCCTACGCCGATATCTGCGCCCTCGTCCAGGTCGCGCATGTGCTGACCCGCGCCATCGGCTTCGGGCCGAGCTGCGATCGCTTCGTGCCGGCCTTCGACGACTGGGCCGTCGCGCGCCTCGAGCTGCGCCTCGGCGAGCTGCAGGCCCTGGTCGATCGCGCCTTCGCGATCGCCGACGACCTCGCGCTCTAGGCTAGTTCAGCGACGGCGCCGGCGGGCCGACGGCGCTGCCGCCGGCGAGCAGGCGCTGCCACAGATCGTGGTCGGGCGCCATGACGACATGCAGCGCGCTGCCCGGCCGCAGCAGCCAGGCACCCTCGGCGATCTCTTCGGCGAGCTGACCCGGGCCCCATCCAGCATAACCGAGGAAGAGCCGAGGACCGCTGCCGTCCGGGCCGCGCGCATAGCGCACGGCGAGCGCCGCGCGCTCCCCGCCGATCGCGAGATCGGCGGCCAGCGGCTGGCAGCCCGGCAACGAGGGATCGCCGTGCAGCAGCAGCCCCTGATGGCGGTCGACCGGGCCACCTTCGGCGACGACCTGCGCATCGCGCAGGCCCTCCGGCGTCTCGTCCCAGATCTCCGACAGCGGCATCGGCAGCGGACGATTGACGATCAGCCCCATGCTGCCGTCCTCGCCGTGGCGCAGCAGGTAGACGACGCTGCGCATGAAGTTGGGGTCCCCGAGGTGCGGGGCGGCGACCAGGAACATGCCGGCGGCGGGGCTCACGGCTCCATCATCACCGAGCGGATCTCGGCCTCGCAGCACACTTGGCCATCGACCAGGGTCTTGCCCATGCAGGCGCTCATCCGGCTGCGCAGGCGCAGGACCTCGAGCTCGATGCGCAGGACATCGCCCGGCACGACCGGGCGCCGGAACTTCACCTTCTCCATGCTCATCAGGAACGGGATCCGCCGGCTGCCCGGTTCCTCGTGCAGCATCAGCATGATCGCCCCGGTCTGCGCCATCGCCTCGAGCTGCAGCACGCCCGGCATCACCGGATTGCCGGGGAAGTGTCCGGCGAAGAACGGCTCGTTGATCGAGACGCCCTTGATGCCGACGATGCGCTTGCCGGCCTCGTACTCGACGATGCGGTCGACGAGCAGCATCGGGAAGCGGTGCGGCAGCAGCTCGAGGATGCGCCGGGTGTCGAAGATGACGCGCGGCTTCTCCTGCTCGGCGATGCGCCGGTTCAGCTCCTGGACGAGCTGCATGTTCTCGCGGTGGCCGGTGCGCACGGCGACGATGTGCGCCTGTAGGCGGCGGCGGACATGCGCCAGGTCCCCGATGAGATCGAGGATCTTGTGGCGCGCCGCCTCGTCGCGGAAGCGCAGGGTGGTGCCGATCACCCGGTCGCCGTCGTAGACGCAGGTGTTCTCGTAGGTCGCACCCTTGCCGAGCCCGGCGGCGCGCAGCGCCTCGACCTCGTGCTTCATGCAGAAGGTCCGCGCCGGCGCGATCTGCTCGGCGAAGCTGCGCTCATTGACCTCGATCTCGACCACCTGGGCGCCGAGCAGCGCCCCGCCGTGGTCATCGAGCGTGTAGGTGATCTTCAGGCCGCCCTTCCACGGCAGGGCGATGATCGAGCGGTTGTCATGGCTGACCGAGACGGGCTCGCCGAGCTCGAAGGTGCGCCGCTCCACGCCCTGCTCGATGATGCCGGCGCCGGCCAGCAGCTCGACGAAAGGCTTGGCCGAGCCGTCGAGGCCGGGCAGCTCGGTGGCCGTCAGCTCGACGCGCAGGTTGTCGATGCCGAGGCCGTAGGCCGCGGCGAGGAAGTGCTCGCAGGTGTGGATCTCGACCGCGCCGACGGCGAGGGCGGTGCGGCGCTGCCGCTGGCAGAGGTGCTCGGGATGCGCCAGCACGCAGGGCTGGCCCGGCAGGTCGGTGCGCACGAAGACGATGCCGTGATCGGGCGGGGCGGGGCGGCAGGTCACGGTGCACGGCTCCCCGCTGTGCAGGCCGATGCCGGAGATGCTGACATCGGTGCCGATGGTCCGCTGCACGCTCATGAACGAGGCTCCTTGTCGGCCAAGAGCCCGGCGATCTGCTGCTCGAGGCGCGCCAGGCGCGCCAGCACCCCGGGCAGCTTGCGCACCGCCACCTCCTGCGCGATCTGCGCCTTGAAGTCCTGGGCCGGCGAGCCGCGGACCACCGCGCCCTCGGGCAGGTCCTTGGTCACCCCGCACTGCCCGGTGACGGTGACGCGGTCGCCGATGCGCAGGTGGCCGGCGATGCCCGCCTGCCCGGCGAGCGTCACATGATGCCCGAGCTTGCTCGAGCCGGCGATCCCGGCCTGGGCGACGATGATGCTGTGCGGTCCGATCTCGACATTGTGCGCGATCTGCACGAGGTTGTCGATCTTGGTGCCGGCGCCGATCCGCGTGCGGCCGAAGCGCGCGCGGTCGATCGCGGTGTTCGCTCCGATCTCGACATCGTCTTCGATGACGACGGTGCCGATCTGCGGAATCTTGTGGTGCACGCCGTCGACCGTCGCGTAGCCGAAGCCGTCGGAGCCGATCACCGCCCCGTTGTGCACGATCACGCGGGCGCCGAGCACGCAGCGCTCGCGGACGCTGGCATGCGGATAGAGCACGCAGCCCGGTCCGAGCCGCACCCCCTCCCCGAGCACGACCTGGGCGTGCAGGACGCAGCCGTCGCCGAGCTCGCAGTCGTCGCCGATCACGACATAGGGGCCGATGCGGCAGCCGCGACCGAGCCGTACGCGCTCGCCGATCACCGCCGTCGGATGGATGCCGAGCGGGGGCTGCGCCGGCGGCGGCGCGAAGCGCGCGACGAGCTGCGCGAGGGTGGCATCGGGATGGGGGACGACGAGCTGCGCCGCGTGCGGCAGGGGCGCGCGCTCGCTGGCGATCAGCACGCAGCCCGCGCGCGTGCTGGCGAGCTGGCTCTCGTAGCGCGGATTGGTCAGGAAGCTGAGATCCGCCGGTCCGGCCTCGTGCAGGCCCGCCAGGCCGCGCAGCGCGCGGGCACTGGCCGTCGCCTGGTCCTCCCCGGCCGCGGGCACCACCCGGCCACCGATCAGCTGCGCCAGCTCGCCGACGGTGATCGACCAGCCCGCGCTCACGGATTGCCCGCCTTCGCCGCCTCGTCGGCGTAGCGCTGATTGGCATAGCCGACGAAGGCATCGGTGATGTCCAGCGCGGGATCGTAGAAGAGCGCGGTCTGCATCTCGACGCGCAGGTTCATCAGCATCAGGTCGCGCGCCGCGAGATCGCGCTCGGCCGCCTGCAGGACGAGGCGGATGCCGCGCTGGCGGCAGAACTCCGCCAGCCGATCGAGCGCCAGCTGGTACTGCTCGCGGATGATCGCGATCTGCCGCCGCTCGAAATCCGCGGTGACGCGCCGGGCATAGGCCTCGCGCCGCGCCTTGGTCGCCTCCAGCTCTTCCTGGATCTGCAAGAAGCGCTCGCTGCCCGCGGGCAGGGCCTCGAGGGAGGTCGACAGCCTCTGGATCTGGTCTTCGAACTCCTTGAGCCGGGCCTTGATCTGCGCTTCCTCCTGGCGGAAGCGCTCGATGCGCTCCTGATAGCTGCGGCTGGCGTTGATCGCATCGATCAGGCGGATCACCGCATAGCGCGGGGCATCGCCGCTGTCGCCAGCGCTCAGCGCGCTCACGACCAGGGCGATGAGAAGAACACGGCGCATTGCTGCAACATATGCCGCTTCCGGCCGGCGAAAGGGGCGGGGCGGCGCCCCGCCTCACCAGGCGAGCAGCGCTGCGAGCTGCGCGCCCCAGGCCCAGCCCGCATCGTTGAGCGTCACGACGAGCGGAGGCGCCGACAGCGTCTCGCGCCAGGCCGGCAGCCAGCCCTCCCAGCTCAGGCCGAGGCTCAGGGTCTCCGCCCACTCCGCCCGCAGCCCGCAGCCGCCGCGCAGCGCGATCGTGGTCGCCCGCGTGCTGTGCTGCACGCGCCGCTGCCCGATGACGACCAGGCCCTCCTGGCGCAGCCCGCTGCTCGCCTGCACGAAGGGGATGGCGCGCCAGCGCCCGTGCGGCGGCGAGCGCCACGCTTCCTCCCAGCCGATGCTCAGCTGATCATGCCGCAGATCGGCCTCCGCCGGCGCCTCGCCGGAACCGAGATCGAGCAGGTGCCGGCCCGCGGGTTCGGTGCCGAAGCGATAGTCGAGCAGCGGCCCGCACCAGCGGCCGCTGTCCTGCCACGGCCAGGGCCGCCAGCGCAGCTGCACCCCGAGGCCGCCGCCGGTGTAGAGCGCGAGCTCGTGCTCGAGCCACAGCTCGGCGCCGGCCCCTGCGACGCCCGGCGCCCACACCACTCCGACGCTGCCGAGCGCGGCGCGGGTCTGCGGGTTCCACGCCGAGCGCACGCGATAGCCCCAGGCCCGGGGGCCGCGCCCCCAGGGCACGGCATCGCTGCCGATCTCGGCCCACCAGCCGCTCTCGCGCGAGGCGACGGTCGCCAGCGTCGCTCGCGGCGGCTCGCCGTCCCACCACTGGCGGTAGGCAGCGAGCCACCAGGACCCTTCCTGGCCGAGCAGGACCCAGCGCGGCCCGGCAGTCAGCTGCCGTTCGCCGTCGCCGACCGCCGAGCCGCACGCGACGAACTCCCAGCCCCACCAGCCCGTGCCGAGCGGCGCCGGGCTCCACCAGCCGCCGGCAGCCGCGGCGAGGAGCGCCGGCGACGCCGTCAGGTCCCCGTCGTAGGCCAGCGACACCCCGGCGATGCCGAGCAGCCGGTGCACGCGGTTCTGGATCTCGGCACCGCCGAGGGAACCGGCAGCGCGCACCCCGCCGCCGACGGCCGCCGTCGCCGACCAGCCGAGCCGCGTCGCCTCCCCGCCCCAGCGCCACAGCGCCCCGCCAAAGACGACATCGCAGCGCGTGCCGCCGCTGCGATCGGTCAGCAGTGCGGCATCGCCGACCAGCAGCAGCGGCCCCAGCCGCAGCTGCGCCGCCGCCCCCGCGGTCCGAAAGTCGTCGCCGTTGCCGAGACCGTTTCCGAACAGATCGTTGCTGCTGGCAATGAGCAGGCGCGGCCACACGCCGCCCGGCCCTGGTTCCAGGGCGGCCGGCGACGCGCCCGCCAGCGCCGAGGCCAGCCCTGCGCCCAGGCCGAGGACTCTCAGCACGCGCGCGCGATCGGGATGCGCCGCCCCATCCCGAAGGCCTTGCGCGAGACGCGCAGCGCCGGTGCCGCCTGCCGGCGCTTGAACTCCGAGAGCTCGACCATCCGCAGCACGCGATCGACGGTCGCAGCGTCCTCGCCGGCAGCGACGAGGTCGTCGCGGCTGCGGCCTTCCTCGAGGTAGGCGATCAGAATGCGATCGAGCACCGGATAGGGCGGCAGGGTGTCCTGATCGGTCTGGTTCGGGCGCAGCTCCGCGCTCGGCGCCTTGTCGATCGAGGCCTGCGGGATGCGCTCGGCGCCGGCGCGCTCGTTGATGCGCCGCGCGAGCTCCCACACCGTCGTCTTGTAGACATCGCCCAGCGGCGCCAGCCCGCCGTTCATGTCGCCGTAGATCGTGCAGTAGCCGGTGGCGAGCTCGCTCTTGTTGCCGGTGGTCAGCGCCATCGCGCCGAGCTGATTGGCCGCCGCCATCACCAGGGTACCGCGCAGGCGCGCCTGCAGGTTCTGGCTGGTGAGGTCGGACGGCTCCCCGAGCGGCGCGAGCACCGCCAGCGCCCGCTCCCACAGCTCGCTGATCGGCAGGATCGCTCGCTGGATGCCGAGGTTGTCGGCGAGGCGCCGAGCGTCGCTGACCGATCCCGGGCTGCTGAAGGGCCCGGGCATCAGCAGGCCGGTCACCGCGTCCGCGCCCAAGGCATCGACCGCGAGGGCGGCGGTCAGCGCGCTGTCGATGCCGCCCGAAAGACCGAGCACCACCCGCTGCTGACCGGTCTTGCGGCAGTAGTCGCGGATGCCGGTGACCAGCGCCGCATGCAGGTCATCGAGGGGATGAGGCGCTGGCGGCGCCGGGCAGCGCGCGGCGAGGTCGGCGACCCACAGCCCCTGCTGCCAGCGCGGGGCAGCGCAGATCCAGCCGCCATCGGGGGCGATCGCCGCCGAGTCGCCGTCAAAGAGCAGCTCGTCCTGCCCGCCGACCTGATTGACATAGACGACGGGCGCGCCGATGCGCCGCGCGACGCTGTGCAGCAAGCGGTGGCGCAGCGCCGGCTTGCCGAGGTGCCAGGGCGAAGCGCTGGCATTGACCAGCACATCGCAGCGTCCGGCGATGTCGGCCAGCGGATCCTGGCAGTAGGCGATGCCGGCGAAGTCCGCCGTCCAGATGTCCTCGCAGATGCTCAGCGCGATGCGCCGTCCAGCGAGCGCGATCAGCAACGGGGCGTCCCCGGGCCGAAAATAGCGCCGCTCGTCGAAGACATCGTAGGTCGGCAGCAGGCGCTTGCGGTAGCTGGCGACCACCCGGCCATCGGCGAGCAGCACCAGGCTGTTCGCCAGCGCCGGCCCGATGCCGGGCTCCAGCGGCTCGGCGCAGCCGACGAGCGTCGGCAGGGCGAGCTCGGCTGCCAGCTCCTGCACGCAACGCCACTGCGCGAGCACGAGATCGCGTCGCTCGAGCAGGTCGCGCGGCGGATAGCCGCCGAAGGCCGCCAGCTCCGGGGTCACCAGCAGATCGCAGCCGGCGGCGCGGGCCGCGCGCGCCGCCTCGCCGATCGCCTGCGCGGCCGCCGCGAAGTCGGCGATGCGGAGATCGAGCTGAGCGATCGCGATGCGCAC
Organism: Planctomycetota bacterium; assembly: GCA_025055595.1. GTDB lineage: Bacteria > Planctomycetota > UBA11346 > UBA11346 > UBA11346 > UBA11346. Next base: position 1,505 of record JANWWU010000022.1, on the reverse strand, counting down.
GCCGCCATGTTCGGCGACGCCGGCAGCGGTCAAACCCGCTCACATGGCGACGGCGAGCAGGAAGGCGACGGGGGCGGCGAACAAGACGGCGTCGAGCAGGTCGAGGTAGCCGCCGAAGCCTGGCGCCCCGCGGCCGCTGTCCTTCATCGCCGCGTCGCGCTTCATGCAGCTTTCCGCGAGGTCGCCGGCCGCGCCCAAGGGGCCGAGGACCAGGCCCCAGATCACGGGCTGCCACCAGGCCGCGAAGGGCGAGGCGCCGATGCTGGCGAACAGCGCGTGCATGAGCCAGGTGCCGCCGATCGCGCCGAGGAAGCTGCAGGCGAAGCCTTCCCAGGTCTTGCCCGGGCTGATCGCCGGGCACAGGGCATGGCGGCCGAAGGCCCGGCCGCCGAAGTAGGCTGTGACATCGCCGCACTTGACCGCGACGAGGTAGCAGGCGAGCCACTGCAGGCCGCGGTCGGGCTGGGCGGGATCGCCGAGCAGGGCCAGGCGCTCGAGGAGGTAGAGATTGACGCCGAGGTAGAGCATGCCGAACAGCGAGCCGCCGACCTGCGCGAAGAAGCCGGCCGTCGGCTGCTGTCCGACCATCTGCGACAGCGTCGCCCACACCAGCCCGGCACCGAGCACCAGGGCTTCGAGCGGGGCCGAAGCGAGGCGCGCCGCCACTTCCGGACAGTGCTGGGCCCAGACGCCGCCCGGATAGCAGTGCGCGATCGCGACGAGGGCGAGGGAGACGAGCAGCATCGGCGCCAGCCGGACCCCGGCCGCGCGCACCCGTGCCAGGCGCGCGAACTCGCGCGCCCCGAGCGCCGCCGCGGCACCGCCGAGCGCCAGCGCGCCCCAGCGCTGGCCGCTGCCGAGATCAAGCGCGACCGCGCCGCCGACGATCGCGATCAGCGCGGCGCCGAAGAGCAGGCGCAGCTGCAGGTCGCGCGGCATATTTGCAGCGTAGCGCAGAGCGCGGGCAGCCCAAGGCATCCGCCGCGCCGTCCGCTGGCGGCGCAGACGCCGGATGAAGAAACAATGAATGCTGCGCCAAGCGACACTTGCGGTTTTTGACTGCGCCACACACTCACTCGTGGAGCAGGAATCGATCCCCGTGCCCCACGGCGTCACTGCTCCCCGGCCCAGCCGGTCCTCGTCACCCTTGCAGGAGACTCCATGCGACTCACCACCCTCGTTCCCACCCTGGCCTGCGTGGCCGCCGTCCCCCTCGCCATCGCTGCCGACCCGCAGCTGAAGTTCGACGGTTTCGTCGACTCGATCCTGTCGACGGAATCGCTGATCAATAGTGACCCGGAGTACAGGAAGAGTAACACCGAGTTCAACTACGCTGCTAAGTTGGGACTCGCGGCAACGATCACCGAGAAGATCGCGGCCCAGGTCGATCTTTACGCGCCCGGCGACGGCTCGATCGGCGTCAAGCAGGCCTACGGCACCTGGAGCCCGATGAGCGGCCTCGAGATCAAGAGCGGCAAGTTCATCGGCGATGTTGGCTGGGTGGC
>JANWWU010000076.1 GCA_025055595.1 Planctomycetota bacterium | reverse complement strand
AGTCCGCTCCCGACGCACGCGGCCCTCCCCCGGTCAGCGGCCTCGAAGCTGCGTGCGCTCACCCCAGCTCGGCGAGCGCCGTGCGCGCGGTCCTCCGGCTCCGCGCCGCAGGCTCGAGCTGACGCTGCGCGCTGACGCAGGTCTGCGCTGGCGACGTCACGCGATGCGCTGCACTGGCACCGGTCGTGGGGGCGCGAAGGCGCGCAGGGCGCGCACCCGACTCTCGATGGCTGGCAGACTCAAGACCGCCTGGCTGACGATCTCGCGCATGCGCTCCGGCGGCATGGGCACGCGCGCGTTGATGATCAGCCGGGCCTCGCGATCGGCCGGGCCATCCGCGAGTCGGCGCAGCTCGGGGGCGCGCCCGGTGACCGCGTCGGCGACGATGCAGCACGCGCCAGACTCGAGCAGGAGCTTGATGCGGACAGGCGGCGCCCCTGCCGCCGCGCACGCTTCCCAGAGCGCGCGCTGCAGGGTCGCGACGACCGGCAGCCATGCCTCGCTGCCCAGCAAGTGGACCGTGGCGTTGAGCCAGCCGAGCTGGGCTTCGCCCTCGGCATAGAGGTCGTAATCGATGGCGATGTGCTGCTGGCCGCCCGCTGGCCCGCCGCTGAGCAGCGCCAGCCAGGCATCGAGGCCTTCGCCGGTCAGCGCCGAGACCGCCAGGACGGGCGCTCCCGGGCGCAGGGCGGAGAGCTGCTCGGAGATCAGCGCCCGCTGTGCTGGATCGACGGTGTCAGCCTTGGTCACGAGCAGGACATCGGCCTCGCGCACCTGCTGGCGGACGATGTAGGCGGTCGCGGGCGGCAGGGCGCCGTGGCCGAGGGCCGCCCAGGCCGCCGGATCGACACCGACCGAGAACGGTGCGATGCCGAGCCCTTGGCGCCGCTCGGCGAGCGGCCGCAAGACGGTCGCCGCGAGGTCGACGCAGGAACCGACGGGTTCGGCAAGCAGGACCTCCGGTGCGTGTTCGGCGAGCAGGCGCTCGGCATGTTCGAGAAACGACGGGAAGGCGCAGCAGAAACAAGCTCCAGCCACTTCGGCGACCGGAATGCCCTGGCGACGCACCAGCGCGCTGTCGACGAGGTCTGGCGCCTGATCGTTGGTGAGCACCGCGACCCTCCGGCCCTGTGCTGTCAGCCGTCGCGCGATAGCCGCGATCAGCGTCGTCTTGCCGGCGCCGAGGAAGCCGCCGATCATCACGAGCAAGGGCGTCATGCCGCGAAGTCCCCCCGCGCCAGGCGAGCGGCCAGCGCCTGCATCGCATCTGCGGCGCGCGGATGCACGATCACCGCGATCCCCGCCGGTCCGGCCGCGCTCGGCTGCAGCATGAGCCGCCCCGCCGACCAGTCGAGGTAGCGCCAGCCAGCGGGCGTGCAGAAGAAGCCCTTGGCGCGCAGGAGGTCGGCGGCAAACGCGGCCAAGGCGGCGGCGAGGGCGTCGGCATCGATCACGCCCGGACAGGGCAGGTCGACGGCTTGGGCCGGCGCATCCGCGCAGGCGTTCACCGCCCCCTCGACCCACTGCGGATCGCGCATCGCCAGCAGATCGAGCGCGCACTCGCCATGCGCGGCCGTGAACAGCTGCGCCCGCGGATTGAGCGAGCGCACCAGTTCGGCGGTCGCCTCGATGCGGCGCGCGTCATGGAGATCGGCCTTGCTGATGACGACGGCATCGGCGGCCGTCACCTGTCGTTCGGCCGCCGGCAGGGTGTCGAGCACCTTGGGCAAGGTGCCCGGATCGACGAGGGTGAGCGTGCCGACGAAGCGATAGAGGCGGTGCAGCCCCGCTTCATCGAGCACGGTCTGCGCCGCCGACGGATCGGCGAGCCCGCTGGCTTCGACGACGACGCCCGCGGCCGCCGGAAAGCGCGCCGGCAGCTCGGGCAGCACGCGCAGGAAGTCGGTGATCTTGCAGCGGCAGAAGATCGAGCCGCCGCTGATGCCGACGGCATCCAGGCCATCGCCGAGGAAGAGCGGGGTATCGACATCGCTGGCGGCGAACTCGTTGACGAGGAAGGCGACGCGGCGCGGAGCGATGCGCCGGGCATAGCGCCGCAGAAAGGTGGTCTTGCCCGCCCCGAGATAACCCGCGACGACGGCCAGCGGACAACGGCGGTCGGTCTCAGACATGCGCTGGCGCCACCCTAGGCGCTCGCAGCGGTCCGCAGCCGGCAGCCGCGCCGGCTGCGACGTTCACAGGCCCTTGGCCGCCAGCGCCTCGCGGACGGCGCCGGCGAGCGTCGCGTGGTCTGGGATCAGCGAGACGAAGCGGACCTCGCCATCGATGCAGATCGTCGGGATGTTGCTGACCTTCAAGGCGCACATCATGCCGATGCCTTCCGGCGTCTTCACCTTGTGCTCATGCACCCGCACCTTGCTGCCGAAGGGCGCCACTGCCGCGTGCACGGCATTCATCATGTACTGGCAGGGCGCGCAGGCCGCGGAGTCCAAGGTGATGACATCGACCGTGACGGCGTCGCGCTGCGCCTTGTAGTCCGGCAAGGGCGGCAGCTGCACCGACAGCGTGCTCTTGGCCGTCACCCGCGCCACCTCCCGCTGATAGGGATCGAGCAGCGGCGCAACCGTCTCGAGGTTGGCCTCCGGCGTGTGGTAGGGCAGGTCGCAGCCGGGAGCGAGGACGAAGCCCGGCGCATCGCCGACTTCGTCGAAGCAGCGGACGACATCGAGCTTGACATCCTCCGGCTTGCCGAGGAGCAGGACCACCGTCAGCTTCAAGTTGCCGCCGAAGCTCTTGCCCGCGGCCTGAGCCAGCTCGCGCAGCTTGGCGAGCGAGACATTCTCGTCGATCGAGACATTGTCGCAGCTGGTCGCCAGCATGTTGGCGAGGTTGCGCGTCGCATCGCCGCAGACGAAGAGGCTGGAGCGGCCGCCCTGGGCGCGAATCGCGTCGAAGATGCGGTTCTCGTAGGGCGAGACGAAGGTCTTGAAGTGCTTGGGGCTGACCTGCGAGGTCATCGGATCGACGACGGCGACGACATCGGCGCCGGCGGCGAGGTAGGCGGCGGCGCAGGTGCAGGCGATATGCGCGCAGTGATCGATGATCGCCTGCACGCGCTCTGGATCATCGAACATCTGCACGAAGATCTCCGAGCCGAGCAGGTGGCTGGCGAGCGTGAACGGCCCGCAGATCAGCCCGTAGAGCGCCGTATCGGGCAGCGCCTGCCGCGCCTTGCGCGTCGCCTCCAGGGCCAGCGGCATGCGGCCTTTGTCGACGGAGAAGGCCGGCAAGTCCGCAAGCTGCCCCTTGGCGAGCGGATGGCTGATCACCGAAGGCGGCACATCCTTCGCCCAATGCAGATGGCAGCCGAGGATCTCCGCCTCGATCTGCAGGTCGAAGACCACCGGCAGACCATCGGCCTGGTACTTCTTGCGTGCCAGCACCAGGGCTTCGACGATCGCGTCGGGCTTGCGCAAGTACTCATCAGCGGCCAAGCCGAGCATCTTGCCGCCATGGACGCCGACGAAGGGCACCCAGGGCGCGCGCGGTACGGGCTTGCGTGCGAAGGCGTCGAGGACGAGCTGGCGGCCGGAAATCGAGGGCATGGCGGCTCCTTGGTGTTGCCGGCATTCTACGCGTTGCTTGCGGCGGCGCCAGTGGCGTCGCGCACCCCGGTGCAAGGGCGCATACCGCTGTGCCGCCCGAAGACGCCTCCGTGCGCTCGCTTCAGCCCGCGCGGCGCAGGACGCGCCAGCGGCAAGCGACCTGTCGTTCGCCGAGGCCGCCGACGCCGATCAGCACCAGGCCCCGCGGATCGCTCGCGTAGGCCTCGTGATAGCCGCGCTCCTCGACCTGCGCCAACGCCTCCTCCGCCGCGCCCAGCTTCATCTCGATCACATACACCCAGCGCTCCGTCTCCACCACCGCGTCCGCACGCCCGCGCCAGCTCCCAGCTTCCGCGATCACCCGCCCTCCCACCGCCTGCAGCACCGCCACGAACAGGCTGTGGTAGTACGCCTCCCGCGCCACCTGCAGCGACGCCGGCAGCGCCGCAAAAATCTGCGTCAACGCCGCCACGAATCCCGCCTCGTCGCCCTGCCGCAGCGCCTCCCACAGACAGCCCGCCGCCGACACCCCGCCCGCCGGCAGGCCCGGCGCCAAACGCCCCAGCAGCATCCCGTACCAGCTCTCCCGCACCTCAGCGTTCGGAAAACCCAAGCGATACAGCGCGCCCCGCTCCTCCTGCACCGTCAAATACCCCGTCTGCCACAGCAACGGCACCAGCTTCAGCTCCTCGATGTCGAGGTGCAGCTCCAAGTCGCTCGCCCACACCCCGGCCGCCAAGTCCTCCTGCACGCCCAGCTGCTGCGCCACTCCCATCAACCAGCGCGGCGTCCCCGTGCTCCACCACCAGGCACCAAAACTCCCCTGCTGCAGGCACGACAGCACCGACCACGGGTTGTACACCCGCAACCCCTGCCCCCAGCTATACCCATCGTAGCGCGCGCGCAGCTGCTCCCGCACCTGTTGCACCGTCATCCCCTGCCGCTCGCCCAGCCGCGTCAACCACGGCCCAGCGTACCGCTCTACCTCCTCCTCCGTGTACCCCAGCACCCCCGCGCTCAGCGGATGCAGCGTCAGGTCCTGCAGCTGGTTCAGCGCCGAAAACACGCTCGAACGCACCAGCCGCCCGACGCCGGTCATGAACACCAGCTGCAGATCGCCGTCGCACCCCTTCAGCGCCCCGTAGAAGCCCGCCAGCACATCGCGCATCGCCCGCGCCGCCTCCAGCCGCTCCAGGTGATCGTGCACCGGCTTGTCGTACTCGTCGATGATCACCACCACCCGCCGACCATGACGCACCCGCAAGGCGTGGATCAG
>JANWWU010000070.1 GCA_025055595.1 Planctomycetota bacterium | reverse complement strand
CGAGCGGCGCTGCCGGACCCGTGGCGCCCGTGGCCGCCAGCGGCGGGGACGACGCCGGCGGCGGCTCTGAGCGGGCGAGCGGCGCTGCCGGCGGCGCGACCCCGGCCCAACGCCACACGGTCTCGGAGACCAACTGCCGGCGCAGCTGCACGGCGCCCGCGAAGTCGACATCGAGCGCGGGCAGGTACTGGCCGTTGACCAGCGCGACGCTGCGCGCGAGGTACAGGGTGGTGCCGTCGCCGAGCACGAGCTGACCGGCAGTCATCCCGGCCTCGATGCGGTTCTCGACGATCGGCAGCAGCGCGCGCTGGCCGTCGACGGCCACCACCACCTGCTGCTGCCCGATCGAGACGAAGCCGCGCTGCGCCGGATCGAGCCATGTGCCCAGGACATCGACGGGCAGCGCGCCGCGGCGCGTCGCCTGCGGGGCTGCGGCGCAGCCGGCGATCGCCAGCAGCATCGCCGACATCATCAGGCGTTTGCGCATAGAGCCTCCTTCAGCGCACCAGGGCCTGGGCGTCGGCGAGCGTCAATGCGCCGTGCGCCGGCCGCGGCGCCGTGCGGAAGGCCTCCTGCAGGGCGGCGGCGCGCGCCTGCAGCTCGGCGGCCTGGCGTGCGATGTCATCAAGCGACGAGCGGTCGTCGAGCGTCCGTCGCGCCAGCTCCAGGCTGGCGGCGCGCAGGCGCTCGAGCTCCTCGGCGAAGGCCGCCGCGCTGGGGCCCTGCCAGGCCGGAGCGCTCGGCGGCGGCGCCGCCAGCGCCACGGCCGAGACGCCGGCAGCAGCGGCCGGTGCCACCGCAGCTGCAGCCGGCACGGTCGGCGCCGCCACCGGTATGGCGGGCGCCGCTGGCGTGGGCGCGGCGGCGCTCGGCGCCGCCGCGCTCGCGGCCACAAGCGGCGGAGACGGCGCCGATGCTGGCGTCGCCGCGGTCGTCGGTGGCGGCGCGGGCGCCGGCGCTGCTGCCGTCGTGGCCCGCTCGCTGCTCGTCGGCGCGCTCGGCGGCGCCGCGGCACTCGCGCCGCCCAGCTCGATGCCGATGATCTGCGCGGCCGGAGTGCCGGCCGGAACCCCGCTGAACAGCGAGCCGGTGATCCGGGCCTGGAAGCGTTCCTTGATCTTGGCGCGCATCTCCGCCGGCAGCGAGACGTAGCCGACGGCATCGATGACCGAAGGCGTATCGATCAGGAAGTTGATGAAGCCGCTCACTTGCGGATTCGACACGACATCGGTGCGGACATAGACGAAGATCGGGCGCGACAGCGGAATGTAGCTGCCGTCGAGCACCGTCGCCTTGGTCGGCGGCACCGGACCCTTGCCGTTGTCGATCGCGACGCCGCGCAGGGCCTGCGAGTTCTCGATCAGGTAGGCGAGGCCCATGTAGCCGATCGCATTGACCTCCGCCGCCACGCCCTCGACCAGCAGGTGGTCGTCTTCGCTGACCGTGATGTCCGGGCGGAAGGAGCGCTCCTTCATGATCGCTTCCTTGAAGTAGTCGTAGGTCCCGGAGTCGCTGCCGGCGCCGAAGAGCACGACGCGAGCGTTGGGGAAGCCCGGCCGCACGTCCTTCCAGTTGGTCGGCCCGTCCTTCCCGTACAGCCGCTGCAGCTCCTGCACCGTCAGGTCCTTGAGCCAGGTATTGCGCGGATTGGTGACGATCGACAGGGCGTCGAAGGCGATCGGCACTTCGATGAACTGCACGCCAGCTTCTGCCGCCGCCTTGATCTCCTTGGCGTTGATCGGACGGCTGGCGCCGTTGATCGTGCAGGTGCGGGCGATCATGCTGCGAAAGCCGGCCGTCGTCCCGCTCGGCTTGGCCTCCATCGAGAAGCGCGGGTCGACATCGGCATAGGCCTCTGCTGCGGCGACGATCACCGGAAACACCGTGCTGCTGCCATCGTAGATCAGGTGGCCGTCCGCAGCGCAGGCCAGCGAGATGAGGGTGGTCGCGACGAGGGTCCGCATGGGTGCGCCTCCGAAGTCGCCGGCACTCTCTCCGCCTCTGTCAACGACTGGTGTCGGTCGTGTCATCGCTGCGTTACCGAAACTACACATATTGCTCATCGAACATTCACCGAATCCGCGAGAATCCGCGCACAGTCTTCGGTCGTGGAGCACCGATGGCCAAGCGCAGCGTGATCTTCCGCCGGGCCTCCGAGGGCAGGATTCCGGAGCCGTCAGCGATCCGCATCGACGGCTATCGGGTGGAGGCCCTGCTCGGACGCGGTCAGGTGACCGCGGTGTACCGCGCCGTGCTCGAGTCGCACCAGCAGGTCGTGGCGTTGAAGGTCCTGTTGCCGTGGTTCAGCGAGCAGGAGCTGGTCGTCCAGCGCTTCTTCCAGGGGGCCAACGCCGCGCGCCGCATCACTCACGATCGGCTGCTCTCGATCTCTGATGTCGGACAGTCGCACGGCTGGGTGTATCTCGCCTGCGAGCTGGTCGAAGGGCAGACGCTCGGCCAGCTGATGGGGCAGGGCCCCTTGCCGCGCGAGCGGCTCGTCCATCTCGCCTGGCAGGCGGCGGCGGGGCTGGAAGCGCTGCATGCCGGCGAGATCATCCACGGCAATGTCCGTCCCGGCAACCTGCTGCTCGATGCCGAGGACAGCCTGCGCCTCGCCGATGCCGGGCTGCCGACGCCGCCGCCGGACGAGAGCTCGCCGCACTCCCGCTACTTCGCTCCCGAGCTCTTCGCCGAGACCGAAGCATCGGCGAACGACCCGCGCTGCGACATCTATGCGCTCGGCGTCATCTGCGCCGAGGCCGTCGCCGGCAGCGCCGCCTGGTCCTCCGTCACGCAGCGCCAGATCCTCGAGCGACAGGCCGCCGGCGGCTCGATCCTCGACCTGCTGCCGGCCGGCGCCGTCGATCCCGACCTCGCTGCCGTCCTCAGGCGCGCTTGCGCCGGCAATCCCGCGGACCGCTATCCCTTCGTCTGGCAGCTGCGCGAAGACCTCGAGCG
>JANWWU010000037.1 GCA_025055595.1 Planctomycetota bacterium | reverse complement strand
CTCGATGCCGAGGGCGACGAGGCGCTCTACTGCAGCGACTGGGCGATCGGCCTCTGCAGCTGGCGCGTTGCCGCCGCCTGAAGCGGTCTACGCTGATGCCGTGCTGCGCGCCATCGCGGTCGCCGCGCTGCTGCTCTCGCTCGCCGCCTGCGGTCAGGGGCTGGGCCGCGGCATCGTCATCGACAGCGGCGGGATCGGGATGAACACGCCGGAGCGCTACGTGCGCCGCTTACAAGAGCGTGTGCGCGAGGCGATCCGTGACGACCTCGGAGAGGCCTGGGGCGTGCAGCTGCGCATCGCCGAGCGGCCGCTGTGGATCCCCGACCGGATGGCGCACGGCGCGACCGGCGAGAGCGGCGAATGGCGCTTCGAGCGGATCACCGCCACCCTCGAGCTCGTGCCGCCGCCCGGGCAGCGGCTCGCCGACGAGAAGCGCGCCGAGATCGAGCGCGCGATCGCCGACTACCTGCTGACCCAGCTCGAGCGCCGCGATCGCGCGCGGCTCTCCCTGACTCTGGAAGTGTCGACGCCGGCGCCCGCCGCGGCCAGCGCAGGCGTCAGCGGCGAGCGCTCCTATGTCGTTCAGCCCGGCGACACCCTCGCCGACCTCAGCACCGCCTTCTATGGGTCGCCGCAGCACTGGCGGCGCATCGCCGAGGCCAACCCCGGCGAGCTGACGCCCGGGCGGCGCATCGTCATTCCGCCGCTGCCGGCGGCGCCGGCGGCGGAGCCGCCGCCTCCGAGCGAGCCGCGCTGAGCGGCTCCTCCTCGCGATCGAAGCGCCGACCGAAGGCGAAGTAGTTGATCTGCGCCAGCATCCCGCGCAGCGCCTGCACATCCTGCACCGTCAGCGCCCAGCGGTTGAGCATGCGCCTCAGCAGGGGGCGGAACTTCTCCGGATCGGCCCGGCGGAAGTAGTGGATGCGCTCGAGGGTCGCCAGCCAGTACTCGTAGAGCGCATCGACCGCGGCGCGGGTCGCCGCTGGCGGCGGCTCCCCGCGCTGCGGCGGCACGCCGGCGGTGGCGATGCCGTAGAGCGTGATCGCCACCGCATTGGCGAGGTTGTAGCTGACATTCGGACCGAAGGCCGGCAGGTGCACCCAGGTCTGGCAGCAGCGCAGCTCGTCGAGGTGCAGGCCATCGGCCTCGTTGCCGAAGACCAGGGCCCAGCGCTCGGCGCCGCGCGCGGCGACGGCGGCCGGCACCTCCGGCGGCACCAGCGAGGGCCCGAGCTCGCGCTCATGGAAGCGGGCGCTGCTGCCGATGACCAGCCCGCAGTCGGCGACCGCGCTCGGCAGGTCGGGAAAGATCGGGGCCGAGAGCAGCTGCTCGCGGTTGTGCGTCGCGTACTTGCGCGCCTCCGAGCAGTCGACCGCGCACTGCGGGGCGACGAGGCGCAGGTCGGCGATACCGAAGTTGCCGCACAGCCGCGCGATCATCCCGAGGTTGACCGGGCCCTGGGTGCGGACGAGGACGAGGCAGCAGCCGGCGAGGTTCGGCGACGGCGGCGGGATGATCTGATCGGGATGCAGCGGCGCGCCGGGGCGGCGGTTCATCGCGCTCAGCGCCAGGCGGCGCGCAGGCGGCCGCCCCACTGTTCGAGCTCGCCCGCGCCGTAGGGCGCCGCCGGCCAGCCAAGCCGCTTGCCGTCGCCCGGGAAGCGCGGCCAGACGTGGAGATGGGCGTGCGGCACTTCCTGGCCGGCGTCCGGCCCATCGTTGACCAGGATATTGACCGCCGCCGCCCCGCTCGCCGCCTTCACCGCCCGCGTCAGCCGCGCCAGGCGATCGCCGAGCGCCGCCAGCTGCGGCGAGGGCAGCTCGGCGAGCAAGGCCGTCTCGACGGTCGGGATCAGCAGGCAGTGCCCGGGGGCGACCGGCCGGATGTCGAGGATGGCGAACCACAGCTCGTCGCGGAAGACGAACTGCCCGGGAATCTCGCCGGCGAGGATGCGGGTGAAGACGGAGGGCATATCAGGCGCTGCGGCGGATGGTGGGCGAGGCGAGGAGCTGGCGGACCAGGCGCTCGGCGTCCCGCCGCGACACCCAGTGACGGTTCTGGATCTTGGCGACCAGGATGTCGAGGCGGCACTGGCACTCCGCGAGGTCGCGCTCGGTCAGCCGCGGACAGGCCTGCCGCACGGCGCGCACCAGGGCCTCCCACTGCGCGGGATCGAGCACCGTCATGCGAACCCCCTGAGACCGCCGCCGCTTATAAGTCGCGAGCGCGGCGGGGAAGGGCGGCGGGACCGGGACGGCGCGCTGCTTGGCGGGCGCGTCGCTGCCGCAGGATACAGGCGTGTCGGTAGCGCGCCGTTCGACCGAGATCCCTCCCCTGCCGGCGGTCCAGGTCCGGAACCTGCACGGCGAGCTGCAGCGCCCCGGCCTGCTCGCCCTGCTGCGCGCCGCCCAGGAGCTCGGCCTCAGCGGGCTGCTGCGCGTGCGCGAGGCGCCGGACGGACCCTGCGCCGAGATCCACTACGAGCGCGGCCGCCTGCGCTACGCCGCCGACGGCGAGCGCCAGGGCCTTCCCGCCCTGGCGCGGGCCATCCTCGCCGAGCGCGCGACCTTCGAGCTGATCAGCGAGGCGCCGCGGCCGGCACGCAACCTCCACCTCGAGACCGCGGCGGTGCTCGAAGCGATCGCCCGCGTCCTGATCGAGGCCGGGATCCCCGTGCCGACGGCCGGCGGCCAGCCGGCGGGCGAGCCGCGGGTCGGCGCGGTGCTCGGGCGCTGCAAGCTGATCACCGAGTTCGCGCATGGCGCCAGCTCGCGGATCTTCCTCGCCCGCCACCTCGCCTTCCACCTCGATGTCGTCGTCAAGATCCTCGATGCGCAGCGCGCGCCGGATGCGCTGCTGCTGGCGGCCAACGAGGCGCGCGTCCTCGCCCCGCTCAGCCACCCCGGGATCCTGCGGGTCTTCGACTTCGACGACAGCGGTCCCCACCCCTACATCGTCCTCGAGTATGTCGAGGGCGCATCGCTGGCGCGCCGCATCAAGGACCGGGGCGCCCTGCCCTGGGAGCCGTGCTGCGCGCTGTTCGCCCAGCTCGCCGAGGCCCTCGCCTACATCTCCGAGCAGGCCGGGCTGGTGCACGCCGACATCAAGCCGGAGAATGTGCTGATCGACTCCTCCGAGCGCGTGCGGCTGATCGATTTCGGCCTCGCCGGCGTGCCCGGCCGCGGCGACGGACTCCATGCCCAGCTCGCCGAGCGCGGCACGGTGATCGGCACCCCGGCCTACATCGCGCCCGAGCTGGTGACCGAGGGCGTCTCCCGCCTCGATCAGCGCAGCGATCTCTACGCCTTCGGCGCCACCCTGTACCACGCGCTGACCGGCCGCCCGCCCTTCGTCGACGACGATCCGCTGCGGCTGATGGTCAAGCGCGTGACCGAGGCGCCGCCGGCGCCGCGGGAGCTGCGTCCCGAGCTGCCGCGGGCGCTCAACGAGCTCGTCCTGCAGTGCCTCGCCGTCGACCCGGCGGCGCGGCCGCCGAACCACCGCGCGGTCGCCGAGCGGCTGCGCGCGCTGGCCGCGCCAGGGCACGGCGGCCGCTGATCAGGGCGGGGGCGTCTCGGCCCACAGCGCGCTGGCCAGCGCCGCCGCCCGGACGCGGTCCTCGGCATCGAGCCGCTGCTGGTCGAGGGCGGCGAAGGCCCGCGCCGCCTCGGCGCGCCGCCCGAGGGCGAGCAGGGCCTCGATCTGCCACAGCCGGGCGCGCGGCGTCAGGTCATCGGGGGCAGCGAGCTCGACCTCGGCGCAGGTCGCGGCGAGCGCCGCCCAGTCCTGGCGCTCGGCGAGCAGGCGGCAGCGCGCTTCCCAGATCCGCGCCGCGGCCAGCGGACGGGCCCGCGCTTCCCGCCGCGCCGCGGCGGCATCGAGCAGCACCGCCTCCTCGGGCAGCTGCTCGCGCTCCTGCCGCGCACGGTGGGCGGCATCGGCCCGCAGCTCCGTGCCGAGCCGCGCCAGCAGCCAGCCGGCGACCAGCACCAGGACGAGCACTGCCAGCAGGGTGACGATGGCGACCGCCAGCAGCACGCGCACCGCCATGCTGGGACGGGCCAGCGCCAGGCGCGGCACCGCGGCGTGGCGCGGCGCCGGGGAGGCGGCGAGCGCTTCGGCAAGCTCGCTGGCCGACGGCGGCTGCTCGCTCACACGATGCCGCTGTCGGAGATCGTGATGCCGCGCATCAGCATCCGCAGCTCCTCGGGGTTGGGCGCCGCGGCCAGCGCGGTGTCCATGCTGATCTTCTTCTCGTGGTACAGGCGATTGAGCGCCTGGTTGAAGGTCTCGCAGCCGTTCTCGCGGTCCTTGCTCAGCGCCTCGGCGACCTTGGCGAACTCGCCGTCGAGGATCAGCTTCTTGATCAACGGCGAGATGAACATGATCTCGACCGCCGGGTAGAGCGTCCCGCGCTGGATGCCCGGCAGCAGCTTCTGGTTCATGACGCAGCGCAGGTTGAAGGCCAGGCTGGTCCGCACCTGCGCGTGCTTGTCGGTCGGGAAGAGGTCCATGATGCGCGACAGGGTCTGCGCGGCGCCGCTTGCATGGATCGTGCCGAAGACCAGGTGCCCGGTCTCGGCCGCGGTCAGCGCGGTCTCGAAGGTCGCAGCGTCGCGCATCTCGCCGAGCAGCATGACATCGGGGTCCTCGCGGACGCAGGAGCGCAGCGCCTCCTCGAAGCTCGCGACATCGGTGTAGACCTCGCGCTGGTTGATCACCGCCTTGTCGTCGGTGAACACGTACTCGACCGGGTCCTCGATCGTCAGGATGTGGCAGCGCCGGCGATGATTGATGTCGTCGAGGATGGCAGCGAGCGTCGTCGACTTGCCCGAGCCGGTGATGCCGCCGATCAGGATCAGGCCCTGCTCGAACTCGGCGCACTTGCGGACCTGCGGCGGCAGGTTGAGCTCCTCGTAGCTCGGCACCTGGGGCTTGACGCGGCGGATCGCCGCCGACTTGCGGCCGAGCGCCTTGTACACATTGCAGCGGAAGCGGCCGACGCCGTCGATGCTGTACGAGAAGTCGGCGTAGCCGCGGGTGCGCAGCTCGTTCTGCAGGCGCTCGTCGAGCAGCGGCGCGAGCAGCTCGTCGACCTGCTCGGCGGTCAGCGGCGGGCTCTTGGCGCGCTGCAGGTCGCCGCCGATGCGGAACACCGGCGGCTCGCCGACGCGCAGGTGGAGGTCGGTCGCGTTGTGCTTGCCCATCGCCGCGAGCAGGTCGTTGATGCGCATGCGCGCAGTATGCGGGACGAGCCGGCGCGGCCAAGCGCCAGCTCCCCACCCTGCCATCGTCGGCGTGCGCGCTATCGTTGCGCGCCATGAGCTGTCCCTTCGCCAAGGTCCCGCCGCAGGTCGACCCGCCGCGGATCGAGGAGCGGGTGCTCGCCCTGTGGCAGGAGCTCGACGCCTTCCAGGAGTCGAACCGGCGCCGCGCGCGCCAGGGCGCGCCGGAGTTCGTGTTCTACGACGGCCCGCCGTTCGCGACCGGCACCCCGCACTACGGCCACCTGCTCGCCGGCACGATCAAGGACATCGTGCCGCGCTACTGGTGCATGCGCGGCTGCTACGTCGAGCGCCGCTTCGGCTGGGACTGCCACGGCCTGCCGATCGAGAACCTCGCGCAGCAGGCGCTCGGCGTGCAGGGCGCCCCCGAGATCCGCCGCCTCGGCGTCGCCCGCTTCAACGAGCAGTGCCGCAGCATGGTCCTCGCCTATGTGCAGGAGTGGCGCAAGACGGTGACGCGGATGGGCCGCTGGGTCGACTTCGACCGCGACTACAAGACGATGGACCCCGACTTCATGGAGTCGGTGTGGTGGGTGTTCAAGCGCCTGTGGGAGCAGGGCCGCATCTACCGCGCGCACCGCGTGATGCCCTACAGCCCGGCGCTGACCACCCCGCTGTCCAACTTCGAGGCCGGCAACAACTACCAGGACACCCAGGACCCGGCGATCACCGTCGCCTTCCGCGCGCTGCCCGGCCACCCCGCGCTGCCCGCCGGCACCGCGCTGCTGGCCTGGACGACGACGCCCTGGACCCTGCCGGCCAACCTCGCGCTCTGCGTCCACCCCGAGCTGCGCTATGCGCTGGTCGAGCGCGCCGACGGCGAGCGCTGGCTGCTCGCCGTCGACCGCCTCGCCGCCTACGGTCTGCCGGACGAGCGCTCCCGCCTCGCCGCCGAGCTGCGCGGCAGCGAGCTCGTCGGCCTGCGCTACCAGCCGCTCTTCCCCTACCTCGCCGATCGCGCCCAGGCCTTCCGCGTCGTCGCCGACCCCTTCGTGACGACCGGCGAGGGCACCGGCATCGTCCACATCGCCCCGGCCTACGGCGAGGACGACTACCGCGTCGCGCGCGCCCACGGCATCGCCGGCGGCGATCTCGGCGACCTGCTCGACGAGCAGTGCCGCTTCCTGCCGGCGGTCGCCGAGTACGCCGGCCGCTTCTGCAAGGACTGCGACAGGGACATCATCCGCCGCCTCAAGGAGCAGGGCAGCCTGCTGCGCCACGAGACGATCGTCCACAGCTACCCGTTCTGCGAGCGCAGCGGGGCCCCGCTGATCTACCGCGCGATCGATGCCTGGTATGTGCGCGTCGAGGACCTGCGCGAGCGCCTGGTCGCCAACAACCAGCAGATCCGCTGGGTGCCGGAGGCGATCGGCAGCCACCGCTTCGGCAACTGGCTGAAGGAGGCCAAGGACTGGAACATCAGCCGCAACCGCTTCTGGGGCAGCTGCATCCCGGTGTGGATCAATGTCGAGGACCCCTCGGACATGATCTGCATCGGCTCGCGCGCCGAGCTCGCTGCGCTCTCCGGCGTGCAGGTCGCCGACCTGCACAAGCATGTGCTCGACGAGATCGAGATCGTGCGCGACGGCAAGCGCTACCGCCGCACCCCGGAGGTCCTCGACTGCTGGTTCGAGTCGGGGGCCATGCCCTACGGCCAGCAGCACTATCCGTTCGCCGACAAGGAGCGCTTCGAGCGCAACTTCCCCGCGCACTTCATCGCCGAGGGCCTCGATCAGACCCGCGGCTGGTTCTACACCCTGCTCGTGCTGTCGACCGCGCTCTTCGACCGCCCGGCCTTCCGCAACGTCGTGGTCAACGGCCTGATCCTCGCCGAGGACGGCGCGAAGATGTCGAAGTCGAAGAAGAACTACCCCGATCCCAACATGGTGCTCGACACCTACGGGGCGGACGCGCTGCGCGCCTACCTGATCGACAGCCCGGTGGTCCGCGCCGAGCCGCTGCGCTTCAGCGAGCGCGGACTCAAGGAGGTCGTGCGCACCGTCACCCTGCCGCTGTGGAACGCGCTGTCGTTCTTCACCACCTACGCGGTCGCCGACGGCTACGACCCGCGCTGCTGGCCGGCGCCGCCGCCGGCGGCGCGCCCGCTGATGGACCGCTGGCTGCTCTCCGTCCTGCACTCGCTGATCCGCGATGTCAACCGCGAGATGGAGGCCTACCGGCTCTACGCCGTCGTCCCGCGGCTCACCCGCTTCATCGACGCGCTGACCAACGGCTACATCCGTTGGAACCGCCCGCGCTTCTGGGGCGGCGAGGACCGCGCCGACCGCGCCGCCGCCTTCGCCACCCTGCACGAGACGCTGACGACGCTGGCGCGGGTGCTCGCGCCGTTCATGCCTTTCCTCACCGAGGAGCTGCATCAGCGCCTGCAGCGCCCGGTCGATCCGACCGCGCCGGCCAGCGTGCACTGGTGCGACTATCCGCAGGCCGACCCGGCGCTGATCGACGCCGAGCTCGAGGCCGATGTCGAGCTCGCCTTCGCGATCGTCTCGCTCGGGCGGCGCCTGCGCGAGGAGCAGCGGCTCAAGGTGCGCCAGCCGCTGCCGGCGCTGACCGTCGTCGCCCGCGATCCGGCGGCGCAGCGCGCAGTCGAGCGCCTGCGCCCGCAGATCGCCGCCGAGCTCAATGTCAAGCGGCTGGAGATCTGCGCCGACGAGGCCGCGTTCTGCACGCTCGCGGTCAAGCCGAACTTCGCCGCCCTGCGCGCGCGCGCCGGCGCCAAGCTCAAGGAGATCGGCGCCGCCCTCGCCCAGTGGTCCTTCGCCGAGGTCGAGCGCCTCGAGCGCGGCGAACGGATCGCCGTCGCCGGCGTCGAGCTCGGCATCGCGGACGTGCTGCTGCAGCGCCAGCCGCTGCCCGGACGGGCCGTCGCCAGCGAGGGCGCGGTGACCGTCGTCCTCGACACCGCGCTGACGCCCGAGCTGCTCGCCGAGGGCCTGGCGCGCGAGGTGATCAGCGTCCTGCAGCAGGCGCGCAAGGACGCCGAACTCGAGGTCAGCGACCGCATCCGCGTGCAGTGGGACAGCCCGGATCCCGAGCTGGCGGCGGCGCTCGCCGCGCATGCCGGCTGGATCGCCCGCGAGGTGCTGGCCAGCGAGCTGCGCCGCGGCGAGGGCGAGCACAGCGTCGAGATCAACGGCAAGCCCTTCCGCTACCGCCTGCAGCGCCGGTGAGCGGCGCTCGCGCGCCGCGCGCCGCGCGCATACTCGGCGCATGCTCGCCTCGGCCCTCGTAGCGCTCGCCGGCCTCGCCGGCGGCGCCGGGCTCAGCGGCTGGTGGTGGCTGCGGCAGCGCCGGCGGCAGGCCGCGCTGGTCGCCGAGGTCGCGCGCCTGTGCGAGCGCGCGCAAGAGCCGGCGCAGTGCCTGCCGCGCGCCCTCGCCCTGCTCGGCGCGGCCTGGGGCTGCCAGCGCCTCGAGCTGCACCGCATCCACGGCGAGGGCGCCCCGCGCAGCTCGCTGCTGTGGGCCTGGGCCGCCGAGGGCTGGCGCTCGCGGCTCGATGATCCGACGCTGCGCGAGCGCCCCTGGCATCCCGAGCGCGCGCGCCTGCTCGCCGAGCTCAGCGCCGGACGCTGCGCGGCGGCGCGGCCCGAGGAAGCCGGCGACCTGCCGGAGTGCCGCGCGGTGCTCTATGTCCCGATCGCGGTCGACGGCCAGCTGTGGGGTTGCCTGCTGCGCGCCGATCGCCGGCCGCCGCTGTGCCGGCCCAGCTGCACGGACGCCGCGCAGGCGATCGCCGCGCTCTTCGCCTTCGTCCTGGCGCGCGCCCACGCCCGCCAGCGCCTCGAGCGCCTGGAGGCCGAGGCCGCGCTCGGCCGCCGCACCAAGGAGGAGTTCCTCGCCGCGCTCAGCCACGAGGTGCGCACCCCGCTGACCGCGGTCCTCGGGATGAGCGGCTTCCTGCTCGACAGCGAGCTGACGGCGGAGCAGCGCAGCTGCGCCCAGACCATCCGCGACAGCGCCGAGAACCTGCAGATCCTGCTCGACGATCTGATCGAAGTCGCGAAGTGCGAAGCGGACTCGAGCATCCGCAAGGCGCGCTGCGATCCGCTGCGCCTCGCCGAGGACTGCGCGGCCCTGCACGCCGAGCTGGCGCAGGCCAAGGGCGTGGAGATCGCCGTGCTCCCCGAGGACGGCCTGCCGCTGCGCGTCCTCGCCGATCCCGTGCGTCTGCGCCAGGCGCTGGGCAATTTGATCGCCAACGCCGTCAAGTTCACGAACGAGGGCCATGTTCTGGTGCGCGCCGCCTGGGAGGGCGGGGAGCAGGGAACGCTGGTCTATGAGGTGCATGACACCGGCATCGGGATGGACGCCGCCACCCTCGAGCGGATCCGCGAGCCGCTGACCCAGGGCGATGGCTCGACGACGCGCCGCTACGGCGGCCTCGGCCTCGGCTTGACGGTGGTGCGGCGCGCGGTCGCCGCGCTCGGCGGGCACTGCGCGTGCAGTTCGGCGCCCGGCCAGGGCACCGTCTTCGCCCTGCGCGTGCCGGCGCTGCGCGGCTCGAGCGAGGCCGGCCGCCGGCAGGCGCGACTGCCCGACGAATACCTCGGGCGGCGCTGCCTGCTCGTCGAGCCGAACGAACGCATCGGCGAGGCCTACGCCGCGCAGTGCCGCGCCCTCGGACTGCGCGTCGAGCGCTGCCGCGAGCCCTCGGCCGCCGCCGCCCTGCTGGCGAGCGACGACGGCGTGCAGCTGCTGATCATCGGCATGCACCTGCCGGGGGCCGCCGAGCTCGTCCGGGGCGCCGGCGGCGTGCCGTGCATCGGCCTGTGCGCAAGCCACGAGCGCTTCTCGCGCGCCGAGCTGCAACGCCGCGGCTACGCCGCCGCCCTCGCCCGCCCGCCGCGCCGCGCCCGGCTCCGCGAAGCCGTGCTGCGCGCCTTCGGCGAGGCCGAGAGCCAGGTCTCGGAGCTCGGCACGCGCTCCCGTCAGCGCCGGCGCCTGCTCGTGGTCAGCGGCGATGTCACGGAGCGGCGCCTGATCGGCAGCTTCCTCGCGCGCGAGGGCTTCCTGGTCGACACCGTCGCCGACCGCGACGCCGCGCGCGCGGCCTGCGCGCGCGCGCCCTACCCGGCGGTGCTCGTCGCCGCCGAGCTCGCCGCGGACGGGGCGTGGCTGCGGCTGCTGCGGGGCGGCCCCGCCGGCGGCGAGCCGCCGCTGTGGCTGCTGCTGGCGCCGGAAGGAAGCTGCCCGCCGCCCGAAGGCTGCGCCGGCTGCCTGGCCTCGCCGCCGGAGGCCCGCCAGCTGCGCCGCCTGCTGCGCGCCGCGGCGCGCGAGCGCGCCTAAGGCCAGCGCCGACGCCGCGGCGCGAGGCGGCCATCGGCATAGCCCTCGACCCAGCGCCCCTCGCCGGCCGGCCAGTCGCCGACCAGGATGCACTCGCAGGCGCCGAGCTGGCGCCGCCAGCAGGCATGGATGTGGCCGAAGAGCAGGGCATCGACGCCGCGCGCGCTCGCCGCCAGGCGCCGCGGATCGAGGCGGATGCGGCGCCCCGGCCGCCGACCCGCGGAGTGCCGCCGCAGCCAGCGCGCGACCGCCTCTTGCAGCGCCGGCGGGTGCAGGGAGCTCCACACGCGAAAGGGCAGCGAGCGCGCCAGCGCCGACCACCCGCGATAGAGCGGATCGTCGAGCAGGCGATCGCCGTGCTCGATGCGGATGCGGCGGCCGCCGAGCGCGAGCTCGAGCCGCGGCCAGTGCAGGCGGGCGCCGCTGGCGACGGCGAAGCGCCGGCCGGCGATCAGCTCGCGGTTGCCGCGGACGATGTCGAGCGTCCAGCGGCGCGCGCGCAGGGCGCGCAGGCGATCGAGCAAGGGAGCGTAGCGCGCGCAGCAGCCGCCGCTGTCCACCCACCACTCGACGACATCGCCCAGGAGCACGAGGCGCGCCGGCGGCCGCTGCGCCAGCTCATCGAGCCAGGCCAATATCGGATGGCTCCCGCCCGCATAGTGGATGTCGCCGGCGACATAGAGCTGCGGCGCGGTCACGCCGGCACGATGGCGGCGCTGGCGCGGTCGCCAGCGTCAACGCCAGCGCCACAGACGGCCCTCGGCGAGGATGCCGCCCTCGCCGAGCTCGGGGCCTTCGGCGGCCAGCAGCGCCGGCGGCAAGGCGAGCTCCCGCCACTGCCCGGGAGCGCGGGCGGCGAACGCCCGGCCATCGCGCAGGGCGAGCCAGGCCTCGCCGTCGGGCAGGACGAGCAGCCAGCGCGCGCGCTCCGGCAGCGGCTCGACGAGCTCCTCGTCGCCGAGCATCCAGATCAGGCGATCTTCGCGGCCCGGCGGCGCGAGGCAGAGGGCCCCGCCGGGCAGCGGCCAGAGCCGGCCCGGCGCCAGCGGCGCGCGGCGCGGACGCAGGTCGACAGCCAAGCGCCCGGTTCCGGCATCGACGATCAGCAGGCGGGCGTCGCCTTCGACGACCACCAGCCAGCCGCTCTGCCAGCTCAAGGACCAGGCCGGGGCCTGCAGCTCCTCGGGCGACAGCCAGCGGCGGAACCAGCGCTCCCGCTCGCCGTCGCGGCAGGCCAGCGTCACCCGCTCGCCGTCATCGCTGATCCGCCAGCTCAGGGCGCCGCGCAGCAGGCCCTGCGGCAGGGCGCGCAGCGCCGGCTGCTCCGCGGCCGGCTGCGCGGCGTCGGCCAGCGGGGCGGCGGCGCGCGCTGTCGGCACGCGCGGCAGCAGGGAGCCGGCCCACGGCGCGCAGCCCCAGGGCCAGGCCTCGCTCGGCAGCGACCACCAGCTCGCCTCGCCGGGGATCAGCGCCGCCGGCGCGGCGGGCGAGGGGGAGCCGGCATACCAGGCGACGGCGGCGCGCTGCTCCGCGGTCGCGGCCAGCCGTGCCGCCTCGCTCCACGCGCCGCGGCGCAGCGCGGCGCGCCACGCCGCCTCGGAGTCGGCAGGCGGCTGCGGCTCCCGGCCCAGCCGCTCGTCGTCCGCTCCCGGCGCGTAGGGCGGGACGAGCCACAGCCGGCCGTCGGGAGCGAGGATCACCGGCTGCTCGCCCTCGGCCCAGGCGAGCCTCCAGCCCCGGCCGGCCGGCAGGCCGTGGCGGTGCGCGACCTGCAGCTCGCCGTCCCACCACACGAGGTGGTGCATCGTCAACCACAGGCTCGCAGGACCGCAGGCGAGCGGGCAGCCGATCGGCGGCTCGGGCAGGACCAGGTGCTGCCGCGCGCCGCCCTGGTCCAGGCGCCAACCGATCTGGTCCCGCGCGAAGAATGCCGCCGCGCCGTCGACGCCGAGCGGCTGCACGCCGGGCGGCAGCGGCGGCAGGCGGCGTTCGCTGCCGGCGTCGTCCAGCCAGCGCAGGCCGCGGTCGTCGGCGACCAGGACCCCCCCGCGCCCGATCCAGGCCTGGCCGCCGGGGGCCAGCGGCACGCGGCGGCGCACCGCGCCGTCGGCGTCGAGGGCGAGCACCGCGCCCGGCACCGCCGCCCAGCCGATGGCCGGCAGCGGGCGGTCTCCCGGCACGGGCCAGCCGGGCAGCGGCAGCCGCTCCCCAGCCAACACCGCAGCCGCCACGGCCCAGAGCGCCCAACGCATGCCGACACGCTATCCGGCGGGGGCCGCCTGCAGCGTGCGCTCCGCAACCGCTCCGCCTTGCCCCGAGCCGGCGGCACGCAGGCTGCAGGTTCCGCATGGATCCGCGCGCGCTGCTCGAGGACCATCGCCGCCATCCGCGGCATCTCGGCAAGATGCTCAACCCGACGCTGAGCGGCGATGTCGGCTCGATCCTCGCCGGCGACGCCCTGCGGCTCTACTTGCGCCTCGAAGGCGAGCGGATCAGCGAGGCGCGCTTCCAGGTCTTCAACGCCAGCGAGCAGGTGGCGGCGGCCTCCGTCGTCTGCGAGCTGCTGCCCGGGCGCACGCTCGCCGAGGCGCAGCGCCTGACGGCCGCCGACCTCTGCCAGCACCTCGGCGGCCTCGATCCCTGCGAGCTGCCGGCCTTCATCTGGGCCCTGGAGGCGCTGCGCGTCGCCATCGCCTCGTGGAACGGCGAGCTGCCCGAGGGCGACGAGGAGTTCGCGCCGCTGCTGTGCCGCTGCCACGGCATCGCCGAGGACACGGTCCGCGAGTCGATCCGCATCATGGGCCTCTCCGAGGTGCAGGCGGTGGTCGACGCGACCGGCGCCGGCACCGGCTGCGGCAGCTGCCGCGCCGACATCCCGCGGCTGCTGAACGCCGCCGTCGCGCCGCCGCCGCCGCGCCGCGGCCGCATCGCGCTGCTCAAGCAGATCGCCCGTGTCGTCGAGCAGCGCCTGCAGAGCGAGTTCGCGGCGCACGGCGGCCGCCTCGAGCTGTGGGACCTCGACGGCGAGCGGCTGCGCGTGCGCTGCCACGGCCTGAGCGACGAACAGCGGCGGTCGCTGCTGACGCAGCTCGAGCGCGTGCTGCGCGCCGAGGTGGCGGCGGGGCTGACGGTGGAGGAGCTGGCGGCGGCGCCTAGCGCTTGAGCGCGCCGCTCTGGCGGCGGATGATCTGGGTCGCCCGCACATCGCCCTGCTGTTCGGCGACCCGCGCCGCCTGCTCGAAGAAGTCGATCGCCGACTCCTCCTGTCCCAGCAGCGCCTGGGCGTTGCCGAGATCGACGAGGATGCGCGCGCGCAGCTTATCGTCGGGGCAGGCGGCGAGCGCTTCTTGGAGCTGCTCCTGGGCCTCGCGGGCGCGCCCCAGGCGCAGCAGGCAGTTGCCGATCCGATAGCGCAGGTGGGCGCGCAGGGCGTAGGCCGGAATCTCGCCGAGCAGCGCCAAGGCCCGCTGCAGCTGTTCGAGGCCGCCAGCGAGATCGCCGCGGCGCGCCATCAGGACGCCGAGGTGGTGGTGGGCATCGACGAGCTGCACCCGGTAGCGCTGGGGATCGCCCTGGCACAGCGCGATCACCTCGCGCAGCGCCTCCTCGGCCCGATCGAGCCGGCCGGTGCGCCGTCCGAGCTCGGCGAGCTCGCCGAGCGCCGCGATCTCCTGCTCGCGATCGCCGCTGGCGCGCAACGCCTCGACCCAGCGCTGGACGGTCGCCGCCGTGCCCGCCTCGTCGCCGGCCGCGCGCAGCACCGCGACCAACGACGCCAGGGCCTCGGCCTCGGTGCGGTGATCGCGGGCGGCGGCGGCCAGGGCGGCGGCCTGCTCCAGGCGCTGTCGCGCGTCGTCGCGCTCGCCGAGCGCGATCAGCGCCGCCGCGATGTGGTAGTCGGCGCGCGCCATGCTGCTCTGATCCTCGAGGGCCTCCCACAGCGCGCGCGCGCGCTGGAAGGCCGCCAGCGCCGCCGCCTGATCGCGGCGCTTGGCTTCGATCAGCCCAAGATGCAGGAAGGCCTGGGCGAGCAGGGCGCGGTTGCCGCTCGCCTCGTGGCGGGCGATCCGCTCGCGGTCGATGCGCAGCGCGTTGTCGTAGGCCGCGCGATCGCGCTCGACATCGGCCCAGCGCGCGAGCACGGCGTCGGCCTCGGCGATCCGGCCGAGCTCGTGCAGCTGCTCGGCGGCCTCGCGGTAGAGGCGCGCGCCCTCCGCGGGGTCGCCGGCCTGGAAGGCGGCCTCGGCGAGGCGTTCGAGGCACACCGCGCGCTGCTGCGTCTGGCGATAGGCCGAGAAGGTCGCCAGCGCCGCGGTGGCGATCGAGCGCGCCGCCGCGGCCTCGCCGCGCGCCAGCAGGCAGCGCGCGAGGTCGAGCCGCACCTGCGCCAGGCGCAGGTGGTCGTTGACCTGGTCGGCGAGCGCCGCGGCGCGCTCGAACAGCGCCGTCGCCTGCTCGCTGTCGTGCAGGGCGAGCAGCGCCTGGCCGGCGCCGCTCGCCGCGGCGATCGCCAGCGACAGATCGCTCTCGTCCTCGACCAGCGGCAGCGCCTCGCGGTAGGCGCTCGCGGCCTCGCGGTGCTGGCCGAGCCGCTCATGCACCCGCGCGCAGTCGATCAGGCATTCGGCCTGTCGCACCGGACGGCCGGCGCTGGCGAACAGGCTCGCCGCTTCGTGCAGGTGCGGGATCGCCGCCGCCAGCGCCGGCCCGCTGCGATTCTCGACGATCATCAGCGCCAGCCGCCGCGCATTGTTCGCGCGCTCGATCAGCTCGTCCGACATCGCACCCTCCTCGCCCGCCGCCGGGCCTGAGGCCAGTGTAGGGCAAGGCGCGGCAGGTGCACGCCGCATGCCGGACGGCAGCGCGCGCCTGACACCGGGTCTGTATTGACACGGTCAGAATAGTTTGAGAATAGTGGCATGCGCGCGCTCCCCGCCGCCCAGCAGCGCGTCCTCGCCGCCTTCGCCGACGCCGCCCTCGCCGGCCGCCCCCCGACCCGCGCCGAGGTCGCGCTGCAGCTCGGCTACGCCTTCCCCTCGGCGGTCTCCAAGCATGTCGAGGCCCTGGTACGCAAGGGCCTGCTGCGCCTCGAGCGCGGCAAGAAGCGCAATGTCCAGCTGACCGAGGCCGGCTGGCGGGCGCTCGGCAAGCAGAGCGGCGCCGGCGTGCCGATCGTCGGCGCGATCGCCGCCGGCTCGCCGATCCTCGCGATCGAGGAGGCCTGCGAGTTCTTGCCCGAAATCGTCGCGCGCCCCGGGCGCATGGCGTTGCGCGTGCGCGGCGACTCGATGTGCAACGCCGGCATCCTCGACGGCGACATCGCGATCATCCAGCAGAGCGACACCGTGCGCGACGGCGAGATCGCCGCCGTCGTCGTCGACGGCGAGGCGACGCTCAAGCGCTGGCGCAGCACCGCCGAGGGCCTGGAGCTGCTCGCCGAGAACCCCGCCTATCCGCCGCTCGTCATCCCCCGCGCACGGCTCGACAGCGTCCGCCTCGTCGGCGTCCTGTCCTTCGTCGTCCGCATGGTCCGTTAGCCGAGGCTGCCATGACCAACGCTGCCAACCCACCCGTCCCACCGCGCAAGGAAGGGCCCGCGCCGGCCCCGACCCGCAAGGCCGAGCCGGCAGCGGCATCGTCCGCGCCCGACAGCGCCGCGCGCCGCAAGGCCGTCGAAGCGGCGCTCGAGCAAATCGACAAGCAGTACGGCAAGGGAACGATCATGCGCCTCGGCCAGGTCGAGAAGGTCGAGGTCGGCGCGATCTCGACCGGCTCCCTCGGCCTCGACTTGGCGATCGGCGTCGGCGGCGTGCCGCGCGGCCGCATCGTCGAGATCTTCGGTCCCGAGAGCTCGGGCAAGACGACGCTCGCGCTGTCGATCGCCGCGCGCGCCCAGGCCGAGGGCGGCATCGCCGCCTTCATCGACGCCGAGCATGCGCTCGATCCCGGCTGGGCGGAGCGCGTCGGCATCAAGCTCGACGAGCTGCTCGTCTCGCAGCCGAGCTACGGCGAGCAGGCGCTCGACATCTGCGACGCCCTGGTGCGCTCCAACGGCATCGATGTCGTCATCGTCGACTCGGTGGCGGCGCTCACCCCCAAGGTCGAGCTCGACGGCGACATGGACGACTCGACGGTCGGCGTGCAGGCGCGGATGATGAGCAAGGCGATGCGCAAGCTGGTGGCGGCGATCAGCCAGAGCCGCGCCGTCGTCGTCTTCATCAACCAGATCCGCGAGAAGGTCGGCGTGCTCTACGGCAGCCCGGAGACCCAGCCGGGCGGCCGCGCGCTGAAGTTCGCAGCCTCGGTGCGCCTCGACATCCGCCGCGTCACCTCGATCGTCGACGGCGACAAGACGGTCGGCAACCGCGTCCGCGTCAAGGTGGTGAAGAACAAGGTCGCGCCGCCCTTCACCAAGGCTGAGTTCGACATCATGTTCAACGAGGGCATCAGCTACACCGGCGAGGTGCTCGACCTCGGCGTGCTGGCCAAGGTCGTCGGCAAGAGCGGGGCCTGGTACACCTACGGCGACCTGAAGCTCGGGCAGGGGCGCGAGAACGCCAAGCTGTACCTGCGCGACAACCCCAAGGTGTGCGAGGAGATCGTCGCCAAGATCAAGGACGCCAAGCTCAACCTGCTCGATGCCGCCAGCGAGTGAGCAGCGTCGGCTGCCGCCCGCCGGGCTCGAGCGGCAGCCGGGCGATCGCGGTCCTGGCGCGCGGGGATCCCAGCCCGCGCGGGCGCCGTCTCAGCCGCTCGCCGGCGGGGCGCTGCGGCGCGCGCTCCATGCGCTGAACGGCCGCCACACGCCGTCGTCGTCGAGGATCTCGGCGGGCTGGAAGCGCACCTTGTACGCCATCTTGGCGCAGCCCTCGACCCAGAAGCCGGGATACCACCAGCGCAGGCCGCGGGCGCGCGCCTCGGCGATCTCGGCCATCGCCATCACCGTGCCGAGGCCGCGCCGCCGCTCCTCGGGCTCCCAGTAGCAGTAGACGCTGCTCCAGGCATCGCCGACGATATCGCAGATCGAGACCGCCAGCAGACGGCCGCTGCGGTCGCGCGCATGCAGCTCGCCGCCCGGGATGCCGGCATCGAACAGCGAGACGACGCACACCAGCAGCGGATCCTTGTCGGCGTGGACCTGCACCTGATAGCGCTGCCACAGCTGCTCGCGCTCGGCGTCGGCGCCGCGCGGCTGCCAGCTGAAGACGAGGTCGCGGCAGCGCTGCCAGGCCCGGCGCTGATCGCGGCGCGGGCGGAACTCGGCGACCGGCACGCGCAGCGGACGGCAGGCGACGCAGCCGACGCAGCGCGGCGAGTAGAAGATCGTGCTGTTGCGGCGGAAGCGGCGGTCGAGCAGCTCGCGGTAGGTCTCGGCGTCGAGGTCGGCGAGGATGCACTGGGCGCGGAAATGGCGATCGGGGAGGTAGGGACAGGGGCCATGGTCGATCATCACCATGGCCGACGTCCAGGACGACATGCTAGCGCCCGCGCCGATGCGCCGCGTAGGCGCGGTCATCGAGGACGATGTGGCGCTGCAGGGCCTGCGCCAGCTGCTCGACCTCGCTGTAGAGCACGGTGTCGCCGCCCGCGTCCTTGACCGCGAGCTCGCTGACCATCGCGGTCAGCGCGCGGTGCGCCTCGCGATGGCGCGCCAGGGCCGGGTAGGCCGCGGCCTCCATGTCGCGCTCCTCCTCGGGGAAGTGGCGCTGCACATGCTCGCGGAAGCGATCGAGCGCATGCGACAGCCGCGCCTTGGCGTCGCCGGCCGCCGCCGCCTCGCGCAGCTGCTCGATCAGCTCCATCAGCTCGCGGTGATCGCGATCGAGCTCGGGGTGGCCGGTGGCGAGATCGGCGGTCCACGCGCTCATAGGTGGGGGTGAGTATGTGCCGGTCGCCGCCGCGACAATCCATCGCGGCGGCGGCGCGCGACACGCGTGCATCACGGCGCGCAAGAGATGGTGGACGACGCGCCGCGCCTGAGGTAGAGTGCGCTCATGGCGGAGATCGAACGCCGCGACCTGATCCTCGCCCTGATCGGCGCCGGCCCGCAGCCGCGGCTGGCGGGCGTCGATCTCTCGGGCCTCGATCTCTCGCAGTTCGACCTGCGCGGCGCCTCGCTCCAGGGCGCCGACCTCTCGGGCTGCAATCTCTACCGCGCCGACCTCGAGGGCTGCGACCTCAGCCGCGCCAACCTGAC
The DNA here is from genome assembly GCA_025055595.1 of Planctomycetota bacterium. GTDB lineage: Bacteria > Planctomycetota > UBA11346 > UBA11346 > UBA11346 > UBA11346. The sequence goes on along the minus strand of JANWWU010000037.1, from coordinate 29,093 downwards.
CGAAGCCGATCTGTCGCATGCCAAGCTGCGCAAGTGCAAGCTGAACGCAGCGATCCTCTACCGCGCGCGGCTGTGCGAAGCGGACCTGCTCGCCGCCGACTGCTCGCAGGCGATGCTCAAGGATGCCGATCTCAGCGCTGCGAGCGCCGTCGAGGTCTTCTTCAAGCACGCCGACCTGCGCGGCGTCGTCGCGCGCAAGCTCGATGCCCGCGGCGCCAACTTCACCGAGGCGCAGTGCGAGGGCGCGATCTTCGAGGGCGCGCTCCTCAACGGGGCGATCAATCCGCCGGTCTCGCCGCTGCCGGTGGAGAAGCCGGCGCGCCCGCCGACCAGCCGCTATCGTCGCCGCTGAGCAGCCGGCAGGCGAGCAGGTACTTCTCGCGCGTGCGCTGCACGACCTCGGCCGGCAGCGCGATGCCCGGCCCGTCGCCGGCGAAGCCGACGCCGCGCAGCCAATCGCGCAGGTACTGCTTGTCGAAGCTCTCCTGCGCCCGCCCCGGCTGGTAGGCGTCGGCCGGCCAGAAGCGCGAGCTGTCGGGCGTCAGCACCTCGTCGGCGAGCACGACCTCGCCGCGCTCATCGACTCCGAACTCGAACTTGGTGTCGGCGATGATGATGCCGCAGCGCAGGGCGTGTGCGTGCGCGCGGCGATAGAGCTCGCAGCTGTACCGCTCGACGAGCGCGGCGTGGGCGCCGAGCAGGCGGCGCGCCTGCGCGGGCGGGAGGTTCTCGTCGTGCCCCGCCGCCGCCTTGGTCGAGGGCGTCCACAGCGGCTCGGGCAGCCGCTCGCTCTCGCGCAGGCCGGCGGGCAGCGGGATCCCGCACACCGTGCCGCTGCGGCGGTACTCCTGCCAGGCGCTGCCGGCGAGGTAGCCGCGGACGATCGACTCTACCGGCAGCATGCGCAGCCGCTGCACGACCAGGCAGCGGCCGCGCAAGGCCTCGCCGACGGCGCGCGCTGCCGCCGGCAGCGCTTCCCAGTCGCTGGCGAGCAGATGGTGCGGGCAGACATCGGAGAGCTGGCGCAGCCAGAACACGGTCAGTGCGGTCAGGATGCGCCCCTTGTCGGGGATCGGCGTCTGCATCACGCGATCGAAGGCGCTGATGCGGTCGGTGGCGACGAACAGCAGCCGCCGCTCGTCGATCTCCCAGACATCGCGGACCTTGCCGCGCGCCAGCAGGCGCAGGCCGGGAATCGCGCTCTCGAACAGCGGTTCGCTCAACGCATCCCCAGCTTCGCTTGCAGCTCGCGGTCGAGCAGGACCTCGCCGTAGCGCTCGCTCCACGAGCGGACCTGCCTGGCGAAGGCGACGCGCGGCAGGCGATCGCGCGGCGCGGTGTCGATCGAGTAGACCTGCAGCAGGCGCAGGCGCGGCACGTCGTCCTTCCACAGCGGCTCGGCGGCGGCGAGGAAGACCGGCCGCGAGGGCTGGGCGACGGCGGCGACGAGGACCGGCTCGCTCGCCGTCCCGTCGGGATCGCTCGGCACGCCGGGGAAGCGCATCATCAGCGGCACGCTGCGTGCCTGGACATCGGCCTGCCAGACCTTGCCAGCCTCGGAGCGCGCCCACTTCGACACCGCGTCCTCGCCCTGGGTCGTCAGCTCGTCGCGCAGGCGCGTCGCCTCCGCAATCAGCCGCTCCCAGGCGCGTCGCCCCGCGAGGTAGCGCCGCACCTCCTCGCGCACCTCGTCGAGCGAGCGGAAGCCGGCCTCGATGCGCCGCTCGAGCCGCAGCATCGCCCAGTGCCCCTTGCTGGTCGCGATCGGCTCGCTGAGGAAGCCCGGCTCGTGCTCGCGCCCGAAGAGGCGCATGAGGTCTTTGCAGGTGCCGAGCTCGCCGAGGTCGATGGTCCCCGGCGTGCGGTCGACGATCGTCAGCTCGGCGAGCTTGAGCCCGGCCTCGGCGACCGCGGCGCGGAAGCGCGCGCCGTCGCGCTCGTTCTCCAGCTCCTCGCCGCGGCGGTTGAAATCCTCGATGCGCCGCTGCGCCTCGCGGCTGCCGCGCTCGGCGCGGAGCTTGGCGAACACCTCGTCCTTGACCTCGGCGAAGGGCTTGGGCGCCGGCTGCTCGTCGGGCTTGGCGGGATCGGGCTTGGGCGCGAACTCTTGCTGATGCGCGGCGTACCAGGCTTCGGCCTCGGCGTCGCTGATCGCGAGCTGAGCGCCGAGCTCGTCGCGGTCGGCCCAGGCCACCGCCACCGCCACCGCCGGCGGCGTCGCGAAGCGCGTGGTGCGCAGCCGCTCGTAGACCGCCGGGATCTCGGGGTCGTCGGGCGCCACCGTCGGCACGAGGTGGGCGCCGGAGATCGTCACATCGTAGATGCCCGCGCGGTCGCCGCGCATGATCACCACTTCGTCGGCGATCGCTAGCGGCACGGCGGGCGCGATCGCCGCACGCGCGACCAGCGCCTGGCGGGCGGCGCGCTCGGCGAGGAAGCGCCGCAGGTCCTGACGGCTGATCTCCTGCGGCCCCCCGACGTGCTCGCGCAGGGCGTCGCGATAGGTGCGGTTGTTGCCGAGCGGCGTCGCCAGGAACTCGCTCTCCAGGCGATCGAGGGCCTCGCCCTTCGGCAGCAGGCCGCGGCTCTCGGCGAGCCGGCTCAGCCGCAGGTCGATCGCGTAGGCCTCGAGCTGATTCTCGAGCGTCGGCGGATGGCGGAACAGCGGACGCAGCGGATGGCCGTGCGGATTGAGCACGCGCTCCAGGCGATCGGCGAGCTGCATGCGGTAGATCACCTCGCCCTCGGCGACGCCGGCGACCTTGACCGTCGGCACGAAGACCAGCGAGAACGAGGCGCCGATGCCGAAGACGACGCCGACGATGATCACCATGCTCCAGATGAACAGCTGCTGCCCGAAGGTGAGATGGCGCTCGGGCGCGGCCTCGGGGGAAGCCGGCTGGCCTTGCGCGGGGGCGGGCGATGGCGGTTGACGGTCCGTCATGGGGGAGAGCATGGTACCTGATCGACCGACGGAGCAACCGCGCCGCCGTCCGGCTCCGTGCATCGACGGCGGTCATGCGCACTGAGGGAAAGCCCATGGCTCGCAGCAAGATCTCTCCGGTCACCGAACGCGCCTCGCGCCGCGGCGCCGCGGCGCCGCGCCCCGCCGCGCGCGAGCAGCAGCGCGGCAGCGACACCCAGCCGATCGGCAGCGGCCTGCCGATGGATGCCGCCGGCATCCGCAAGGACTTCGAGCGGCACCTCGCGATCACGCTCGGCCGCGACAACCTCAGCGTCAACAACCGCTACCGCTACACCGCGCTGGTCATGGCGATCCGCGATCGGCTGATGGAGCGCTGGAAGAACACCCATGCCGCCTACTACCAGAGCAACTGCCGGCGCGGCTACTACCTGTCGATGGAGTTCCTGATGGGGCGCGCCCTCGGCAACGCGATGCTCAACCTCGACCTCGAGCCGGCGGTGCGCGCCGCGCTCGCCGAGCTCGGGCTGCGCCTGGAAGACCTGCTCGAGGAAGAGGCCGACGCCGGCCTCGGCAACGGCGGCCTCGGGCGCCTCGCCGCCTGCTTCCTCGACTCCTGCTCGACGCTGCAGCTGCCGGTCTTCGGCTACGGCCTGCGCTACGAGTACGGCATGTTCCGCCAGCGCATCGTCAATGGTCAGCAGGTCGAGGAGCCGGAGCGCTGGCTGACCCACGGCGGGCCCTGGGAGCTGCCGCGCCCGGAGTACACGCAGCGCGTCAAGTTCGGCGGTCGCAGCGAGTTCTACCACGACGACCGCGGCCGCCTGCGGGTGCGCTGGATCGGCACCCACGATGTGCTCGCCGTCCCCTACGACATGCCGATCCCGGGCTATCGCAACGGCACGGTCAACACCCTGCGGCTGTGGAAGGCCGAGGCGCTCGAGGACTTCGACCTCGCGGACTTCAACCGCGGCGACTACCAGGCGGCGATCGACGAGGGCGCCGAGGCCCAGCACATCACGCGCGTGCTCTACCCCAACGACAAGAGCGAGAACGGCAAGGAGCTGCGCCTCAAGCAGCAGTACTTCCTGGCCTCCGCCAGCCTGCAGGACATCGTCCGCCGCTGGGTCAGCGTGCACGGCGCGGATTTCCGCGCCTTCGCCGACAAGAATGTCGTGCAGCTCAACGACACCCATCCGACGGTGGCGGTCGCCGAGCTGATGCGCCTGCTGATGGACGAGCACGCGCTCGGCTGGGACGAGGCGTGGTCGATCACCACCCGGGTCTTCGCCTACACCAACCACACGCTGCTGCCGGAGGCCCTCGAGAAGTGGCCAGTCGAGATGTTCCGCCGCCTGCTGCCGCGGCTGCTCGACATCATCCTCGAGATCAATGCCCGCTTCCTGCGCCTGGTCGCCAACAAGTGGCCGGCCGACACCGAACGCCAGCGCCGCATGTCGATCATCGAGGAAGGCCCGGGCGGCGGCGCGGTGCGCATGGCCTACCTGGCGATCGTCGGCAGCTTCTCGGTCAACGGCGTCGCCGAGCTGCACACCAACCTGCTGAAAAGCGGGCTGTTCCGCGACTTCTACGAGCTGTGGCCGCAGAAGTTCAACAACAAGACCAACGGCGTGACGCAGCGGCGCTGGATGGCCTGGTGCAACCCCGGCATGTCGCGCCTGATCGACGAGGCGATCGGTCCGGAGTGGCGCACCGACCTGCCGCGGATCCGCGCGCTGGCGGCGCGCGCCGAGGACGCCGCGTTCCGCCAGGCCTGGATGGCGGTGAAGCGGGCGAACAAGGAGCGCCTGGCGGAGGTCGTGCGCCGCGAGTGCGGCGTCGTCTTCCCGATCGACGCGATGTTCGACATCCAGGTCAAGCGCATCCACGAGTACAAGCGCCAGCTGCTCAATGCCCTGCATGTCATCCATCTCTACGACCGCATCAAGCGCGGCGACACCCAGGGGATGGTGCCGCGCTGCGTGCTGTTCGGCGGCAAGGCCGCTCCCGGCTATCACATGGCAAAGCAGATCATCCGCTTCTGCAACTACATCGCGCAGGTCGTCAACTCCGATCCCGACTGCCACGACTGGCTGCGCGTCGCCTTCATCCCCGATTACCGCGTGTCGCTGATGGAGAAGATCTGCCCCGCCGCCGATCTTTCGGAACAGATCAGCACCGCCGGCAAGGAGGCCAGCGGCACCGGCAACATGAAGTTCATGATGAACGGGGCCCTGACGATCGGCACCCTCGACGGCGCCAACATCGAGATCCGCGAGGAGGTCGGCGATCAGCACTTCTTCCTCTTCGGCCACACCACCGAGCAGATCGCCGCGATGCGCCCGACCTACGAGCCGCGCGCGGTCATCGACAGCGACGAGAACCTCAAGCGGGTGATGACGCTGATCGTGAGCGGCCACTTCAACCAGTGCGAGCCAGGGATCTTCGACGACATCATCCACAGCCTGACCGACTGGGGCGACTACTGGATGGTGTGCGCCGATTTCCCCTCTTATGTCGAAGCGCAGCGGCGCGCCGCCGCCGCCTATCAGGACCGCGAGCGCTGGGCGATATCGTCGATCATCAATGTCGCCAGTTGCGGCAAGTTCTCGACCGACCGCACGATCAGCGAGTACAACCGCGACATCTGGCGCCTGCAGCCGGTGCCGGCGCTGCCGGTCTAGCGGCGCCGGCGCAGCGGCGCGCTGGGGGCCGCCTCCGGCGAGCGCCCGAGCACGATGCTCGAGCGCTCGATGTCGACCGCATCGATGCGCACCGTCAGCTCGCGGCCCGGCGCGTAGAGCCGCCCGCTGCGCTTGCCGACCAGGGCCAACCGCTCCTCGTCGAAGACATAGCGGTCATCGTTGAGCTCGCGCAGCGGCAGGAAGCCGTCGACGCCGCTCTCGAGCAGCTGCACGGTCAGCCCGCGCGGGCTGGCGGCGGTGACGACGCCGGCGACGGCCTCGCCGAGGCGGCGCGCGAAGTAGCGCGCCGCCTTGCGCGCGAAGAGATCGCGTTCGGCATCCTCGGCGCGCTGCTCCAGCCAGCTGCACTGCAGGGCGACGGCATGGAGGACCTCACGCCGCGCCTCGCAGTCGTGATAGCCGGGCAGGCCGAGCGCGCGCTTGACCAGGCGGTGGACGACGAGGTCCGGATAGCGGCGGATCGGGCTGGTGAAATGGCAGTAGCGCGCGAAGGCCAGGGCGTAGTGCCCGATGTTGTCGACCTGGTACACGGCCTTGGCGAAGGCGCGCAGGCACAAGAAGTTGAGGACCAGGCGCGCGGCTGGCGGCTGGCGCTCGAGGTCGGCGAGCACCGCCTGCAGGCCGAAGCGGCCAGCGAGCGCGCGCCGGCCGTCCAGGCCGTGGTTCTCGAGCGCGGTCGCCAGCAGCCGCAGGCGATCGGGATCGGGCTCGGCATGCACGCGGTACAGGCAGGGGCTGCCGCGCTCCTCGAGCCAGGCCGCGACCGCGCGGTTGGCGAGCAGCATGCACTCCTCGATCAGCTGGTGGCTCTCCGCCGCGCCCTCGCGCTCGACCTCGATCGGCTCGCCCTCGACATCGAGCGCGAAGCGCTGCTCCTCGCTGTAGAGGTTGAGCGCGCCGTCGCGCACCCGCGCGGCGCGCAGGCGCTGGGCGAGCGCCGAGACCTGCCGCAGGGTCTGGCGCAGGTCCTCCGGCCAGCGTCCCGGCCGATCGCGGCCATCGAGGATGTCCTGGGCCTCCTCGTAAGTCAGGCGGTGCCGGCTGCGGATCAGCGTCTCGGCCAGCCGCGTGCCGACCAGGCGGCATTCGTCATCGAGATCGAGCCAGGCCGTCAGGCAGTAGCGGTCCTCGTTGGGCACCAGGCTGCACAGGCCGTTGGCCAGGCGCTCCGGCAGCATCGGGATGACGCGGTTGATCAGGTAGATGCTGGTCCCGCGCCGTCGGGCCTCGAGATCGATCGCCTCGTGCTCGGCGACGAAGTGCGCGACATCGGCAATATGCACGCCGAGCCGCCAGCCGCCCTCGGGGCGCGGCGTCAGCGACAGCGCGTCGTCGAAGTCCTTGGCGGTCGCCGGGTCGATGGTGAAGACGAGCAGCGCGCGCGCGTCCTCGCGCGCGCCGAGCGGAAAGTCGGCGGGCAGGGCCTGGACGGCGCGGCGCACCTCGGCGGGGAACTCGCCGGGCAGGTCGTGGATGCGGCAGACGTGCTGGAAGTCGGCGACCTCGGGCGTCTCGGGCTCGAGGATGCGCGTCAGATGGACTCCGGTACGGCCCTCGGCATCGACCTCCAGGATGCCGATGACGCGGTCGCCGGCGCGGTAGGTCGCCTCGAAGCCGCGGAACGCCGAGAGCACCGGCAGGCGGCCCTCGCGGCGATTGTCGGGGATCAGGTAGCGGCCTTCGGCGGCGAACTCGACAGTGCCGGCGACCTCGCGGCCGGCGCGCCGCAGGACCCGCGTCACCAGCGCCTGCTCGCCGACGCGCAGCACCTGCACGACATCGCCGGCGCGGCAGCCGAGGCGATGCCGCTCGTCGATCGGCAGGCTCGCGCCGTCATCGCAGCGCGCCAGCAGGCGGTCGCCGTCGGCGACGACGATCGCGCTGTGCTCGCCGCCGCTGCCGCTGGCGCGGTAGCGGCCGGGACGCAGCTCGAGCACGCGTCCGCGCTCGACCAAGCGCCGGAGGGTCAGCGCGACCGCCCGCGCGTCGCAGGCGAGCTTCGCCGCCAGCTCGCCGGCCGTGGCGCCCGCCGGCTCCGCCGCCAGCTGCGCGAGCAGCGCCTCGGCGTCGACCGCGGCGCAGAGCGGCGTGCGCAGCGGCCGCGCGTGCCGCCGCCCGCGCCCCGCGAAGCGATGACCACGCGCGTTCCACCTCCCCATGGCCCCTCCTTGACCGGGCGTCGGGGCGGGGAGCCTCCGCGCACGGTGCGGTGATGCTCACGCCATCGAACGGAGATGCCAGCGCCCATTCCCACCCGCGGCTGATGCGCCATCGGCTGCCGGCGACCGAGCATCTGATCACGCTGGTCACCATCGCCCGCGTCGGCTCCTTCACCAAGGCCGCCCAAGAGCTCGATGTCACGCAGTCGGCGCTGTCGCGGCACATCATGACCCTGCAGCGCCAGCTCGGCATCAAGCTGTTCGAGCGCGTCGGCCGCCATGCCCGGTTGACGCCGGCGGGCGCTGAACTCTGCGCGCGCGCCCAGCCGATCCTCGACGAGCTGGCGCGCACCACCGAGGCCCTGACCGCGGCCAGCGGCGCCGTCGGCGGGCGGGTGCGGCTCGGCGCCAGCGAGTCGGTCGCGGTCAACAGCCTGCCGGCGATCCTGCGCTCCTACCTGCAGCATCACGGCCGAGTGCAGGTGCGGCTGACCTGCCGCACCTCGGAGCAGCTGCCGGAGCTCGTCCGCGAGGGCTCGATCGATGTCGCGGTCTGCCCGCTCGACTCCCCGCCCAAGCCGGAGGAGGGCCTGGCGGCGCTGCGCCTCTGGGAGGAGGAGATCGTCCTCGTCCTGCCGATCTCCCACCCCGGGCGCAGCCGCTCGCTCGCCAGCTACCTCAACGAGGACTTCATCATGGTGCTGCGCGGCACCGAGACGCGGCGCACCATCGAGCGCGCGCTCGCCGAGCAGGGGCATCAACTGCGCGTCGTCCTCGAGCACGAGTCGACCGAGGTGATCAAGGCGATGGTGATGGCCGGCCTCGGCCTGTCGCTGCTGCCCGAGCCGAATGTCCGCCGCGAGGCGCGGCGCGGCGAGCTCGCGGTGCTGCCGCTCTCCGACCTGCGCGTGACGCGGACGATCTACGCGATCCACGACGCGCGGCGCCAGCTCTGGCCGGCCGAGCAGGCCTTGCTCGAGGCGCTGCAGCGCTACCGCCGCTGAGGCCCGCGCCGCGCCGGCCCTTGACCGGCGGGGAGCGGTGCTGGTAGGAAGAGCGCACGATGGCGACCCCCAAGCAGCTCGTGATCGTCGAGAGCCCGGCCAAGGCCAAGACGATCAACAAGTACCTCGGACGCGACTTCGTCGTCAAGCCCTCCTACGGCCACATCCGCGACCTGCCGAGCGGCGGCGACGACGACGAGCAGCCCCGCCGCGCGGCGTCGGCGCGGGCGCGCAGCGCCGCCCAGCGCGCGCGCGCCCGCGAGGCGGCGCTGATCCGCCGCATGGGGGTGGATCCCGAGCACGGCTGGCGGGCGACCTACGAGATCGTGCCGGGCAAGGAGGAGGTGGTCGAGGAGCTGCGCGCCGCCGCCGCCAAGGCCGAGCGCGTGTGGCTGGCCTCCGACCTCGATCGCGAGGGCGAGGCGATCGCCTGGCACCTGCGCGAGGTGATCGGCGGGCCCGAGGAGCGCTTCGCCCGCGTCACCTTCAGCGAGATCACCCGCGAGGCGATCCGCGAGGCCTTCGCGCATCCGGGAACGATCAACATGCACCGCGTCCACGCCCAGCAGGCGCGGCGCTTCCTCGACCGCGTCGTCGGCTTCCGCGTCAGCCCGCTGCTATGGGCCAAGGTCGGTCGCGGCCTGTCGGCCGGCCGCGTGCAGAGCGTCGCCGTGCGTTTGATCGTCGAACGCGAGCGCGAGATCAAGGCCTTCACCCCCGAGGAGTACTGGCAGCTGCACGCCGACCTCGCGACCGCCGCCGGCGCCGTCCTGCGCGCCGAGCTCGTCCGCTGGCGGGGCGAGAAGTTCGCGCCGCGGACGCGCGCCGACATCGACGCCGTGCTGCCGTCGCTGCAGGACGCCGTCTACCGCGTGCTCGCCGTCGACAGCAAGCCGCAGCGCGCCTGGCCGAGTCCGCCCTTCATCACCTCCACCCTGCAGGCCGCGGCCTCGGTGCGCCTCGGCTTCTCGGTGCGCAAGACGATGACGCTCGCGCAGCGCCTCTACGAGGCCGGCCACATCACCTACATGCGCACCGACAGCGTCAACCTCTCGGCGCAGGCGGTGGCGATGGCGCGCGCGCTGATCGGCGAGCGCTTCGGCGAGCGCTACCTGCCGGAGAAGCCGCCGACCTACCGCTCGCAGGAAGGGGCGCAGGAGGCGCACGAGGCGATCCGTCCGACCGATGCCCGGCGCAGCGCCGAGGACCTCGCGCTCGAGCAGGACGAGCGGCGGCTCTACGACCTGATCTGGCGGCAGTTCATCGCCTGCCAGATGCCGCCGGCGGAGTTCGACACCAGCACGGTGACGATCGCCGCCGCCGCCGGCGAGCTGCAGGCGCGCGGCCGCGTCCTGCGCTTCGATGGCTGGCAGCGCGTCCTGCCGCCGCTCAAGGACGAGAGCGCGGCGCTGCCGCAGGTCGCGGCCGGCGAGCAGCTGCGCCTGCTGCGCCTGATCCCCTCGCAGCACTTCACCAAGCCGCCGCCGCGCTACTCCGAGGCCTCCCTCGTCCGCGAGCTCGAGAAGCGCGGCATCGGTCGGCCCTCGACCTACGCGACGATCATCTCGACCATCCAGGAGCGCGGCTACGTGCGGCTCGAGCAGCGCCGCTTCCACGCCGAGAAGCTCGGCGAGATCGTCACCGACCGCCTGGTCGCCGCCTTTCCCGACCTGATGGACTACGGGTTCACCGCGGCGATGGAGCGCGACCTCGACGCGATCGCCGAGGCGCGCGCCGATTGGAAGAAGACGCTCGACGCCTTCTACGGCCCCTTCAAGCGGCGGCTGGCCGAGATCGAGCGGACCCTCGAGGCCGTGCAGCCGGTGCCGACGCCGCTCAGCTGCCCGGCCTGCGGCCGGCCGATGGCGATCAAGTACGCGCGCACCGGCGTGTTCCTGACCTGCTCGGGCTACAGCCTGCCGCCGAAGGAGCGCTGCACGCAGACGATCAACCTGCTACGCGGCGAGGACAGCGTCGCGGTCAAGCCCGCCGAGGAGAGCGAAGAAGGCGAGAGCCAGGGCAGCGAGGCCGAGGCCGCGGCGCTCCACGAGCGCAAGCGCTGCCCGCGCTGCGGCACGGCGATGGACCCCTGGCTGATCGACGAACGGCGGCGCCTGCACATCTGCGGCAACAGCCCGAACTGCCACGGGGTGGTCCTCGAGGAAGGCAGCTTCCGCCTCAAGGGCTACGAGGGGCCGACGATCCCCTGCGACAAGTGCGGCAGGCCGATGCAGCTCAAAAGCGGCCGCTTCGGCAAGTACTTCGGCTGTTCCGGCTATCCGGCCTGCACCAACACCCGCAAGCTGCTGAAGAACGGCCAGCCGGCGCCGCCGCGGATGCCGCCGGTGCCGATGCCGGAGCTGCGCTGCACGAGCGCCGACGACCACTTCGTGCTGCGCGACGGCGGCAACGGGCTCTTCCTCTCCGCCGCGAGCTACCCGAAGGTGCGCGAGACGCGGCCGGTGGCGGTCGCCGACCTCCAGCGGCACCGCGCCGAGCTGCCCGAGAAGTATCGCTACCTCGCCGAGGCGCCAGCGCAGGACCCGGAGGGCCGCCCGGCGCTGGTCCGCTACGCGCGCAAGCAGGGCGCCCACTACATCGCTAGCGAGCTCCCCGACGGCAAGCCGAGCGGCTGGAGCCTGCGCTGGAACGGCAGCGCCTGGACGCCGGGCTGAGGGCGCGGCTCAGCGCTCGCCCTCGGCGAGCCAGGCCGACAGACCGCGCCGGTCCGCGTCTTCGAGCGCCTCCAGCACGGCGTGGATGGTCGGCGGATCGGCGACGACGAGCAGGGCCCGGCGGCCGCGCAGCGCGGCGATCGTCCAGCCCGGCAGCCGCCAGCACTCCGGCCGCAGGCGGCGGCGCAGGGTGGCGGCGATCGCGAGCGCTGCCTCGTCGTCGCCGCCGAGCTGGGCGAGGGCGAGCACCGCGATCGCGGCGCGCTGCGCGGGGTGGCGACGATCGCCGAGCGGCGCCGCGGCGATGCCGAGGCAGCGGTGGTGCAGCTCGGCGACGTAGCCGGCGCGGCGCAGGGCGGCGAGCGCGGCGGCGGTGTCGCCGACCGGCGGCGGCGCCGGGGCACGGGGGTCGAGGCCCGGGGCCAGGGCGACGGCCCAGCCGCTGCCGGCGGCGAGGGCCGCGGCCCAGGCCGCGAGATGGGCGGAGGACGCGGGGAAGGCGGGCAGCGGCAGGGCCGGCTCTGCCGGCTGCACCAGGGCCGGCGGGCGCGGCGCGGGGCCGGCGAGGGCGCTGAAGAGCGCCTGCAGGCGCTCGTGGCCGGCGCGTGGCAGGCTCGCGGTCCAGGTCTCGCTCAGCGGGTCCTGGGCCAGGCCCGCCGGCGGCGCCAGCCAGGGCGCGAGGACCTCGCGCACCAGCTCCTCGCTGACGGCGACGTTGCGGGGCAGGGCGCCATATGCCCGCACGCTGAGCGGCGCGGGCGCCAGCTCGTCGGCGACCAGCAGCGCGCCGTCATCGCTCCACCAGGAGCCGCTGGCCACCGCCAGCGCCTGGCCGATGGCGGCGAGATCGCGGCGGGGCAGGACGAACCACAGCGGCCGCTGCGCCAGCTCGGCGGCCACCGAGAGCTCGAGCTCCGACCACTGGCTGACGGCGCGCGCAGCGATCTCGGCGGGGAAGCCGCGGCACACCAGCTGCTCGCTGGCCAGCGCCGCGGCCGGCAGCGCCAGGAGCAGCGCGAGCAGGCAGCCGACGGGCATGGGCCCGAGCGTAGGCGCGAGGCGCCGCGCGCTTGCGCGATGTCGAGCGCCGTCGGCGCGCCGCTTTCGCGCGCCGCCCGCGCCCGAAGGTCGTGGCATGCCGGCGAAGATCACGCTCGCCGAGGCGATGGGCACCTGCTTCGGCGTGCAGGACGCGATCGATCTGGCCCTCGATCCCGCCTTCCGCGATCGCTTGACGATCGTCGGCCAGCTCGTGCACAACCCGCAGGTCACCGAGCGCCTGCTCGCGCACGGCGTGCGCATCGTCGAGCGCGATCAGCTCGATCAGATCACCACGCCGGCGGTGATGATCACCGCCCACGGCGCCAGCGAGGCGACCAAGGCCGCGCTGCGTCAGCGCGGCTTCATCGTCTACGACGCGACCTGCCCGCTGGTCATCCGCCTGCACAAGCTCGCGCGCTACCTCGAACGCGAGGGCTGGTTCCCGGTGATCGTCGGCCAGGCCGACCATGTCGAGGTCCGGGGCGTCGTCGGCAACCTGCGCGCCTGCGCCGTCGTCCACGACGAGCGCGACTTCGAACAGCTGCGCGGCCAGGCCCGTCTCGGCGTCGTCAGCCAGACGACCAACCGCCTCGACCGCGTCGAGCAGCTGGTGGCGGCGATGCGCGCCCTGCCCTGGGTCGAGGCCCTGCGCTTCATCGACACGATCTGCCAGCCGGTGAAGGAGCGGCAGGCGGCGATCGGCAAGCTGCTCGCCTGCGACATCGACCTCGGCATCGTCATCGGCGGCAGAAACAGCGCCAACACCGCCAAGCTGCGCGAGGCGATCGCCGAGCGCGGCATCCCCGCCTTCCACATCGAACGGCCGGAGGAGCTGCGCGCGGAGTGGTTCGCCGGCAAGCGCCATGTCGGCATCACCGCCGGCACCAGCACGCCGCAGGACGTCATCGCCGCGGTCGAGCGGCGGGTGCGCGAGATCGTCGCCTCACTGCCGTGAGTCGGCGGGGCCCCGCTCGCCGGCCGTCGCCTCGCCACGCGCCGGGGCGGGCGTCCCGGCGCCGCCGAGATCGATGACCAGCGGGTCGGCTGCGCGCCGGTCGCTGGTGATCTCTATCGAGATGACAATGCGGAACTCGCCGTGCGGAAAAGCCTTCTTGAACGCCTCGGCGGCGCGCGGCAGGTCGCGCTGGATCTCGGCGAGCTTCTCGATGACCTCGACGAGCGTCGGCTCGTGCGCCTTCTCGGCCAGTTCGTTGACGCGCTGCTGCAGCTCGGCGAGCTGGCTGCCGATCGCGCCGATCCGCGAACGCGGGGCCTCCTGCAGGGCGCCGCTGACCGTCAGGCGCTGCGGCAGGCCGTCCGCTCCCTGCGGACGCTCGATCTCCAGGCGCACACGGTCGCCGGGCTTGCGCGCGGCGATCATCGCGCGCAGGTCCTCCTCGCGCTTCGGCGCCTCGCCATCGAGCGCGAGGATGCGGTCGCCGGCCTGCAGACCCATCACCGCCGCCGGACTGTTCGGCTCGACGCGCAGCACGACCAGGCCCTGGCGCAGCAGGGCGCTGGCCGCGGGATCGATCGCGATCCCGAGCCAGGCGCGCGGCGCGGCGGCGCTGGCCGCGGTCGCCTCGCCGGCAGACAGCGGTGCGGTCAGGAGAGCGAGGAGCAGCAGCAACCACGGACGCATGTCAGAACACCTGGGGCGGAGGGGCGCCGAGCAGGCAGCGCGCCTGCCAGCGGAGACGGCCGTCGGCGGCAGCGGGCGTGCCGCGCTGCGCGAGCTCGACCTGCCAGCGCAGGCGGAAGGGCGGCAGCGCGCGCAGGGCCCGGGAGGCTGGCTGAGCGAGGGCGGCGCCGAGCGACAGCGGCGCCGCCTCGGCGGGCGGCGGCGCCAAGCGGCGCTCGAGGTCCTCGACGCGCCGGCGCAGCTCGTTGACCGCCTGCTGCGTCCGCTCGTGGCGGCGGGCCTGCCAGTCGCGGAAGCGGCGCTCGGCGGCATCGTCGATCGGCTCGAAGGGGATGTGCGGGGGCCAGGCGTCGAGGGTCTCCGTCAGGCGCTGCCGCCGGCCCTGGCGCAGGATCTCGACGGTCGCCTGGCCGCCGACCCCGGCGAGCGCGATCTCGTTGCGCAGGTCGGTCATCGACGACACGGGGCTGCCGTTGACCGCGATGATCAGGTCGCCGGGCTGCAGGCCCATGCGCTCCGCCGTCGATCCGGGATAGATGCGCTGCACCTCGACGCCGACATCGGGCTCCGTGCCGTTGGCGGCCTGCGCCGCCGGACTCGGCGGGGTCATCGTCACCCCGAGCATGGCGCGCGCATCGAAGGGCTGGTAGTCGCTGTCGGTGGCGAGCAACAGCGCGGCGAGAAGAACGAGCAGCACGCTGCGCATGGCCGCATGATGCGGGCGAGCGCGATCTGCCAAGCGGCCGCCGCAGCCCGCCGCCCGCTTGGCACGCGGGCTGCGTGTCGCCGGCATGCCGCCGCCCCCCGCTCCCCCCGCCGCCAGCATCAGCGCCGCGCTCTTCGAGCAGCTGCGGCGCCACCTCGAACAGGAACTCGCCTGCCAGCAGAAGCTGCTCGGCTGCGCGCAGGAGCTCGGCCACGCCCTCACCGCCGCCGACGCCGCCGCAATCACCCGCGTGCTCGCCGTCCACGATGCCGCCAACCGCGAGGCCGCCACCCTCGCCGCGCAGCGCACGCGGCTGTGCCAGGCCCTGGCCAGCGCCTGCCGCCTCGCCGGCGAGCTGACGCTGAGCAGCCTGCTGCCGCATGCCCCGGAGGCGCTGCGCGCCCCCCTGCAGCGGCTGCGCGCGGACCTGCAACAGACCTGCCTGCAGCTGCAGCGGCTGAGCGAGCGCAACCTCGCGGTCGCGCGCAGCGGGCTCGCGGTGCTGCGCGACGCGTTCGGCGACAGCGCCGGTCAGCGCGCAACGTCAGCCTACGATCGCCGCGGCTTGATCCAGGCGCCGGCGGCTCCGCGCGGCACCCTGCTCAACCTGCGCCACTGAGCCACCGACGACGGCGCCGGTCGCCCGGCGCCGTTCGGGCCGCCCGGCAACGGACTCACAGCCCCTTGGCGATCATCAGCTTCATCAGGTCGACAACGCGGTTGCTGTAGCCCCACTCGTTGTCGTACCAGCTGACGAGCTTGAAGAAGTTCTTGTTGAGCTCGATCGAGGAGCCGGCATCGAAGATCGAGGAGTGGGCGTCGTGGATGAAGTCGGTGCTGACGACCTCCTCGTCGGTGTAGTCGAGGATGCCCTTGAGGTAGGTCTCGGAGGCGCGCTTCATCGCCGCCTTGATCTCCTCGAGCGACGTGTCCTTGGCGGTCTTGAAGGTGAGGTCGACGACCGACACCGTCGGCACCGGGACGCGGAAGGCCATGCCGGTCAGCTTGCCCTTGACCTCGGGGATCACCAAGCCGACGGCCTTGGCGGCGCCGGTGCTCGAGGGGATGATGTTCTGCGCCGCCGTGCGTCCGCCCTTCCAGTCCTTCTTCGAGGGGCCATCGACGGTCTTCTGCGTCGCGGTGTAGGCGTGCACCGTCGTCATCAGGCCCTCGGTCAGGCCGAAGCCCTCCTTGAGCAGGACATGGACGATCGGGGCCAAGCAGTTCGTCGTGCACGAGGCGTTCGACACCAGCACATGCTTGGCCGGGTCGTACTTGTCGCTGTTGACGCCGACGACGATCGTGATGTCCTCGCCCTTGGCCGGGGCGGTGATGATCACGCGCTTGGCGCCGGCCTTGATGTGGCCGTAGGCCGACTTGTCCTGGTCCTTGGCGCACTCGGTGAACAGGCCGGTCGACTCGATGACCAGCTCGACGCCCATCGCCTTCCACGGCAGCTCGCCGGGGACCTTGGCGCTGACCACCTGCATCTCATAACCGTTGACGATCAGCACATCGTCATCGGTCTTATCGGGCGAGCTCTTCTTCGAGCCGACCGTGCCCTGGAAGCGGCCCTGGGTCGAGTCGTACTTCAGCAGGTAGGCGAGGTTGTCGGCCGGCACGATGTCGCCGACGGCGACGACATCGACGGTCTTGCCGAGCAGGCCCTGCTCGACGAGCGCGCGGAAGACGAGGCGGCCGATGCGGCCGAAACCGTTGATCGCGATCTTGGTGGCCATGGCTTGCTCCTGGCGGGGGTGCCGCCCTTGAAGGTGGTGCTCCATCGTAAACGGACGGGCGGCGGTTCAACCAGGCGATCGCGCGGCCGCGTGCAGGCATGCCGGCGCGGCATCGGCCGCTCATGCCGGCGGACGCCAAGTGGCGAGGCCCGGCCAGGGGTCCCCGACCTGCCCGCGCTGCCGCAGCCAGCAGTCGGCGAGCACCAACGCCGCCATCGCCTCGACGATCGGCACGGCGCGCGGCAGCACGCAGGGGTCGTGGCGGCCGCGGGCCTGGAGCTCGCGCTCGTTGCCCTCGCGATCGATCGTCCGCTGCGGCTGCAGCACGGTCGCCGTCGGCTTGAAGGCGAGGCGCAGCTCGATCGGCATGCCGTTGCTGATGCCGCCCTGGATGCCGCCGCTGCGGTTGCTGCGGGTGACGACCGCGCCGCCCTCCCAGGCGAAGGGATCGTTGTGCGCGCTGCCGCTCAGCGCGACGCCGGCGAAGCCGCTGCCGACCTCCACCGCCTTGCAGGCCGGCAGGGAGAGCATCGCCTGCGCGAGCAAAGCATCGAGCTTGTCGAACACCGGTTCGCCGAGTCCGGGAGGCAGGCCACGGACCTGCAGCCGTACGCAGCCGCCGAGCGAATCGCCCGCGCTTTTCGCGGCGAGGATCGCCTGCTCGATCTGCGCCGCGTGTTCCGGGCTCGGGCAGCGCGTCGGATGGGCGTCGACCGCCTCGCGCGTCAGCTGGGCGGGGTCGATGGCGGCCGCGGCATCGATCGCCTGGACGCGCTCGACCCAGGCGACGATGGCGAGGCCGGGAAAGCGCGCGACGAGCAGCTGCTCGGCGACCGCGCCGGCGAGCACGCGGCCGACGGTCTCGCGCGCGCTCGCCCGGCCGCCGCCCTCCCAGGCGCGGATCCCGTACTTCGCCTCGTAGGTGTAGTCGGCATGGCTCGGGCGATAGGCGTCCTTCCACTCGCGGTAGGCCGAGGGCCGCTGATCCTCGTTGCGCACGAGCATCGCCAGCGGCGTGCCGAGCGTGCGCCCGCTCTCGCGCTCGAGGCCCGAGAGGACTTCCACGCGGTCTTCCTCGTCGCGCGCGCTGACCAGCCGCGACTGCCCCGGTCGACGGCGCGCGAGCTGCCGCTGCACGGCCGCGAGGTCGAGCGGGAACCCCGGCGGGCAGCCATCGATGACGCAGCCGACGGCCGGTCCGTGGCTCTCGCCGAAGGTCGTGACGCGGAAGGCCTCGCCGAAGGTGTTGCCGGGCATGGCGCAATGCTGCGCGCGCCGCCGCCGCGCCAAGCCGCCGCCGCGCCGCGGCCCTCAGCAGTGCGCGGCGAAGGCCTGGCGGAAGGCCTCGGCGATCTGCTCGGGGTAGCGGCCCTCGATCTGGTGGCGGTGCAGCATCCACACGACCTCGCCGTTCTTGAGCAGGGCCGCGCTCGGCGAGCTCGGCGGATAGTTGCCGAAACGCGCCCGCGCCGCGGCGGTCGCCTCACGGTCGACGCCGGCGAACACCGTGACGACGCGCGGCTTCTTCGGCGCCTCGGCCAGCGCCTTGGCCAGGCCGGGACGGGCGCCGGCGGCCGCGCAGCCGCAGACGCTGTTGACGAAGACCAGCACGGGACCGGGGTCGGCGAGCGCGCGCTCGACATCCTCCGGCGTCCGCAGCTCGGTCAGGCCCATCGCGCGGACCTCGGCGCGAATCGGATTCACGATCTCGTCGGGATACATGGCGACCTCTCGGCCCTGCAGTATGGCGGCGGCCTCTGTTCGCCCAAGGCGCGCACGGCAACCCTCGACTCGCTCAGGGCGCGAACCACGCGCGCGCCGCCGCCGGGATGCGGCCGGCGCGGATCTCCGCCGCCACCTGCTCGCGCCGCTTGGCGCCGACGCCGGGGATGCAGTCGGCCATCCACGGCTGGCAGGCCGCCGCCGGCAGGCGCGGCGGCACGGGCAGCGGGCCGCGAAAGGCGGCGCTCAACGCCAGCGCCAGCAGGAGACCGAGCGCTGCCAGCGCCTCACGCACGGCGCACCTCGGCGTAGCGCCAGGTGCCGGCGGCGTCGCGGTGCGGCAGCGCGCGCAGCCCGTGGGCGGCGGCCTCGGCGGCGACAGCCGCGCCCTGGCGGAAGCCATGCTCGAGCCACAGCACGCCGTCGGGCGCGAGCAGCCGCTGGGCGTCGGCGAGCAGGCGGCGGATCGGCCCGAGCCCGTCGCCGCCGGGGAACAGCGCGAGCTCGGGCTCGTAGGCGAGCTCGGGGTCGCAGAGCGCGCGCTCGTCGTCGGCGATGTAGGGCAGGTTGGCGACGACGAGATCGCAGGGCTCGGCGACCGCCGTCGCCAGGTCGCAGCAACGCCAGTCGATGTCCAGCGCCAGCCGCGCGCCGTTGGCGCGCGCCACTGCCAGGGCCTCGGCGCTGATCTCGGTGGCGACGACCGCGAGCTCGGGCCGCGCGCGCTTGAGCGCCAGAGCGATCGCCCCGCTGCCGGTGCCGACATCGAGCGCCCGGCGCGCGGTGCGCGGCAGCTCGCCCAGGGCGCGCGCGACCAGCTCCTCGGTCTCGGGTCGCGGCACCAGCACCGCCGGCGTCACCATCAGCTGCAGGCCGGCGAAGGGCTGCCAGCCGAGGATGTACGCCAGCGGCTCGCGCCGGCCGCGCCGCTGCACGCGCGCGCGCAGGCGCGCCAGCTCCTCGCCGTCGAGCGGCATGTCGAAACGCGTGTAGAGCTCGAGCCGCGACAGGCCGAGGGTGTCGGCGAAGATCCACTCGGCCTCGCGGCGGGCATTGCCGATGCCGCGCTCGGCGAGCCAGCGCGCCGCGCGTTCGAGCACGGATAGCAGGCGTTCGGGCACCGCCTCCTTGTCGTCGAAAGCGGCGACGGACAACCGCGGCATGGGCGAGCTCGGAGCGATCCTCGGGCTGCTGGCGCTCGGCGTGATCATCGTCACCGCCTTCCAGCGCCTCGGGGTCAGCGCGCTCGTCGCCTACCTCGCGACCGGCGCCCTCGCCGGACCGAGCGCCCTCGGCCTGATCGACCGCGACACGCTGCAGCCGCTCGCCGAGGTCGGCGCCGCGCTGCTGCTGTTCACGCTCGGCCTCGAGCTCGACCTCGGCAGCGTGCGCCAGCGCTGGCGCGCGACCGCGATCGCCTCGCTGACCCAGATCGGGCTGACGATCGGCGCCGGCGCCCTGGTCGCCGCGCTCGCCGGCCTGCCGCCGGCGAGCGCGGTGGCGATCGGCGCCTGCCTGGCGATGACCAGCTCGATCGTCCTGATGCGCGCGCTCGAGGAGCGGCGCCTGCGCAATCGTCCCGAGGGGCAGCTCGCGCTCGCCGTGTCGCTGATGCAGGACCTGGCGATCGGGCCGCTGCTCGTCCTGCTCGCCCTGCTCGCGCCAGTCGGCTCCCCGGCGCCGCTGCCCTCGCTGATCGGCGGCGTGCTGCTGTTCGGCGCCGGCACCGTCCTGCTGCGCCAGGCGCTGGCCTCCCGTCTGATCGCGCGGCTGCGCGCCAACAAGCTGCCGGAGCTCGAGGCGGCCTTCGCGGTGACGGTGGCGCTCGGCGCAGCGTTGATCGCCGAGCGGCTCGGGCTGGGCGCGGCGTTCGGCGCCTTCGCCGCCGGCCTGGCGCTCGGCGAGCAGCGCCACCGCGAGCTGATCGCGGTCTCGACCCGCCCGCTGACCGGTCTGACCGCGATCTGCTTCTTCGCCGCGATGGGCGCGCTGTTCGACATCGGCTTCGTCGCCGCGCATTGGCCGCAGGTCAGCGCCCTGCTGGTCGGCGCCCTGCTGATCAAGGCCCCGCTCGCCGCCCTCGCGGTGCGCCTCGCCGGCCTGCCGTGGCGCCCGGCCCTCGGCTGCGGCCTGCTGCTCGCCCAGGTCGGCGAGTTCGCCTTCGTCCTCGCCGCCGCCGCCTTCGCGCGCAGCAGCGATCCGGCCCTGCGCCACCTCTACGATCTCGTCGTCGCCGTCACCTGCATCTCGCTGGCGACGGCGCCGCTGCTCACCCGGCTCGCCCGGCCGCTCCTGCCCGTCGTCGACCTGACGACGCTGGCGAGCGGCGGCGACAGCGTCGTCGTCGCCGGCCTCGGCCCGGTCGGCAACAGCGTCGTCGCCGCCCTGCGCCAGCAGGGCGTGCCGCTGCTGCTCGTCGACCGCAACGAGCGGCTGCTCGCTCCCTGGCAGGGCGTGCCGGGCGTGCGCACCCATCGCGGGCGCATCGAGGACATGGAGGAGTGGATGCCGCTCCTCGGCCACCGTCCGGCGCTCGTCGTCCTCACCTTCCCGATCGCCGACACCTCGGCGGCCGTCGCCAGCCGCCTGCGCGCGCTCGACCCCGCCCTGCGCATCCTCGCCCGCGCGCCGTACACCGCGCAGGTCGCGATGCTGCGCGAGGCCGGGGTGCACGAGGTGATCTGCGACGAGGACGAAACGACGCGCGCGCTGCTGCCGCGGCTGGCGCGCCTGCTCGCCGACCGCGCGCCGCTGCGCGAGCGCCTGCGCCAGACCTGCCACTCCCTGGGCCTTGATCCCGATGTCAGCGACTCAAAATAGTCCCTCCTCGCGCTCCCATCGTCTAGAGGCCTAGGACAACGGATTCTCAGTCCGTGAACCGGGGTTCGAATCCCCGTGGGAGTACCAGGCAAGGCCCGGCGCCAGCGGCGGCCTTGGCCGCGGCGCCGCGGCTCCATGCTGCCGCCATGCTCGAGTGCCCGGTGGAGCTGGCGCCGCTCTCCGGCGAGGCGGGGGAGAGCGCGGGCGCGATCAACGTCCCGCGCGCCGGCACGGTGGTGATCGCGATCGACAGCACGCGGCCGCTGGCCTGCTGGCTCGACGAGTGGCCGGTCCTCGACGAACCGCTGTGGTGGCGGCGCTACGAGCGCCGCCTGCGCGCGCTGCTCGTCCTGCCGCTGTCCGCCGGCCGCCATCGTCTGCGCGTGCGCTATGGCCCGCGTCCGCTGTGGCCCGAACGCCTCGACCGCGATTGCCCCTCGCGCCAGCGCGCGGCGCTGCGCGCGGCCCTGCTCGCCCGTCCCGATCGCATCGCGCTGACCGCCGAGGTGCAGCCGGCGGCGCCGGCGCTGGCGGCGGCGCTGCGCATCACGCCCGCCCAGTGCTGGCTGGATGGCGTGCTGTGGCAGCAGGTGTGGCTGCGCCCGCTGCCCTGGCCGACGCCCGACCCGAGCATCGACGATGATCACCCATGCCGCCGGCCGCTGCCCTGCCTGCGCCTGCGCAGCGCGCTGCCGCCGCATGCCGCGCGCGACATCAGCGACGACGACGATCGCCGCGCCGGCATCCAGCGCCTGCTGCTGCCGGTCGCCGACGCCGCGCAGCCGCTGCCCGCCGCGCGCGCCGAGGACGCCTGCGAGGAGCGCCTCGAGCCGGAGCTCGTCGTCGTCCGCACGCTCGCGGCGACCCTCGAGCTCGGCTGGAGCCGCCTGCCGGAGACCGCAGCGCCGCCGCCGGCGCCATCCGAGCCCGTGCGCCTCAGCGTGCCGGTGCACGAGGCGCGCGGGCGCTGGGCGCCAGTGCGCGAGCCGCGGACGCTGTCGTGGCCGGCGTCGGCCGAGGAGCTCTTGGCGCGCGTCCCGCGGCCGGTGGCGCCGCCGCAGCAGGCCCACCTGCTGGCGGTGCATGATCACGCCTGGCGGATGCTGCTCGGCCTGCGCCGCGCCCCGGCCGCCGGCAGCGGCCTGCCCAACGACTACCTCGCGACCAGCCACGAAGGGTTCGGCGAGGCGCTGTTCGTCTGGGACTCCTGCTTCACCGCCCTGTGCACGGCCTGGGGCTGGCGCGCGCTGCCGGCCGCCGCCACCCTCGACTGCCTGTATTCGCGGCAGATGGATGGCGGCTACCTGCCGCGCGAGACCGACACCCGCGACGGGCTGCCGGTCGCCTACGAGCCGGACTTCTCGCCGAATCCCCCGCTGCTCGCCTGGGCCGAATGGCAGCTGGCGCGCCTGAGCGGCGACAGCGGCCGCTGGGCGCGCGTGCTGCCGGCGCTGGTCGCCCTCCACCGCTGGCTCGCCCGCCATCGCCGCCTGCCCGACGGCACCTACTGGACGACGGGCCTGGCGAGCGGGCTCGACAACTCGCCGGCGGTCGGCGACGGCTATCCCTGCCTGACCGCGCAGCAGGCCCAGGCCGCCGGGATCATCGCCGAGATGTGGCAGGCCCTCGGCCGCGAGGCGGAGGCCGCGCTGTGGCGCGCAGAGCATGCCGCGATCGCCGCGGCGATGAACCGCTGCCTGTGGTCGGAGCAGGCGCAGTTCTACTGCGTCTCGCAGCTGTCCGCCGGCGGGCACAGCCCGCACAAGACGGTCACCGGCTTCTGGCCGCTGCTGACCGGCGCGGTGCCGCCGGAGCGCGTCGCCGCCCTCGAGCGCTGGCTATGCGATCCCGCGGCGTTCTGGCGACACCACCCAGTGCCGAGCCTGGCCGCCGACAGCCCGGATTACGACCCGCAGGGCGGCTACTGGCGCGGCGGCACCTGGGCGCCGACGACGGCGGCCGTCGCCTGGGGCTTCGCGCGCGCCGGCCGCTTCGCGCTCGCGCGCCGCATCGCGCTGCGGCACCTCGCGGTCGTCGCCGAGGTCTATCGCGCGACTGGCGCGCTGTGGGAGACCTGGGCCCCGGACAGCAGCCAGCCCGGGACCTGGGCGCGCCGCGACTACAGCTGGAGCGCGCTGCCGGCGACCGCGCTGCTCTACGAGCTCGTCATCGGCATCGAGCCCGATGCCGTCCAGCGCCGCCTCGTCTGGCATCACCCGCAGCCGGGCTGGGGCCTGCAGCGGATTCCGCTCGGCGAGGCGACGATCGATCTCCTCTGCTACGGTCCCGGCCACTACGCCGTCGTCTGCGACCAGGCCTTCACCTGCGTCATCGACGACGGGCGGATTCGGCACGAGCGGTGCTTCCCGCCCGGGCGCTGGGAGTGGCGCAGCGACTCGGCCTGCCATTGACCGGCGATGAGCATTTACAAGATTCCCATCATTGATTCATCCGATGCCACGCCCGGCCAGCCCCTTTCTCCGCGAGCCTCGTGATGAACAGCGTTGAAGCCAGCAGCGGACCGCGCATGTCGCAGGTCCTGGTGCGCGAAGCCTTCACCATCCTCCCCGCCGATGCCGACAAACGGACGGTCATCCGCCTGCTCGCCGAAGCGCTCGCTCGCTGCGGTCGCTTGACGTCGGCCCAGGTCGAAACCGTCGTCGAGGAAGCGATGAAGCGCGAGGTCATCGGCTCGACGGGGATCGGGCACGGCATCGCCGTCCCGCACTGCCGAGCGCCGCTGAGCGATCGCATCCTCTGCTCGTACGGCCACTGTCCGGAGGGCCTGGACTTCGACAGCCTCGACGGCGAGCCGGTGCACAGCGTGTTCCTGCTCGTCACGCCGCCGGCGCTCAAGGACCAGCACCTGCAGCTGATGAAGCACTTCGCCGGCCTGATCCGCAAGGAGCACTTCTGCGGTTTCCTCCACCAAGCGGCGAGCTTCCAGGCGCTGCGCGACCTGCTGGTGGAGTTCGAAGCGCGCTGATCGCCGTGAGCCCGGCGCCCCCGCTCGATCTCATCGCCCTGTTCGATCCCCGGCGGGTGGTGATCTTCCCCGGCACCCCGGCGAAGGCGATCGTCATCGCCGCGCTCGCCGAGTCGACGACCGAGGACCTCGGCGTGCACGAGCGCCTGGCCTTCATCCGCGCCGTGCTCGACCGCGAAGAAGTCGCGTCGACGGCGATCGGCGGCGGCATCGCCATCCCGCACGCGCGCAGCCCCGACATCCCGGCCTGCCGCCTCGCGGTCGGCGTTTTGCCCAGCGGCGTGCCGTGGGGCGCGGCCGACGGCCAGCCGGTGCGGCTGGCGCTGCTGATCGCGGCGCGCGAGAGCGACCACGCCGAGCACCTGCGGGTGATGGCGGCGCTCGCCGTCCGCCTGCACCGCCCCGGCCTGGCCGATGCCGTGTGCGTGCTCCGCGACCACGCCGCGATCGTCCGCGCGATCGCCGGCTAGGCTACCAGCGCCAGGTCTGCTGCTCGCGCGCTGCGCTCAGCCGCCAGCGCGCCTGCGGCGCGATCAGCTCCTTGTAGCGGTTGGCGTCGGCGGCGAGGCGCGCGATCTGCGCATCGCTGGCCAGCGGGTCGTGGTGGAAGATGACGAGCTCGCCGATCTCGGTGTCGCGGAAGAAGTCGATGAAGGTGAAGATGCTCGAGTGGCCGAAGTTGATGTGCTCGTGGTAGTCGAGGAAGCCGTACATCGCATCGACGATCACGAGATCGGCGCCGGCGACGAAGCGGGCGTAGGTGTCGGCGACGCGGTCGGGATGCTTGCTGACCTCGGTATCTGTCAGGTAGGCGACAGCGTGCCCGCCGTAGTCGATGCGGTAGCCGTAGGCCTTGTCGGGGTGGATCAGCGGCAGGATGCGCACCGTTGCGCCCTCGATCTCGGTCGCCGCCTCCTCCGGCAGCTGCTGACAGACGATGCGCGACGGCAGGTTGTGCCACTTCACGGGAAAATGCGCGTCGTTCATCTGGATCGAGAGCAGGCGTTCGGCGTCGCTGCGCCCGCTCCACACCCGGATCTCGCGCCCCGGCTGGTAGATCGGCAGGAAGAAGGGGAAGCCGCAGATGTGATCCCAGTGGAAGTGCGTGAAGAACAGGTGGAGGCGGTGCGCGAGCCGGCCCTCGGCCTTGAGCGCCGCTCCCAGGGCGCGGATGCCGGTGCCGGCATCGAGGACGAACACGACGTCCGCGAACGAGACCTCGACGCAGGAGGTGTTGCCGCCGTAGGTCCAGCTGTGCGGGGAGCGATCGAGGTAGGCCTCGATCGCCTCCGGGCTCGCGAGATCCTCGGGGCGGGCCTCGGCGAGCAGGGCGCGCGCCTTCTCGCGCAGGGCCGCGCTGGTCAACGGCGTCGCGATCGAGCCCCGCACCCCCCAGAGGCGGACGAACATGCTGCCCTCGCTGCGCGTGTGGTTGCTGAGCAGAGGATTGTCGATGCCGCGCCCAGCACGCAAGGACAGCGGTTGTCGGCCGCGCTCGGCGCGCGCCTAGACGCGGCCGAAGCGCCGCTCGCGGCGCTGATACTCGCGCAAGCACGCATGGAAGTCGGCGACCGTGAACTCCGGCCACAGCGCGGGGTGGCTGATGAACTCGGCGTAAGCCGTCTGCCAGAGCAGGAAGTTGGACAGTCGCTGCTCGCCGGCGGTGCGGATGACGAGATCGACCTCCTCACCGTCGTAGAGCGCGGCGCCGAGGCGCGCCTCGTCGATCTCCTCGGGGTCGAGCTCGCCGGCGGCGACGCGGCGCGCCAGTTCCCGGCAGGCGTCGACGAGCTCGGCGCGCCCGCCGTAGCTCAGCGCCAGCGTCAGCACCATCCGCCGATAGCCGGCAGTGGCGGCGATCGCCGCGCGCAGCGCGGCCTGCGCCGTCGCCGGCAGGCGCTCGAGGCGGCCGATCGCGCACAGCCGGATCTGTTGCTCGTGCAGGGTCGGCAGCTCGCGCGCGAGGTATTCGACGAGGAGCTCCATCAGCACCGCGACCTCGCGCGCCGGGCGCTGCCAGTTCTCCGACGAGAAGGCATACAGCGTCAGCCGTGGTATGCCGAGCCGCACGCAGGCGGTCGTGATCGCGCGCACGGTGTCGGCGCCGCGGCGATGGCCGAAGAAGCGCTCCCAACCCTGGCGGCTGGCCCAGCGCCCGTTGCCGTCCATGATGATCGCGAGATGCCGCGGCAGACGCGCCGGATCGAGGCCGGCGGCGCGGGCTTCGGCGGCGGCATCGTGGACCTCGGTCGCGAAGGGGCTCATGGTGCGCGCTCGATCAGGGCGTCGCGGGCCGCGCCGGTGCCGATCCAGCGCACCGGCACGGCGAGGAAGCGCTCGATGCGTGCGATGTAGGCGCGCGCGGCCTCGGGCAGGTCGGCGACGCCGCGCGCGCCGCTGACCGGGCGCTGCCAGCCGGGCAGCACCTCGTACACCGGCTGCACGCGCTCGAGGTCCGCACAGCGCGCCGGCGGCGCGGTCAGCTCGCGGCCATCGAGGCGATAGGCGACGCATAGAGCCAGTTCGGGCTCGCCGTCGAGGATGTCGAGCTTGGTCAGCGCCAGCGCGTCGACGCCATTGAGGCGGCAGGCCTGACGCACGGCGACGAGGTCGAGCCAGCCGCAGCGGCGCGGACGCCCGGTGGTGGCGCCGAACTCCTGCCCGCGCTGGCGCAGTCGCTCGCCGCGCTCGTCGGCGAGCTCGGTGACGAAGGGCCCGCTGCCGACCCGCGTCGTGTAGGCCTTGATGACGCCGATCACCTCACCGATCTGGCGATGGCTGATCCCGGTGCCGGTCAGGACCCCGCCGATGCCGGTATTCGAGGAGGTGACGAAGGGATAGGTGCCGACATCGATGTCGAGCTGCACGCCCTGCGCGCCCTCGAAGAGCACGCGCTGGCCGGCGTCGACCGCGGCATGGAGCGCGGCGATCGCGTCGCCGACCAGCGGCGCGATGCGCTGCGCCGCCGGCAGCCAGCTCGCCAGGGCGGCGTCGGCATCGAGCGGCTCCACGCCCCAGGCCTGCGCGAGGGCGTTGGCGTGCGCGATGCGCGCGCGCACCGCGCGCTCGACCGCCGGAAGGTCGACGAGGTCGCCGGCGCGGATCCCGGTCCGCAGGGCCTTGTCGGCGTAGCAGGGGCCGATGCCGCGCAGCGTCGTTCCGACCTTGCCGGCGCCGCGCGCCGCCTCGTAGGCGCGGTCGAGCAGCGGGTGCGTCGGCAGCACGAGGTGGGCGCGCTCGGAGATCAGCAGGCGGCCGGCGATGTCGCAGCCGCCGGCCGCGAGCTCGTCGAGCTCGTGGCCGAGGGCGACCGGGTCGAGGACGACGCCGTGGCCGATCAGGCAGCGGACATGCCGATGCAGGATGCCGGACGGCAGCAGGTGCAGCACGGTCTTGCGCCCGCCGACGACGACCGTGTGCCCGGCGTTGGCGCCCCCCTGGCAGCGCACGACGAGGTCGCAGTGCGCGGCCAGGACATCGATGATCTTCCCCTTCCCTTCATCGCCCCACTGCAGGCCGAGCACCACGCGGTGCGCGGCCGGCAGCGCAGCCGGCGTCGCCGAACCAGGCATAGGGGGTTCATTCTATGCCGACAGCGGCGCCGACAAGGCGAAGGTCGAGCGATCAGCAAGCTACGCCAGCGTGACGCTGACCGGACAGTGGTCGCTGCCGCCGATCTCGGGGTGGTGCGCGATCTCGCGCACGCGCGCGGCGAGCTGCGGCGAGGTCGTCGCGTAGTCGATCCGCCAGCCGATGTTGCGCTCGCGTGCGCGCGCGCGGAAGCTCCACCACGTGTAAGCCCCGGTGAGCTCCGGGTAGCGCTCGCGGAAGACATCGCGGTAGCCGAGCTGCAGGTAGCGGCTGAACCAGGCCCGCTCCTCCGGCAGATAGCCCGGGCTCTGCTCGTTGTCCTCGGGCCGCGCGAGATCGATCGGTCGATGCGCGATGTTGTAGTCGCCCAGCAGCAGGGTCTCGCAGCCGCGCGCGCGCCAGCGCGCGAGGTAGCCCTCCATCGCCGCGCAGTAGGCGAGCTTGTAGGCCAGCCGCGCGCCGCCTTCCTGGCTGTTGGGGAAGTAGGCGCTGATCACGACGAGATCGCCGAAGCGCATCGCGATGGTGCGGCCCTCGTCGTCGAAGGCGGGGTCGCCGAGGCCGGCCGCGATCTCGTCGGGGCGGCGGCGCGACAACAGGGCCGTGCCGCTGTAGCCGGGCTTGCGCGCCGGACACCAGGCCGCGTGCCAGCCCGCCGGCTCGGCCAGCGCCCCGAGCTGGGCCGGGCTGGCCTTGATCTCCTGCAGCGCGACGACCTCGGCCCCCGGCACCGCCTCCCAGGGCACGATGCCCTTGCCGAGCAGCGCGCGCAGGCCATTCACATTCCAGGTCACGGCGCGCATCGCGATTCCTCGGCCAGCTCGCGGCAGCGGCGGGCGATCTGTTCGTAGACCGCGGCGAAGGCCTCCGGCCCCTCGTAGTAGGGGTCGGGGACATCTTGGCGGTCGAACAGCTCGAGGCGCGCGGTCGCATCGCGCGGACGGCGGCGCTCCAGCTCGGCGAGCACCTGGCGGTCCATCGCCAGCAGGCGATCGAAGCGCCGATAGTCCTCGGCGGTCACCTGCCGCGCGCGGTGCGTCGTGCGCAGGCCGTGCCGCGCCAGCTCCGCCAGCGCGCGCTCGTCGGGCGGCTCCCCGCGATGCCAGTGTCCGGTGCCGGCGGAGTCGACCGTCCAGTCGGGGCGCAGCGCGCGCAGCACCGCTTCCGCCATCGGCGAGCGGCAGATGTTGCCGAGGCACACCATCAGGATGCGCATGACGCGATTGCCGCGCTGCTCGTCCGCGGTCAAGGGGCGGGGCGCGGTACGGGGGTCAGCGGCTTGACCAGCGGCTCGCCGCCGCCCTGGAACAGCGGCGAGGGCGGCAGCGGCTGGTTGTAGTGCTTGCGCAGCCAGTCCTCGGCCGCGGCGCGCAGCGCGAA
>JANWWU010000023.1 GCA_025055595.1 Planctomycetota bacterium | reverse complement strand
AGCTCGCCACGCTGGCCGCGCTCGGCGCCACCCGCCGGCAGCTGAGCCTGCTCGTGCTCGGCGAGGCGGGGATCCTGGTCACGCTCGCCGTCCTGCTCGGCGCCGTCAGCGGCCTGGTCAGCGGACTATGGCTGAATGCCGTCGTGTTCGCGGTGCCGGCCGTGGTGCCGACGGGAAAGCTCCTCGGCTGTCTCGGCGCCCTGTGGGTGGCGGCGCTGCTGACGATGTGGGCGAGCACGCGTCGCGCCTGGTCGGCGCCGCCGCTGGCGGTGCTGCGCTGCGAGTGAGCGGCTTGGCGCCGGCGCGGTCTAGGCCTGCGCGCGCGGAGGGAAGCCCGGGCGCCGCTCGTAACGGCCTTCGCGGCGGGCGAAGCCACGGCGCTCGTCGCGCGGCGGACGCGGCTCGCTGAGCCGGACCGTCAACGCGCGGCCCTGGCAGTCGCTGCCGTTCAGCGCTTGGATCGCCTGCTGCGCGCTCGCGGCATCGCCCATGGTGACGAAGCCGAAGCCGCGGCTGCGACCGCTCTCGCGATCGGTGACGACTTTCGCGCGCACGACGGTGCCGTGCGGCGCGAACAGGCGGGTGAGCTGAGCGTCATCGATCGCCCAGGGCAGGTTGCCGACATACAGTTCCACGGGATTCCTCGCAGGCAGCAGAGCTGCCGATGGTGGCCGCGCGGGCCAGGGTGGGACGGACGCGACGCGCGGCCGACGCGCGCATTCTGCCGGCGTGCGGGTTTCGGCAAGGAGAAAGTGCGCGCAGGCGCGGCGTGCAAACCATCGCGGTCGCGAGCTTGCCAGCGGCCTCGGTTCTGCAGAAGCCTCACGCACGAGGAGCACCTATGCCAGTCACCTTGCCGCCGCTGCCGTATCCGCTCGATGCGCTCGAGCCGCACTACTCGAAGGAGAACCTCGAGCTGCACCACGGCAAACACCACAACGCCTATGTCGTCAAGCTCAACGAGCTGCGCCCGGACGCGACCGACGACACGCTCGTCCAGATCATCAAGACTGCGAGCGGCGCGGTCTTCAATCAGGCGGCGCAGGTGTGGAACCACACCTTCTTCTGGAACAGCATGAAGCCGAAGGGCGGAGGCCGCCCGAGCGGCGCGCTCGCCGCCGCCATCGACCGCGATCTCGGCGGCTATGACAAGTTCCGCGCCGAGTTCATCAGCCAGGGCATGGCCCAGTTCGGCAGCGGCTGGGTGTGGCTGGTCAAGGACGGCGGCGTGCTCAAGGTGGTGAAGACGCCGAACGCCGAGACGCCGATCACCGGCTCGGCCGTCCCCTTGCTGACCGCCGATGTCTGGGAGCACGCCTACTATCCGACCTACAAGAACCTGCGGCAGAAGTTCCTCGAGGCCTTCCTCGACCACCTCGTCAACTGGGACTTCGCGGCCGCGAACTTCGCCCGCGCCTGAGCGCTGCCGATCTTCTCGCCTGGGCGCAGGCGAGGCGGCGCTCCGCAAGATCGACACGGCGGCGGCGCCGCTATCGTCTGCAATGTGCTCACCGCCGTTCTGCTCGCGCTCGGTCTCGCGATGGACGCGGTCGCGGTGAGCGTCTGCGCGGCGCTGTGCGCGCCGCAGGCGCCGTGGCCGCGGCGCCTGCGCATGCCGCTCGCCTTCGGGATCTTCCAGGCGGTGATGCCGTGCGGCGGCTGGCTCGGAGGCGAGGCGCTGGCCGAGGCCGTCGCCGACTGGGATCACTGGGTGGCGTGGGCGCTGTTGACGGCGATCGGCGGCAAGATGCTGTGGGAGGCGAGGCGGGCCCATGCCGAATGCCCGCCGGGCGATCCCTTCGCCTGGCGGCGGGTGCTGCCGCTGGCCGTCGCCACCTCCGTCGATGCGCTCGCCGCCGGCTTGACGATCGCCGTCCTCGAGGTGCCGCCGCTGTTCGCCATCGCCCTCGTCGGCGCGGTGACTGCGCTCTGCTGCGCGGTCGCGATGGCGCTGGCGTCATCGATCGGCAACGCCGGCGCCCAGGCCGCCGCGGCCTGCGGCGGACTCGTGCTGCTGGCGATCGGCTTCAAGATCCTGTTCGAGCACCTCTAGGCGTCGAGGCCGCAGGAACCGCCGCCGCAGGGTCCTTCGGGGGCGGCGCAGATCCCGCTCTCGCAGGCCGCGCCCAGACCGCAGGCGCCTTGACCGCAGGGCGGCGCTGCCGCTGCCGTCTTCGACTCCGTCACGATGCCGAGCCCGCCGCTGATCAGGCGCCGCACCGGGACCCCGGTCTCGGGGTGCTGCGTCAGCGGGGCGGCAGTGATCGGCTGATAGATCTCGAAGCGCACAGGCTGCTCGCCCGGACGCTGGGGGATGGTCTCGTACTCGTAGGTCGGCATGCCGTCAGTATCGCGGGCCGAGGCGTGCCACAAGACGGGCGCCGGCTGGCATGCGACGCTCAGCCCGAGGGCGCGGCGGCCAGCTCGCGGCCCCGCTGCGCGGCGGCCGCGAGGGCGCGGCACCAGAGCCCGCTGTAGTCGGCGGCCTCGAGCACGGCGAGCGCGGCCGCCGTCGTTCCGCCCGGACTGGTGACCGCTCGGCGCAGCTGTGCGGCCTGGGCGATCCCGCGCTCGCGCAGGTAGGCGACAGCGCCGACCAGGGTCTGCTCGACGAGCAGCTCGGCTTCGCAGCGCGCCAGCCCGAGCTGCTCGGCGGCCGCGACCAGGGCCTCGGCGGTGCGGAACACATAGGCCGGGCCGCTGCCGCTGACGGCGGTGACCGCGTCCATCTGCTGCTCGTCGGCGAGGCGCAGCACGCGCGCGCAGGGAGCGAAGAGCTCCTCGGCGACCGCGAGGTCTTCGGGCGTGGCGTGCGCGCCGGCGCAGAGCCCGACCATGCCGAGCCCGATCGCCAGCGGGGTGTTGGGCATCGCGCGCACGATGCGCGCGCCCGGCGGCAGCCAGCCGGCGAGACGGGCGGTGGTGGTGCCGGCGAGGATCGAGATCAGGCAGTGCGCCGGCGTCCAGGCCGTCGCCAGCTCCGGGACGACCTCGGCGGCGATCTGCGGCTTGATCGCGAGGACGACGACGCGGGCGGCGGCGACCGCGGCGCGGTTGTCCGCCGTCACCGCGACGCCGAGATCGCGCAGCAGCGCGCGCTGCTCGGCGCGCGGCTCGGAGACCGTGATCGGCGGCGGCGACGGCGCGCGGCGCAGGCCCTGGACCATCGCCGTCGCCATGTTGCCGCCACCGATGAAGGCGAGCGGGGGCAGCGTCATGACAGCAGCCTGCCGCCCGCGCTGCCGATGCCAGCGCTGCGCAACGCTGGCGCGAGCGTGGTGGCGCGCCGCGTGCGGCAGCCAGAGTGACGGCAATGTCCACTGCTGAGGAAGCACGGGAAGCGCTGCGCGCGCGCATGCTGCCCGGCGTCGTCCGCCGCCTGCCGCGGGCGATGCCGCCGCATCTGGGGGTCTTCGAGGTCCGGCTCGCATCCGGCGAGGTGCCGCGCTTCCAGGCCGGGCAATACCTCACGCTCGGCCTCGACACCCCGCGCGGCTTCACGCTGCGCCCCTACTCGATCGCCTCCTGCCCCCTCGACCGCGCGAGCTACGAGCTGTACATCGTCCGCATCGACGGCGGCACGCTGACGCCGCAGCTGTTCGCCGCCGACGAGCAGCCGTGCTGGATCCTGCCGCCGAGGGGCCGCTTCACGCTGGCGCAGGCGCGGACGCGCACCGTCGTCATGGTCGCCACCGGCACCGGCCTCGCGCCCTTCGTCAGCCAGGTGCGCACCCTGCATCGCCTGCACGAGGTCGGCATCCCGGCGGGCTTCCGCGTGATCCTGATGCATGGTTGCGCCTACGCCGACGAGTTCGGCTACCGCGACGAGCTGCTGGCCTACGCCGCCGCGCGCAGCCAGGACTTCGATTTCACCTATGTCACGACAGCCAGCCGCCCGGATCCCGCCCACGGCTGGACGCAGGCCCATGGCGTCGGCCGCGTCAATGAGCTGTTCCGCAGCCTGTTCGACCTGCCGACCGATGCCCGTCAGCCGGTGGCCCTGCCGCATGGCGTCGACAAGGTGAAACTGCGCGAGCTGATCCGCGCCGAGCCGGCGACGCTGATGGTCTGCGGCAATCCGGGTATGATCGACGATCTGCGCGAGCCGGCGCGGCAGCTCGGCATGGTCGGCTTCCTGGTCGAGGAGTATTGGAAGGCCCCGACCAGGTCCTGAGGCTTCCGTCGGGTTTTGACGCGGCAGACTGCGGGCTATGGCGATCTGGAGCAAAGGCGGCGACGATACCGAGGCCATCGTCCACGCCTTCACGGTCGGCGACGATTGGCAGTACGATCGGGTGCTCGCGCCCTACGACATCCTCGGATCGATCGCCCACGTGCGGATGCTGGCGCGCATCGGGATCCTCAATGCCGCCGAGATGGCCGCACTGGTCGAGGGCCTGCGCCAGCTGCACCGCGAGTACAGCGCCGGCGGCTGGACGGTGGAAAGCAGCGATGAGGATGTGCATTCGAAGATCGAGCTGCTGCTGACGCAGCGGCTCGGCGAGCCGGCGAAGAAGCTGCACACCGGACGCAGCCGCAACGACCAGGTGCTGACGGCGCTGCGGCTGTGGGAGAAGGACGCGCTCGTCGGCTGCGCCGAGGAAGTGCTCGCCTGCATCGCCGCCCTGCTGGCGCAGGCGCGCGCCCATGAGTTCCACCCCTTGCCGGGATACACGCATCTGCAGCGGGCGATGCCCTCGAGCGTCGGCATGTTCTTCGCGGCTCACGCCCAGGGCCTGCTCGATGATCTGCTGCTGCTCGAGGCCGCCTATCGCTTCATCGATGCCTGCCCCCTGGGCAGCGGCGCCAGCTACGGCGTCGGCCTGCCGCTCGATCGCGAGTACGCCGCGCGCCTGCTCGGCTTCGCGCGCTGGGGCGGGGTGGCGCTGGCCGATGCCAACAGCCGCGGCAAGGGCGAGGCCGCAGTGCTCGATGCGATCGCCAGCATCGTCACCGACCTCAACCGCTACGCTTCCGACCTCGTCTTCTTCACCAGCCAGGAGGCCGGGTTCTTCACGATCGGCAAGGGTTTCACGACCGGCTCGTCGATCATGCCGCAGAAACGCAACCCGGATCTCTTCGAGCTGATCCGTGCGCGCTGCGCGCGCTTCCATGCCTTGCGCGCCGGCCTTGCCGGCATCGTCCACGGCCTGCCCAGCGGCTACGCGCGCGATCTCCAGGACACGAAGGCGCTGGTCATCGACGGGGTGGAGATCGCGCGCGGCATCGTCACCGTGACGACCGCAGCAACGCCGACGCTGGTGCCGGTGCGGGAGCGGATCCTCGCCGCGCTCAGCCCCGACATCTATGCGACCGACGAGGCCTACCGCCTCGTGCGCGAGCAGGGGCTGCCCTTCCGGGATGCCTACCGCATCGTCGGCTGCTCGCTCGATCGCCTGCAGGACCCCGATCACGATGCCGTCGTCCGCTCGCGCACCCATGCCGGCTCCACCGGCAACCTCGGACTGCCCCACCTCCAAGCGCGGCTCGCCGAGGAGCAAGCGGCCTGGCACGGCCGCCGCGCGCGCTACGAGGGGCTATGGCACAGCCTGCTCGACGGTCCCCTGCGTTGACGCGGCGCGGGGCCGCGCTCAGCGCCTGCCGCCGGCCTGCGGCACGAAGTGCGGCTGCACATACTTGAGCAGCTGCTCTTCGGTCATGCCGAGTAGGATGTACTCGCGGGCCTGCGTCTGCTCGCGCTCGCTGCGCGCCCCGGCGACGAGGAAATCGACGCCGGGACCGATCTTGTCGACGACGATGCCGCCGGCGCGCCGGATGAAGGAGGCGAGCTCTGGTGGATCGAAGCGCTCGAACTCGCCGGCGATGACGAAGACGCGCGGTCGGCGCGGGTCGAACACCGGGTTGCCGATGCGGTCGTCCTTGGCCAGCGGCAGGCGCTTGGGGTCCTTCTGCGAGATGATGCGGCAGACCGAGATATCGGCCTGCACCTCGATGACCTCGAGCATGCCCTTCTCGACGTAGCCGCCCTTGTCGACAGTGAACACCTCGAAGAGCAGACCGGGGAACACACGGTCGCGCGCTCCGAGGTCGATGATCGCGCGGTTGCTGCGCGGCTCGACGGCGACGATCTGCCCGACCGGCGTCAGCTCGGTCAGCCACTTGAACTCGCGGCCGAGCAGCTTGCGGATGCGGTCCTCGAGCTGGGCGATCCGCGTCAGGCGGCTGCTGCGCTCGGCGGCCTGAGTCTTCTCGAGCTTGTCCTTCTCGGCCTTGAGCTGGTCGAGACGCTCGAGCAGCGCGCTGCGCTCGCGCTGGAACTGCGCGTCTTGGTCGGCGATGCGCTGATTGACTTCGGAGAGCTCGCGGTTGCGCGCGGCGATCGCCTGGTCGAGCTGGGGGAATGATTGCCGTTCCGCGCTCTGATATTCGTTGCGCCAGGCGTCCAGGCGCTTGCTGATCTCCTCGATGCTGAAGCGGGCCTGCTCGAAGCGATGGCGCTTCAGCCGCTGGCTCTCGCCGCGGATCACCGCCGTCTCCCTGCCCGGCGTGGCGATGCCGCCGAGCAGCTCGCGCTGCTGCCAGTGGACGAGGTTGCGCGACAGCTCGATGTCGGCGCGCTCCAGCTCCTGGCGGCGCACGCGGAAGTCGCTCTCGAGCGCCGCGATTTCGCGCCGCAGCGCGGTGCGCTGTTCGAGCAGCTTGGGCACCGTGTCGGCATTGGGCTTGGCGGGGTCGCCATCGCGCAAGACCGCGAGGTCGCTGGCCTTGCTGTAGGCGCCAGCGACGAAGGCGATGGTCAGCACGAAGCAGAAGATCGTGACGCCGAGGGCTCCGGGGTGGATGCGTGAGGCCACGGGCTACTCCTGCGGGCGGATGAACTCGAGCAGCTGTTGCTCGGAGATGATCGGCACGCCGAGCTTGATCGCGAGCTCGGTCCAGCGTTCGGCGCGCGCGCCGGCGACGAGGAAGTCGGTGCCGGGGCGCAGCTCCTCATGGATGATGCCGCCGGCAGCGGTGATGAAGCTCGCCAGCTCGGTGCGCGTGAAGCGCTGGTAGTCCCCATGCAGCGCAAACGAGCGCACGCGGTCGGGGTCCCAGATCGGGTTGTGGAGGCGATCGCCGGCGATCAGCGGATCATTGCGATCGCGCTCTTCGAGGACGCGGCAGATGCCGATACGCTCTTCGACCGAAAGGACCTCGATCAAGCCCTTTTCGACCGGCTTACCAGCGCGCATGGTGAAGACGGAGAAGCGCAGGCCGCGGCGCAGGCCATTGCGCCGACCCTTGTCGATGACGACATAGCCGTTGGCCGCCGCGTGCGCCGACAGTATCACGCCATCGGGGCGCATCTCCCGGCTTTCGAGGTCGACCTGGCGCGTCAAGAAGCGGGTGCGTTCTTCGAGCTCGGCGATGCGGGCATCGAGCTGCACGAGCTCGCTGCGATCGCGCTTCTTGATCACTTCGAGGTCGCGCGCCAGGGTCGCGATCTCGTCGCGCAGCTTGCCGAGGCTGTCGTCGATCTCGAGCTCCTGCGTGTAGGCGCGCTCCTCCTCCTTGCCGACCTCTAGGCGGCGCACCGGCGCTTCGCGCATCAGGTCATTGTAGGTGCGCAGCTCGCGGCGCACGGCATCGCCGATCGCGACTTGGCGGCCGCGGTTGTCTTCGACCAAGCGGTTGATGTCCGCCAGCCAGGTCTTGCGGTGCTCCTCGAGCTCGGCGATCTGC
>JANWWU010000005.1 GCA_025055595.1 Planctomycetota bacterium | reverse complement strand
CCGCCGCCGCGTCGTCCCCCCCGCCGCCCCCCCCGCCGGCGCGCCGCCGTGTTGCTCGCCGCCGCCGGCCCCGGTCCGGGGCTCGGGCCGGGGCCCCGCGCCCCCCCCCGAGGCGGCCGTCGAGCGCGCCGCCGCCGACCTCGCGCTGCAGCTCGTCGCGTCGGTCAGCGCCGCGCGCGAGACCGAGACCGTGGTGGTCAGCGGCAGCCAGGGCGGCGCGCTCGCCGAGCGCAGCGTGCAGCGGCAGCGCATCGAGACCCGCCTCGCCCAGCTGCCGGGCCTGACACGGGTGGCCGAGGCCGAGGTCGAGGGCGTGCATTATGCGCTGGTCGCGATCGAGCCGGCGGCCCTGCGCGCGGCCTGCGCTCCCGCGCTCGCCGAGCTCGACCGCGCGCTGGCGGCGCTGCCGCTGGCGCCCCCGCGGCCGCTGACCGCGGCCTGGGCGGCGCAGTTGCGCGCCGCCCTGCCGCTGGCGGAAGAGCGCGCGCTGCTGGCGGCGCTGCTCGCCGGCCTCGGCGAAGCCGTGCCGGAGCCGCCGTGTACGCCGGCGCGGCTGCACGCCGCCCTCGGCGGCCTGCGGCAGCCGCCGCAGCTGTGCTTCAGCGGCGGCGAGCAGGCGGCGAGCGTCGCGCGCGGCCTGTTGGCGGCGGCGGCCGGCGCCGGCTATGTCGTCGTCGACGAGCGCGAGGCGCCCCCCTGGCGCATGGCGCTGCGCGAAGAGCGCAGCGAGCAGCGCCTGCCGCGCGGCTGGGTGCGCGTGCGCCTGCGCGGCGAGGCGCGGCTGCTGCGGCGCGGGCGGGAAGAGAGCTGGGCGGTGTTTGCCGCCGAAAGCGAGGGCATCAGCACGCGCGATGCCGCGGCCGCCTACCAGCAGGCCGGCGAACGGCTCGCGGAGCAGATCGCCGCGCAGTGCCGCGAGCGGCTGCCGGCGCTCTTTCACGCCGCGCCGCCCGATCAATGAAGAAGCCCCGGCGCTGCCGGGGCCTGGGGACCTCGACGGGGATCGAACCCGCGACCTCAAGAGCCACAATCTTGCGCTCTAGCCGGCTGAGCTACGAGGTCCGTGCGAAGAACGCATTCTGCCGCGCGCTGCGCCGCGTCAATCTGCGCGCGGCGGCGGCGCCTGCGGATCGATGCGGCGCAGCCCGAGATGGCTCTCGAACTCCGCATCGACCTGATCGGGGTCGTCGGCATGCCAGTGGATGTACTGGCGCAGGCGCTCGTAGCTCTCGACCTCGACGAGCTCCTGGAAATGCAGCGCGCAGCCTTCGGCGGCCTGGCGCACGACGACGGCGTGGGCCTCGACCTGCAGCGCCCCGCCGCGGCCATCGAGGTAGAGCACCGCCTGGCACGGGGTGCCGATCGGCAGGCCGGCGAGGCCGGCAGCGAAGCAGCCATTCAGGCTGAGATCGCGGGTGCTGCCGGAGAGCACGCGGCCATCGCTGAGGCGGCAATCGACGGGGACGGCGCGCCGCACGCGCGAGAACTCGCGTTGATTCATGGCAGCATCCTAGCGGCGGAAGCCCGCGATCCCAGCTCCCGCGCGAGGCCGCGCGCCGGCCGTCTCACAGGACGCTCAGCAGCTGATCGATGCGCAGCTGGCGCAGCTGCACCTTGATTGCCGGCGAGGCGCCGTGCAGATAGAGGCAGGCTGGCCGCGCCGCCTGCTGCAGCTGCAGCAGCCAGTTGATCAGCACGCTGTTGACCTGGACGACGGCGCTGGCGTCGATGTCGAGCGCCTCAGCGAGGATGCCGGCGGCCCAACGGTGGTAGACCGGCAGCGCGAGCGTCGCCCACTGTTCCGGGCGAGCGGGGAGCGCGATCGCCACCCGCTGGCCGACGATGCGCATGACCACCGGACAGCGCTCGCGCCAGAGCAGCTCCTCCACCAGCGGCGGCGGCGACAGGCAGTGGCTGGCGCCGAGCAGCAGCAGGGCGGAGCGGACCGCCGGCGGCGGATCGCAGAAGCGCAAGGGGACGCCCGCCAGCAGCGGCAGCGCACGCACGGGCAGCCGCGATAGCTGCGAGGCCGGCAACGGCGAGGCTGCGGTCAGCGCCGCGAGCAGCTGCGGATTCTCGGGGTCCGCGAGCCAGCGCGCGACGACAGGGGCACACTCCGAATCGCCGCTCTCCATGAAGAGAACGAAAAGCTTAA
>JANWWU010000040.1 GCA_025055595.1 Planctomycetota bacterium | reverse complement strand
CAGCTTGAGCACATTCTGCGGCAGCTGGTTGGCCTGCGCCAGCATCGCCGTCGCCGACTGGACCAGGATCGTGTTGCGCGTGAAGTTCGCGCTCTCTTCCGCGAAATCGACATCGCGCACCGTCGACTCGGCCGCACGCAGGTTCTCGTAGCTCACCCGCAGGCTGTTCAAGGTCGTCTCCAGCACATTCGCCTGCAGGGCGCCGAGCCGGCCGCGCTGCGTCGAGACGGCCACAATCGCCGCCTCGATGTTGTCGAGCGCCGAAGTTGCACTCGTCGCCGAGCTCAGGCCCTGGTTCACAAAAGCGCTGTTGACGATCGCCAGCATGTTGGCGATGCTGACCGACGCCGTCTGACCTCCGAAGGCTCCGAGCTGCACATTGAGCCCCGCCGAGAAGGCGCCAGACAGCAGACCGTTCTGCGCATACTGCGTCTGCGTCGCGATGCGCTGCAGCGAGCTGACGATGTTCTGGAACTCGATATCGTTGGCTTGCCGCTGCGCGAGGTCGCTGGTCGCGTCGCTCATGCTCGACAGCGCCAGCTTCTTGGCCTTGGCCAGCAGCGCGTTCATCTCATCGAGCGCGCCCTCCGCAGTCTGCACCAGCGCGATCGCCTGCTCGGTGTTGTCCATCGCCTGCTTGAGACCACCAAGCTGCGCGCGCAGCTGCTCGCTGATGATCAGCCCGGCGGCGCCGTCGGCCGCACGGTTGATCTTGAGCCCCGACGACAGCTTCTCGAGCGACTTCGTGATCGCGAAGTCGTTCTTCTGCATCTGCCGGTGCCCGTACATGGCTTGGGTGTTGGTATTGATGCGAAGGCTCATGGCCTCCTCC
Source organism: Planctomycetota bacterium (assembly GCA_025055595.1). Classification (GTDB taxonomy): domain Bacteria; phylum Planctomycetota; class UBA11346; order UBA11346; family UBA11346; genus UBA11346. The sequence continues at coordinate 10,970 of JANWWU010000040.1, read as the reverse complement.
TGATGGCAGGCTTTGGCAGCGTTCAGTGCTGCCTGCCATTCTAGTATCGGCGGTGTGCCGACGCACTTGAGCGGGTTGGGCTTGATTGGTGCACTCAAGTCGCGGCATCAGCAGCCGATACTGGGCTTGTGAGTCTACGGACGGACCCCAGGAGGTACCCATGCCCCGCATCGATGCCAATGTGGCGACGCAGATCGGTGATCAGTCTCGGCCATACCAGGCCCTTCGCGAGAGCCAGCTGCAGGCTGCCGAGGCCCGGCGCAGTGAGCAGACCGCCAACGAGCCGCGCGAGCTGACACCGGCCAGCGCCGAGGAGCTGAAGGCGACCGCCGAGCGCCTGCGCCAGGTCATCGAGGTCGCTACCGGGCGGCAGCTCGATTTTACGCTGAACGAGCGCTTCCGCGAGGTGATCGTCCGCATCAGCGACCGCAAGAGCGGCGAGATCCTCAAGGAAATCCCGTCCAAGGAGCTGATCAAGCTGCGCGAACGGCTCAATGACCTGATCGGCATGTTCATCGACGAGCGCGCCTGAGCGTCAGCCCAAGCACCGCCCGCCTTCATTAAGGAGCAAGCCATGCCCGTACTCAACGTCGGCGGCCTCGCCAGTGGAATCGATACGAAGTCTCTCGTCGAGCAGCTGCTCAAGGCAGAGCGGGCACCGGCCCGCATCGCCGAGCAGAAGCGGGCGCAAACGCAGGCACGGCTCGATGCGGTCAAACAGATGAACACCCGTCTGCTCGCCCTGCGCGATGCGCTCGATGACATCAAGCAAACGAGCGCCTTCGCCGCGCGCCGCGCCACCTCCTCCAATGAGTCCATACTGACCGCAAGCGCGGCAGCCAACGCCGTCACCGGAAGTGTGACCGTCAATGTCAAACAGCTGGCTTCCGCCCATCAGGTCGTGACGGCAGCCCAGGCCTCGGCGACCACGGCCCTCGGCAGCAGCGGGACGATCACCATCCAGGCCGCGGGCGCATCCTCGCCGACCGTCGTCGCGGTCTCCGACTACTCGCTCAACGGCATCGCCTCGGCGATCAATGCGGCGAACGCCGGGGTCGTCGCCAGCGTGGTCAACGACGGCAGCGGCTATCGCCTGCTCGTGTCTTCAACGAAGACCGGGGCCGCCAACGGCATCACGACGCTGAGCGGCAGCGGCGACCTGGCGTCCCTGCTCCCCGGCATCGGCGGGCTTACTCAGATCTCCGCCGCCCAAGATGCGCAGGTACGGCTCGGCGACCCCAACACCGGCCTGCTGATCACCAGCGCCTCCAACACCATGGACCAGGCGGTGCCAGGGGTCACGCTCAACCTGCGCGCGGTTGGCGACGGCGTGCAAGTGACGGTCGCCCGCGATGCCGCGGCGGTGCGCGCCACTGTCCAGAAGTTCGTCGATGCTTTCAATGAGGCGCGCAGCTACCTGGCGAACAACAGCCGCTACGATACGGCGACGAAGAAGGCCGGCCCCCTGTTCAACGACTACGACATCGCCCGCCAGCTGCAGTCCCTCGAGCGCGAGCTGATCAAGGCCTACGACAGCCAGCCGCTCGGCTTCCAGCGTTTGTCGGAGGTCGGCGTGCGTATCGGCAGCGACGGCAAGATGACCATCGATGCCGCGACCTTCGATGCCAAGCTCGCCGAGAACCAGCAGGCGGTCGCCTCGCTGTTCGCCGCCGCCGGCGGCGCCGCCAGCCAGGTCCTGGAGAGCCTGACGCGCAGCGTCGATGGCGCGATGGCGTTGAAGAGCAGCAACCTCGAGGCCGACATCAAGGCGCTCAACGAGCGCATCAGCGACATCGACGCCCGGCTCGAGCGCCGGCGCGCCTTCTACCAGGCGAAGTTCCTGCAGATGGAGAAGCTGACCGCGCAGTTCCAAGCCCAGGGCTCGACGCTCGCCAACTTCGCCAACAGTCTGTCGGCGAGCGCCAGCAAGAAGTCCTGAAGCGCCCCTGCGCTCAAGTCTGACGAGCGCTGGTCGATGCTGTAGGCACAGGGAAGCAAGCCATGGGAGCCGCCCTCGCCTACAGCGCCTACCGCCGCTCCGAGATCGAGACCCTCTCCCCGCGCGACCTCTTGGTGAAGCTGTTCGAAGGCCTGGAGCGCTTCATCGAGCAGGCCGCGCAGGCGATGGAGGATCGCCACTACGAGCGCGCGGCGCGCAGCTGTCAGCGCGTGCGCGACATCCTCTTCGAGCTGCAGTCGACGCTGAACTTCGAGGCCGGTGGCGAGATCGCGCAGCGCCTCGACGCGCTCTATGCCTTCATGATCCGCGAGACGCTGGAGGCCGGCCTGCGCCGCGACGCCCACCGCATCCGGCAGCTGCTGCGCGTCGTGCGCCCGCTGACCGAGGCCTGGCGCGGTATACCCGACGAGTACGCGCATGTCACCTCGTTGACCGGCAGCAACCATCAGCACATGATCGACCTGCGCGGCTGAGCGCCCTTGCCGGCGCGGGGCGCTGCGCACGCTGCCGCTCATGACCACGACGCATCCCCAAGTGCTCGCGCGCGCTGGCGAGATCGAAGCGCGCGCGGGCTACGTTCGGGCCGCGGCCTGGGGGCTGGGCCTGGCGCACCTCTCGACAGTCGCCGCCTCTGGCGGCGGGCGGCGCATCCTCGACACCTGGTTTCCCGTCGTCAATCGCGATGAAGCCCATGTCATCGCCGCCATCCTCTCCGAGGCCGCCGGGCTCCTCGGCTGCGGCGTCGCCTACCTCGGTCAAGAGCAGCTGGCGGCCGCGCAGGCGGCGTTGGAGCCGCTGCGCCACGACGGTCATCGCCACCCCAACCTCGAGGCGCTCGATGCCCTGGCCAACGCCCTCGCGCATCCGCGCCGCGTCGGCCCCGTCGAGCTGCCGCGCGCCGTCGTCCTGGTCAAGATCCGCGACCTCGCCGAGCGGCCGCACGACGCCCACGATGTCTACCTGCGCCTGCACCTGCTCTCCCACCGCAAGGTCAAGCCGCACGGCGCCAACCTCGACAACATCTTCGCCTTGCTGAACACCGTCGCTTGGACCAGCGCCGGTCCGCTCGATGTCGAGGATGTCGAGCGCATCCGGCTGCTCGCCGCCGCGCAAGGCGTGCACTTCACCGTCCACGGCGTCGACAAGTTCCCGCGCATGGTCGACTATGTCACGCCCTCCGGGGTGCGCATCGCCAGCGCCGCCCAGGTGCGCCTCGGCGCCTACCTCGCCGAAGGCACGACGGTGATGCCGGCAGGCTTCGTCAACTTCAACGCCGGCACCCTCGGCAAGGCGATGGTCGAGGGCCGCATCAGCGCCGGCGTCACCGTCGGCGCCGGCACCGACATCGGCGGCGGGGCCTCGATCATGGGCACGCTCTCCGGCGGCGGCACCATCGTCATCTCGGTCGGCGAGCACTGCCTGCTCGGCGCCAACTCCGGCCTCGGCATCCCGCTCGGCGACCACTGCACGGTGGAGAGCGGGCTCTATGTCACCGCCGGCTCCAAGGTCCGCCTGCCCGACGGCACGGTGGTCAAGGCCGCCGAGCTCGCCGGCCGCTCCGATCTCCTCTTTCGCCGCAACAGCCAGACCGGCGCCATCGAGGTGCTGTTCAAGAAGAACGAGATCCGCCTCAACGAGGCCCTGCACACGACCGCGAACGCGCCGCCCGCGCCATGACCCCGCCGCATCCCGCGGGGCACTGCGTGATCAACGGCCAGCTGCTGCCGCTGGCCGAGGCGCGCATCAGCCCCCTCGACCTCGGCTTCCTGCGCGGCATCGGCGTCTTCGAGACCCTGCGAACCTACGATGGGCATCCGCATGCGCTGGCCGACCACCTGCAGCGGCTGTGGCAGGCCGCGCGGGTCTTCGGCGTCAGCGAGCTGTTCAGCGAGCGCGAGGCGCGGGCCTGGATCCGCGCGCTGCGCCAGCTCTGCCCGGACAGCGAGCTGCACATCAACATCATCGTCACCCCCGGCATCGTCGGCGAGGGCGTGTTCGGCACCTCGGGCCCAGCGACCTGGGTGCTGATCGCCCGGCCCCTGCGGCCCCACCCCGCGGCCTTCTACGAGCAGGGCCTGACCGTGATCACGCACCGCGTCGCCGCCGAGGAACAGCGCATCTTCCCGACGCTGAAGACGACGAGCTATGTCAGCGGCTTCGTGCCGCTGGCGCGCGCGCGCGCCGCCGCCGCTCACGAAGCGCTCTATGTCCTGCCTGACGGCTGCCTCAGCGAGGGCGTGACCAGCAATGTCTTGCTGCGCCGCGGCGACTGGGTGTCGACCCCGCCGGCGCACCGCTGCCTGCCCGGGATCACGCTGTCGCGCCTGCGCCCGATCGCCGAGTCCCTCGGCCTGCGCTGGCGCAGCGCCGAGCTGCAGCTCGCCGACTTGTACAGCGCGGACGAGGTGTGGCTGAGCAGCTCCCTGCGCGAGGTGTTGCCGGTGGTGCGCGTCGACGATCGTCCGATCGGCGACGGCCGCATCGGCGCCTGGTGGCCGCGGCTGCATGCCGCCTACCGTCAGCACTGCCTGGAGAGCGCGCGCGCCGAGGCCGCGGCCGCCGGCGCATGACGGCGTGCGGCCTCGGGCAGCTGCTGCCGGGCCCCCGGCACTTCCAGGTGCAGGAGGAGCCGGCCTACGAGCCGAGCGGCTGCGGCGAGCATCTCTTCGTCGAAGTCGAGAAGGTTGGACTGACCACCGACGAGGTCGCCGCGGCGCTCGCCCGGGCCTGCGGCGTTCCCCTGCGCGCAGTCGGCTTCGCTGGCCGCAAGGATCGCCACGCGATCGCCCGCCAGTGGTTCTCGATCCACACCGCGCGCGAGACCAGCCTCGCGCGGCTGGCGCTGCCTGAGGAGCAGCTGCGCATCCTGCGCCTGACCCGCCACCGCAACAAGCTGCGCCTCGGCCACCTGCGCGGCAACCGCTTCCGCCTCGGCCTGCACGCCGCCGCGCCGGGCGCGGTGCAAGAGGCCCTGCAGCGAGTCGCGAGCGACGGCATCGTCAACCGCTTCGGACCCCAGCGCTTCGGCGTCCAGGGCGTCAACCGGGAGCTGGCCCTCGCCTGGGGCCGCGGGGACGCCGAGCGCGCCGTCGCGCTGATCGTCGATCCGAGCGGGGCCTGGCGCTGGGGCGATCCGCTGCCCGCGGGGTTTCGCAGCGGCCCCGAAGGCCGGGTGCTGGCCGCCTTGCGCCGCGGCGCTCCCGCGCGCGCCGCGCTGCGCGCCGCCCCGGCGCTGCGCGCTCTCGTCGCGTCGGCGGCCCAGGCCCTGATCTGCAACGCGGTGATCGATGCCCGTCAGCGCCGCGGCCTGCTACATGTCGCGCGCGCCGGCGACATCCTGTGCACGGCGCGCGGCGCCCCCTTCCGCGTCCGCGCCGAGGAGCTCGCCACCGTGGCCCCGCGCCTGGCTCCCGGCTGCCTCGCGCTGGCGACCACCGCGCCGCTGCCCGGCCGCCTGCGCCTGCAGCCGGAGCCGGCGATCGCCGCCGAGGAGCGGGCGTGGAGCGCCGACACCGGCATCGCCTGGGAGTGGTTCGACCCCGGGGGACCGCTCGCCAGCCCCGGCGGACGACGGCCCTGCGTCGTCGCCTTCCGCTCCCCGCCGACCTGTACGCTCGGCGAGGGCGTGCTCTGGGCGGAGTTCTCCCTCCCTCCCGGGGTCTATGCGACCGCCGTCCTCGCTCAGGCGGGCATCGTCGTCCCCGAGGATCGCTCGGGGCGCGAGGGCGCCGCCTGATCCTCGTCGACGCGGTGCGTGCGCTGCCGACGCGGGGTCCACTGCGCGGCGAGGCTGGCGAGCGCGGCGCTGAGCATCGCGCTCGCCAGCGCGCTGCCGGCCTGCCGGCCGCCCCCGCTCGCCGCGAGGTCGAGGACGGCGATCAGGGCGCCGGCGCCGAGCGCGACGAGCGCGGCGCGCAGCCAGGGCATGACAGGCAGCCAGCGCTGGGTCGGCAGGGCGACGGCGATGACCAGGCAGAGCGCCGCGGTGTGGAACCACTCGGCTCCGGGATCGTAGAGATCGCGCAGCACGCCGACGAGCCACACCCGCCACCACCAACCGGCCTCGCCGAGGCTGATCGCCCAGGCGGCGAGCGTCAGCGGCAGGTCGGGCGCCAGCGGCAGCGCCGCCAGCGTGCTGTGCTGCACGAGCGCCGCCAGCCAGGCGATGGCGATCCACAGCGTCCAGGGCATGCGCGCTCAGGGCAGCCGCGCCAGGCGCTCCTGCGCCTCGGCGACGATCTCAGGCACTCCGAAGCGCTCGACGACCCGCTGCAGCAGCTGGCGCGCGTTCGTCAGCGCCTGGCGGCGCTGGCTCGCCGTGGCCCCCGGGCTCTCGGCGTCGCGCAGCGCCAGCGCCACGCGCTGCTCGATGACGCGCCAGGCAGTCGTAGCCGCCTCTGTCACTTGGGCGATAAGCGGCTGCAGGTCGACGCTCGGATGCCGCTGCTGCTGCTCAGCGATCCGCTGCAAGGCCTCGCCGAAGCGCTCTTCGGCCAGCAGCGGCGCGAGCGCCTGCCGCGCCTCGTGCACGACGCGCAGCGCCAGATCGCGTTGGCGGCGCTCGCGCTCGGCAGCGATCGCCAGCAGCCCGCGCCGTGCCTCGCCGACCGCAGCAGCGAACGCCGTCGCCTGCTGCGGCGCGGGCGACGAGCTGGGATCGACGGGGTTGGCGATGAACGCTGCCAGGTCGCGCTCCAAGGCCACGAGATCGGTGCGCGGATCGCTCAGTGCTGTCAGCCGCTGGCGCAAGCGCTCCCAGTGGGCGGCGACGGCATTCTCCAGCGCCAGCTGCGCGATCCGCGCTTCGACCTCGCGCAGGGCCGCGGCCACCGCCTGGGCGCGCTCGGCATACGGCGGCCGGGCGAGCTCCGGGGCCGCCAGCGCCGCGCGCGTCGCGGCGAGGGCGGCCTGCGCTTCGTCAGGACGGCGCTGACTCAGCGCCTGCGCCAGGCGCTGCTGCTGCCGCTCCGCTTCCGCGAGCGCCGCCTCCGCGGCCTGCCGCTCCGCCCGCCCATGCAGCAGCCAGACGATCAACGCGATGGCGGCGACGGCGACCAGCAGAGAGCCGAGCGCGATCAGCAGGAGGGTAGTCAGGGACTGCGCGACCGAGCGCGCTGCGGAGTCTGCATTCGCGGAGCGCGCCGCGCGTTCCGGGGCCGCGCGCAACCGCGCCGACGGGGCTGCTCCCTGTCGACGGGGACCCTTGCTCGCCTGCGGTCCGCTGCGGCGCTTCGCCGGCGCCGCGCGTTGGCCGGCGGCGGCAGGCGCTGCCCGCGGCGGCGCGGACGCGACGGCCGGCGGCGCGGCTTCCGGGAAGAAGTCGATGTCCTCCGGCAGCACGACCTCGGTGACCGGCTCGGCACCGCCAGGAAACTCTTGGCGCACTGTCGGAATCTGATCCTGCCGCTCCGGCAGCGGCTGCAGGGGATTGGTCGCGCGGCCGGGCTCGGTGAAATCGTACGCCGTATGGCGCTCTGAGCGCGCTCCGGGGCGCTGCGGCATCAGCGCTTCATACGCCGTGGCGCTGTGCGCTCAACTCGCAATCCGGTCTCGCTCGCGGCGCCATCTGGCGCACTGCGGTCACCGCGCACCATCGCCGGCATGGATTGGGAGGGCAAGGTGGGAGCCCCGAGCGGGCGCTGCGCGCTGAGCGGCCGGCCGCTGCGCGCCGGAGAAGTCGTCTACAGCGTGCTCGTGCAGCGCGACGGCCAGTGGCAGCGCCTCGACATCGCCGCCGAGGCCTGGCCGCACTATGAGCGCCACGAGGTCCTCAGCTGGTGGCGGCGCACGGTGCCGCCGGCTCCCCCTCCCCCGCCGCGACTGCGCCTCGATGCCGACGCCCTGGAGCGCATCGTCGATGACCTCGCCGAGCGCCCCGATGACGACTGCCTGGCCCTGCGCTACGTCGCCGCCCTCTGCCTCGTCCGCTGCCGGCGCTGGTCGCTGCTTGGCAGCGAGCGCGAGGCCGAGGGCCGCTGGCTGCGCCTGCGCACCCGCGAGGGGCGGGAGCTGCGCCTGCGCGAGCCGGCGCTCGCCGCCGAGCAGGAGGCCCGGCTCACGGCGCAGCTCTTGGCGATCGCCGAGGGAGGACCCACGAGTTCGGAGACCACGCTCTGACATCGAGCGGCGGCAGCAGCTCGCCGGGGGGAATGCCGTCCGGACAGGGGCCGAGCTCCGCCAGGCCGCGCTGGGCATCGCGCTCCGCCAGCCGCAGGAGATCGCTGGGCGGCAAACGGCGCGGCAGCGGCACCCGCGGGTGCCACGGCGCAAGGCGCTGCGGGTCGTCCTGGGCCGCGCCCTCCCGTTCGCGCCACAGCCGACGGCGCTGCTCCAGCGCCTCCTTGAGGCGCAGGAGCTCGTCCCGATTGTGCACACGGCCGGCGATCAGGCGATCGAGCTCGCGTTCGACGCCCGGCGCCATGCTGGCATCGGCGGCCCGGGTGGCGGCGGTCGCCGCCGTCTGCTGCGGCGCGACCAGCGGCGCCAGCAGCCGGGCGCAGCCCGTCGCCAGCAGGCCGCCGGCGGCGAGCATCAGGGCTTGCCCGAGCAGGCGCATGGGCTGCTTCCGCAGCGTCGGCAGACCGCCGGATACTTGCGCGCGACGGCGGCTTCGAGGTCGATGCCATGCAGATCGGCCAGCGACACCAGCCAGGCGAAGCAGTCGGCGAACTCGCCGGCGAGGTCGTGCCGCTGCGGCTCGCGGCAGGCCTCGGCCAGCTCGCCGACCTCGGCGACGAAGTACAGGAAGGTCGCGTCCGGACCGCGCGCCGCGTCCTTGGCGCCGTAGAGCGCGCGCATCCGCCGCTGAAACTCGCCGATCTCCATGTCGGCATGCTGGACTGGCGCGCCGCGCGGCCAGCGTCAGGGGCCCGCGGCCAGCGCCAGGAACTGCCGCGCGTTGTCGACCTCGTCGTTGATCACCGTCAGGACCTCGACCAGCGCGTTCCTGTCGAGGCCGAGCAGGCCCCACACCCGCTGGTCGAGAACCGGATCGTGGCAGTCGCCGCTGACGCGGATCTTCTTGAGGCCGCAGAGGTATTCGGCGAACTGGGCGAGGGCGACGAGGCGGGCCTGCGGCTTGCCTTCGACCGCGTCGAGGTCGTACTGCCAGCGCGCGGCGACGACGAGGTCGACATCGAGGTTCCAGGCCTGCATCAGCCAGGCGCACAGCTCGCTGTCGTCGGTGTCGAGCAGCTTGCGCGTCGCGGCGTAGAAGGAGAGGCGAAACTCGCGCGCGACCGCGATGATCGCGCGCGTCTCCTCGGGCGCGTTCTCGGCGAGGATCACCTTGCCGAGGTCCTTGAGCAGGCCGATGATGAAGGCGAGCTCGGGATCGCAGATCCGCGTCTTGCCGGCGAGCAGGCGGCAGAGCGCGGCGCAGACCACGGCGTGCGCCCAGAACGACTTCATGTTGAAGTTGGCGTTCTGCTGCTGGAAGGCGTTGAGCACCGAGACGCTGAGCGCGACCGAGCGGACGGTCTTGAAACCGAGGATGACGATCGCCTTCTCGAGGTCGTTCACCGGTTCCGACAGGCCGTAGTAGACCGAGTTGACGAGGCGCAGCATCTTCGCCGCCATCGCCGGATCGCGGGCGACGATCGCATTGACCTGGGCGGCGCTGGCGTGCGGGTCGTTGACCAGCCGGCACACCTGCATCACCACCTCGGGCAGCGAGGGGACGGTGTGGATGCGGTTGATGATGTCCTGGAAGGAGGCGCGCGAGATCGGCATTCAGCGCGCACCCTGATCGTCGCTTGGGCGCGGAAGGGCCTCGAGCAGGGCCGACACCTCGACCGGGCCGCCGGCATGGGCCGCGGCATCGCGGTTCTCGGCTCGCACCTCGTCGGCGAGCTCGCCGCGCAGGATCCGGCACTCGCGCGGCGCGCTGATGCCGAGACGGACTTGGCCGCGATGCACGGCGAGGACGGTGACGACGATCTCGTTGCCGATGAGGACCCGTTCTCCGGCACGGCGCGTGAGGATCAGCATGATGTCTTCGCTTTCTGGGCGCGGGCGACGAGCTCCATGATGTAGCCCTTCACCGGCAGGCGGGGATCGTCGAGGATCACCTGCAGCGCCTTGTTCGAGCGCCGCCCGATGAGGATCGGCGCGCGCAGGTTGGTGCGGGTCTGCGTCGGATCCTGCTCGAGCACGAGCAGCGTGTGGACGATGATGTCGTCGACGCCCTCGGCATCGATCGCCTGGGCGTGCATCGGCTCGATCACCATGTCGGGATCGAGGCCGGCGGCGAAGGGATCGAGGCAGCACAGGGCCAGCCCGCGATCGCGGGTGCTCTGCCACCAGTAGAGGGGGCCGGGGACGGTCTGAAAGACCAGGAACTCGCGCTCATCGCCGAGGCCGGCCAGCGGCTCGACCAGCGTCACGATGTTCTCCGGATGCGCTGCGATGACGCCGGCGTTGAAGGTGGCGATGCTGCGCGGTCCTGTCGACTGGCCGGCCAGGGCAGGCGTGAACATGTCTCTATGCTATGCGAGCGCCGGCGCGCGCGCAACCTGCGCCGCCCGCGGCGCCGGCTCAGGGCGCCGGCCGCAGCAGCAGCGACAGCGGCGAGCGGCGGGCGAGCACGACCTCGGCGTCGACCAGCGCGCCGAGCGGCAGGTCCGCGCCGTCGGCGGGCACGGCGTAGATGACATAGGGCGCGCGCTCCTGCGCCGCGAGCGTTTCGGTCAGCCCGCGGCGCTCGCGCGCGACCGCGCTGATCGTCGCGGCGCGTGCCGGGCGCGCGAGCTCCCGCACTGCGCGCAGCCGGAAGCGCGCCGCGCTGCCCGGCGCGATGCCCTGGCAGCGCGCGTCGCCGCTCTCCAGGCGCAGGCGCCGCGCCTCGTCGCCGAGCAGACGCAGCAGCGGCTGCCCGCTCGCCACCCGCATGCCCGCCGCCAACGGCTCCGGCAGGCTGCAGCGGCCGCGGCGCGGCGCGCGCACGAGGCACGCCGCGAGCTCGGCCTCGGCGTGCGCGAGCCGCGCGGCGGCGGCGCGCTGCTGCGCCGCC
>JANWWU010000058.1 GCA_025055595.1 Planctomycetota bacterium | reverse complement strand
GGGGGGGCGGGGGGGGGGGGGGGGGGCGCCCCCCCCCCCCCCCCCCCCCCCACGCCAGCAGCGACCCGACCTGGGCGGCGAGCGCCGCCGCGACCAGCGCGCGCATCGCTTGGCGGCGCGTGCAGCGCGCGCCGCAAGGCGGCGTCGGCTGCGGCAGGCTGGCAGCGGCGCGCTGCGCCGCGCGGCGCAGTCGATGGAAGAAAGCAGTGCGAGCCATGGCCGCGCCCAATATGGCTTTCGCCGGACCGTCAGCCGGCGAGCGCCTGGGCTTCGACAGCGATCTCCGGCGCCCCGGTCAGGCGCCGCAGCAGCTCGAGCGCGCGCTCGCCGCTCAGCTCGCCGCGGACGAAGAGCGCGAGCACCGGTCCATCGAGCTGCAGGTGCACGAGCTCCGGCAGCCGCACCGCCGCCAGCTCCTTGGGCAGGGGACCACTGAGGTGCAGGCGCAGACAGCGGTCGGCGAGCTCGACGCGGCGGATCCCGAGCTCGGCGAGGCGCAGCTTGATCGCCGCCAGCTGCAGCAGGCGCTGCACCGGGACCGGCAGGCGGCCGAAGCGATCGCGCGCCTCGCGGGCGATCGCCTCCAGGTCCTGGTGGCGGCGCGCGCGATCGATGCGGCGATGCAGCTCGAAGCGCAGGGCCGAGGACTCCAGCCAGTCGTCGGGGATGTAGGCCGAGACCTGCAAACCGACGATCAGCTCGTCGCCGGCGGCGCGCGCGGCGGCCGGCGCCGCCTCCGCGCCGCGCAGGCGGGCGACGGCTTGTGCCAGCAGCCGCGTGTAGAGCTCGTAACCGATCGCATCGATCGCCCCGCTCTGCTCGACGCCGAGCAGGTTGCCGGCGCCGCGCAGCTCGAGGTCGCGCATCGCCAGCTTGAATCCGGCGCCGAGCTCGGCGTACTCCTGGATCGCCGCCAGCCGCTCGCGCGCCTCCTCGCCGATGTCGCGCTTCGGCGGGGTCAGGAAGTAGGCGTAGGCCTGGCGCGTGAAGCGGCCGATGCGGCCGCGCAGCTGGTGCAGCTCGGCCAGACCGAAGCGCTGGGCGTCGACGACGAACAGCGTGTTGGCGTTCGGGATGTCGATGCCGCTCTCGATGATCGAGGTCGAGACCAGGCAGTCGAGCCGCTGCGCGCGGAAGTCGTCCATGATGCGGGCGATGCGCTCCTCCTCCATCTGCCCGTGGACCACCTCGAGGCGCAGCGCGAGCCGCGCGCGCTCGGCGATCCGCTGCAGGCGCCAGGCCGTGTGATCGAGGGCGGCGATGTCGTTGTGGACGACGAACACCTGGCCTTGGCGCGCCAGCTCGCGGGCGAGCGCGCTGGCGATCAGCGCCTCGTCCCAGGGGCAGACGCGGGTCTCCACCGCCAGGCGCTCGGCCGGCGGCTCGGCGAGCACGCTGATGTCGCGCAGCCCGAGCATCGAGAAGTGCAGGGTGCGCGGGATCGGGGTGGCGGAGAGCGTCAGGACATCGACGCCGACGCGCAGCTTCTTCAGCGCCTCCTTGTGCTTGACGCCGAAGCGGTGCTCTTCGTCGATGATCAGCAGCCCGAGGTCCTTGAAGGCGAGCTGCGGGGTCAGCAGGGCGTGGGTGCCGATCAGGATGTCGATGCGCCCGGCGGCGGCGTCGGCGAGGATCGCGCGCTGCTCGCGGCCGGCGCGGAAGCGCGTCAGGCCCGCGATCCGCACGGCGAAGGGCTCCATCCGCGCGCGGAAGGTGACGAGGTGCTGCTCGGCGAGGATCGTCGTCGGCACGAGGACGGCGACCTGCTTGCCGGCGCGCACGGCCTTGAACGCGGCGCGCATCGCGACCTCGGTCTTGCCGAAGCCGACATCGCCGCACAGCAGGCGATCCATCGGCACCGGCCGCTCCATGTCGGCCTTGATCTCGCGCACCGCCGCCAGCTGGTCGGCGGTCTCCTCGTAGGGGAAGCTCGCCTCGAAGCGTCGCACCTCGGCGTCATCGGGCGGGAAGGCGTAGCCGCCGTGGGCGACGCGCGCGGCGTGCGTGGTCAGCAGCTCGGCCGAGAGATCCTCGATCGCGCGTTCGGCGCGGGCGCGCGCCGCCTTCCAGGCGCGGCCGCCGAGCTTCGACAGCGGCGGCTCGCGGCCGCCGGTGCCGATGTACTTCTGCACGAGGTCGATGCAGTCGACCGGCACATAGAGCTTGGCCTCGTCAGCGAACTCGAGCTGCAGGTGATCGCGCAGGTAGCCCTGCCGCTCGAGGGTGACGATGCCGCGAAAGCGGCAGATGCCGTGCTCGATGTGCACGCACAGCTCGCCAGTCGCGAGATCGGCGAGCGAGTCGAGCGGGGCCCCGCCGGCGACGCGCGCGCGGCGGCGTGCCGGCACGCGCTCGGCGAGCTCGAAGTCGTGGACGACGAGCAGGCCGCGGGCGAGATCGCGCCAGCCGCCGGAGAGCCGGCCGACCTGCACGCTGGCGTGCATCTCGAGCCGGGCGTCGCGCAGGTGCGCCGCGAGCTCCGCCGCCGCCTCCGGCGAGCGCGCCAGCAGCAGGGCCTCGCCGGCGCCCTCGGCGAGCAGCGCCGCCAGCCCGCTCATCCCGCGCTTGAGGTCCCCGCTCAGGCGCCCGACGCCGACGCTGCCGCCGTCCTCCGCGCCCGCCGGCAGCTGGGCGCCGAGCCGGATCTCCGCTCGTCCCGGATCCCGCCCGAGGCGCTCGGTGAGCGGCACATCGCCGAACACCACCAGCGGGCCGGCGGGCAGCTGCGGCAGCAGCTCGCGCGTCGCCAGCCCTGCGCCCGGCGTCGCCAGCACCGCTTCCTCGGCCCGCGCCACCGACTCCTGGGTGAAGGGATCGAAGCGGCGGATCGTCTCCAGGGTGTCGCCGAAGAACTCGAGGCGCAGCGGCAGCTCGCCCACCCACGGGAAGACATCGAGGATGCCGCCGCGGATCGCCAGCTCCCCCCGCCCCTCCACCGCCGGCACCGAGCGGAAGCCCTGGCCGACGAGGTGCTCGGCGAGGGCATGCAGATCGAGCCGATCGCCCGGGCGCAGGACGCGCGAGCGCGCCGCGGTCTCGGCGAGGTCCGGTACCGGCTGCTGCAGGGAGCGCGGGCTGGCGACCAGCCAGGAGCCGGCGGCGAAGGCCTCGAGCGCCGCCGCCCGGCGCGCCCAGGCTCCCTGATCATCGCGCTCGTCGCCGACGGGTTCGAGCTCCGGCAGCCGCACTGCCGGCACGCCGAGCTCCTCGAGGTCGTCGACGACGCGCTGCGCCTCCTCGCTGACGAGCAGCGGCGGGCGCCGGCCGGCGGCGGCCAGCAGCACGGCGGCGAGCGCGCCGTGCAGGGCGCCGAACACCGCGGAGCGCTGCTCGGCGATCGCTGTCGCCAGCGCCGCGGCGCGGGGATCCGCGCGATAGCGATCGACCAGCGCGCGCATGGGCGAGGCGTTGTCGCGCGCTGCCGCAGCGTGCAATCGGCAGCGCTCTCAGGGCACGCCGATCAGCTTGTGCAGCTGCAGGCTGAGGCGGCAGCCGTGGCGATAGCAGAGCTCGAGGCAGCGCGCGAGGGCGGCGGCGTAGGCCGGACCCTGCGGCCCCTCGTCGGGGCACAGCGGCTGTACGAACACCGGCTTGCCGCTGGCCAGCGCGCGCTCCAGGAAGCGCTCCTGGGCCGGCACCAGGATCTTCCACCAGTCGGGATCGACGACGATCGGCTGGCCCGCGATCTCCTTGGGGCTGCAGCAGAGCGCGACATTCGCCGGCCGCGGCGGGCAGGGCCGCGTGCCGTTGCTCTCGATGTCGACCCAGGGGAAGGCGGCGCCGAGCGCGGCGAGCAGCGCGCGGTCGGCCTGCAGCAGAGGCTCGCCGCCCGAGAGCACGCAGCCGAGGCTGGCGCTCGCCGGCGCGCGCCGCGCCGCCAGCCGCTGCAGGATCTCGTCGAGCGTCAGCTCCTCGCCGCCGAGGAAGTCGGTGTCGCAGTAGGGGCAAGCGGAAGCGGCGCGGGTCTGCGGCCGTCCGTCCCAGGCGTTGCAGCCGGCGAGGCGGACGAAGAGGCAGGGCGAACCGGCATGCAGGCCCTCGCCCTGGATGGTCGGACCGAAGATCTCCTTGACGCGGTAGCGGCGCGGCGTGCTCACGGCCGGAGCACGAGGTACCACATCCGGCCCTCGTGCCACTGCCGGCCGGCGCGCAGGCCGGCGGCATCGCCGACCCCGTAGTACAGATCGGCACGGCCGGGAGCGCGCATCGCCCCGCCGGTGTCCTGGTCGAGGCGCAGGCCGACATAGGGCACGGCGCGGCCGTCGGCGGCGATCGCCGTCGTCTGCACCAGCACCGGCGCCGCCGGCGGGAACAGCTGCTTGTCGGTGGCGATCGTCACCTCGGCGGTCACCGGCTGGCCGAGCGAGCCGTAGGGCCCGCCGCTGGTCACGGTGAAGAACACGCCGCGCGGGTTGCGCGCGGCGTAGCGCGGCAGCTCGTCGGGGTGGGCGCGGAAGTACTGGCGCAGGCCCTCCGCGGTCAGCTGCTCGGCCGGCAGCTTGCCCTCGGCGACCAGCAGGGGACCGATCGCGACGTAGGGGTGGCCGGTGGTGCCGGCGTAGCCGATATCGATCACCTGGCCATCGCGCAGGCGGACCTTGGCCGAGCCCTGCACGCGGACGGTGTAGGCCTCCCAGGGATCGGCGAACCACAGCAGCTCGAGGCCGGCGAGCGCCCCGCTGGCCTCCAGCTCCTGGTAGGGCGGGCAGGGCACCAGCGTGCCGTCGGCGCGCCGCCACTGCGCCTGCTCGTGCACGCCGCCGCCGACGAGCTGCGGCGGCCGCTTGTACACCGGATAGCGGTAGCGCTCGTCGCGCGTCCAGCTCGCCGCCAGGATCGGCGTGTAGTAGCCGGAGAACAGCACGGTGCCCGAGCCATCCCAGCCGACCGAGGCGAAGGCGCGGTAGCGCGTGCGCAGCGCGCGCTCGAGCTCCTCGTCGCTCGCAGTGGCGAGCAGGGCGGCGAGGTCGCGCAGGGTGCGCTGCACCAGCGCGCGGTCGATCGGCAGCTCGCGCGGGAAGCGCTCGGCGCTGCTGGCCCGCTCGAGGAAGGCCAGGCTGTGGCGGATCCCGGCCTGCAGGGCGCTGCGCTCTTCGGGCGACAGCCGCAGCGGCGGCAGGGTCGCGGGGTCGACCTCGACGAGCGCGGCCCGCCCCTCGGGCAGGGCAGCGCTGTAGTTCGGCGGCGGCGGTGGGGCCGGAGGCGGCGCCCGCCGCGCGCAGCCGCCGGCGAGCAAGGCCAGGACGCACAGCAGCGACGCACGCAGCATGCGCGGATGATGACGGCGAGGAGCCCTTTGCCAGCCGTGCGCCAGCGCACACTGCCTGCATGCTGCTGGAAGCGGTGGCGCAGCACGCGCGCCTCGCGCGCCTGCTGCCGGAGCTCGCCGACGCCCTGGCTTGGCTGGCGGACCGCGATTGGCCGGCGACCCCGGACGGCCGGCACGAGCTCGCCGGCGAGCGCATCGTCGCCACGGTGTCGCGCGAGCGGACGGCGCCGGCCGCGGCGCGGCGCTTCGAGAGCCATCGCGCCCACCTCGACATCCACTGTCCGATCGATGGCCCGGAGGCGATCGGCTGGGCCCCGGCCGGCAGCGCCGGCGAGGGCGAGCCGGCCGGCACGGACCTCTGGTTCCACGCCGAGCCCGCGCCGCAGCACACGCTGCTGCTCGCGCCGGGCTGGTGCGCGATCTTCTGGCCGGGCGAGCTGCACCGCCCGCTCGGCGCCGTCGCGGCGCCGGGCCCGCTGCGCAAGTGCGTGATCAAGGTGCGCTGGCCATGCTAGACTGGCCGCGCGCCGCGCTCGCGCTGGCGTTGCTGGCGGCGTTGCTGGCCGCCGGCGACGACGAGCGCGCGGCCCAAGAAGCGCGCGCCCTCGCCGCGGTCCTCGCGCTGCCCGACGGTCCGCGCCGCGAGGCCGGGCTGCGCGTCGTGCAGGCAGCCTGGCGGAAGTTCCGCGAGGAGGCGAGCGCCGCCGCCAGCGCGCCGCCGAGCGACGACGAGACGCCGCGGCGCGCCGCGCTGCGCGAGCGCCAGCGCAGCCTCGAGGCCCTGCGCCGCCTCGCCGACGAGCTCGGCCGGGCCGCGATCACCGGTCTGGTCGAGGTCCACCTCGAGCGCTGGCCGCTCGACGACGAGGCGCGCGCCCTGCTCGGCCTCGGGCTGCTCGCCGCCGGCGAGCGCGACCGCGCCCTGCAGGCTCTGCTCGCGGTCCTCGCCTGCGACCCGGGGCTGAGCGCCGAGGACGGGCGCGAGCTGCGCGGGCGGCTGTTCCTCGATCACCAGGATCCCGTCCTCAGCGAGCGCGCGGTCGCCGACCTCGCCCCCTGCATCGCGCGCTGGCTGGCGCGCGGCGTCGAGGCCCTGGCGCGCGGTGAGGCCGCCGGCGTCGAGCGCGCGCTCGCCGAACTCGAGCCGCTGGCCCGCGCGATCCGCGGCGAGCGCTCGCAGGCCCTGTGGGCGGCGCTGCGCGCCGACGCCGCCGA
>JANWWU010000063.1 GCA_025055595.1 Planctomycetota bacterium | reverse complement strand
CTTGACGCACACGCGGCTGCATGGCTACATCGCCGAGCGCGTGCGGCAGCTGACGGACGGCGTGCAGAGCCCGACCTACGTCGCGCCGAGCACCGTCCCCGACTTCCCCATCGCCCGCCGCCGCTGACCCCGCGCGCGGCGCGCGCGGCGAACTAGCGCCGGTGAGCCGGACCGCAGGATGCCGGCGTGCGCTGCTCGTTTGGCCTGCTGCCGCTCGCGCTCGCCGCCGCGCTCGCCGGCGGGGACTCGCTGCACCTCGAAGCCCCGGGCGCGCGGGTCGAGCTGCGCGAGGGCGGGGTGGTGACGGTGGCCGGCGGCGGCTTCGTCGCGCGCTACCGGGACTGGCTGCTGAGCGGCGAGGCCCTGCGCTGGGATCAGCGGCGCGGCATCGTGTGGGCGAGCGGCGCCATCGTGCTGGTGATGCCGGGGCTGCGCCTGCACGCCGAGCGCCTCGGCCTGCGGCTCGAGGAGCGCATTGGCGACGCCTGGGAGGTGCAGGCCTGGCTGGAGCGCGGCGAGCGCCGCTTGCGGGTGACGGCCGCGCGGGTGGAGCTGCGCCCCGATCGCTTGACCTTCCACGACGTCAGCGCCGACGCCGGCCACGGCTCGGTGTTCGCGGCGACCGCGGCGCGGCTGACCGCCTGGCTGCGCGAGCAGCCGCGGCTCGACAAGGGCGAGCGCGAGATCGATCGCTATGTCTCGGGGATCGAGATCGTGCGGCCGACGCTCTGGGCGGCGGGCCTGCCCGTGCTCTGGCTGCCCTGGCTGTACCGCGACTACCTGCTCGACTATCCGTGGTCGACGCTGGAGGCTGGCCGCAGCCGCCGCCTCGGCTGGTGGCTGCGCTACACGATCGGCAGCGATCTGCCGGAAATCGCGGGCTGGAAGCCGCGCCTGCACCTGCGCGTCGACCGGCACACGCGGGCCGGCAACGGCGGGGGCCTCGAGGCGTTCTGGCGCCATGCCCGCTTCGGCCGAGGCCGAGCGATGCTCTACCGCCTGTTCCGCGAGCGCGTCGCCGATCCGCGCGATGAGGACGAGCTCGGCGGGGAGCGCGAGGCGACGGCGGTCGACGCCGCGCATCAGGTCGGCGGCGAGGGCTGGGCGCTGGCCGGCCGCTACACGGCGCTGCCGGACGCCGACCCCGCGGCCGGCCTGCCGCCGACGCGCTCGCCCGACGAGCGCTTCCGCGCCGACTACCTGCGCCGGCAGCTGGAGCGCGAGCCCTTCGCGCGCCAGGGCGCGAGCGGCTCGTGGAGCACGCCGTGGATGACGCTGACAGCGAGCGCGGAGCGGCGGCCCAACCGCTGGCGCGATGAGAGCGAGCGGCTCGGCAGCGTCACGCTGACGGTGCCGCGCTGCACCCTGGCCGGGCCGCTGGCGTTCGAGGGGCAGCTGGCGGTGGAGCGCCTGCGCCAGGAGATCGCGCGCAACGAGGCGGCGCGCGCCCACGGCCGCGGCGGGCTGGCGCTGGCGCAGTGGTGGGGCGGCCTCGGCCTCGATGCGCTGCTCGGAGCGCGCGGCGTCGCCTGGTGGGATGGGGTGCTCGCCGGCCGCGAGCGCTGGCAGCATGACAGCCTGCTGGTGCCAGAGGCCGCCGCCGGCCTCAGCCAGCGCTGGCTCGGCGGCGGCGAAGACTGGTCGGCGAGCCTCGAGCCGCGCCTCGGCCTGCAGCTGCTCGGCGCGCGGCGCGGCGATGGCAACCCCGGCTACGACTTCGGCGACGGCGTCGATCGCCCGGAGGCCGATCGCCGCTACCTGGTCAGCGAGCTGCGCGGCGAGAGCCGCTGGGCGGCCAGCGCCTTCAGCGGCGAGCTGCGCGCGCGCTGGGGCCTGCGCCGCGACGACCGCGAGGCGCTCGACGAGCTCGGCGTGCGCCACCGCGGGCCCTGGCTGGCCGATGTCGCGCTGCGCCTGCGCGGCTCGCCGCGCCCCGATGTCGAGGCGATCGCCGATGGCCTGTGGGACGCGCGTCTCGAGCGCTGGCTGCGCTTCGATGTCCGCGCGCGCTGGCAGGCCCACGAGCGCCTGGAGCTGCTGTACAACGGCACGCTGGTGCCGGAGACCGCCAGCAGCGCCGCCTACTGGGTGCACCGTGCGGGGACCTCGCTGGCGCTCAACCGCTACCGGCTCGACAGCTGGGGAGAGCTGCGTCCGGGAAGCGCTGCGCGCTCCGACGGACGCCGCGTCGATCTCTGGGGCCTGGCGGTGCTGCGCCGCCTGGTCGATGGCACGCTCGGCGTCAGCTACGAGAATGCCGCCGAGCCCGGCCATGACATCGACCATCGGGTCGCCCTGTCCTTCAGCATCGGTGCCGCCGCGCCCGAGCCGGCGCGCGCGGCCTTCGGGTTCTGAGATGCTCGGGATCGCCGTCCGCCTGCTGATCCTCGCCGCCTGGCTGGCGCTCAGCGGCTGGCATGTCGCCGACCGCCTGCTGCCGGCCTGGGGCCTGGTCCCGGCCAGCGATCCCGCTTCGGTGCTCGCCGAGCGCGTCGGCACCGTCCAGCACTATGCGATCCACTGGCGCGGCAGCGACGGCGGCGAGCGGCGCATCGGGCAGTGCCTGTCGTCGGCGATCGCCGACGACATCGGCCTGCGCCTGGAGACAGCGCTGGAGGTGACCGACACCCGCGGCATTCCCGCCGAGCGCTGGCTGCGCCGCGCCCTCGGCGGGCGCGGTCGCCACGGCATCCGCCTGCACCTCGCCAGCCAGCTCGATGCACGGCTGCGGCTGCGCCGGGTCGAGGGCGAGGGCTCGCTGTTCGGGCTGGCGGTGCGCGGCGAGGGCGAGGTCGATGGGCGCGGCCTGCGCCTGCGCTGGCAGGCCGGGGAGGCGAGCGGCGAGCTGCTGTTGCCCGAGATCCGGCCCGAGCTGCTCGCCGGCAGCGATCTCGGGTTCGGCCTGCCGCGCGGCCTGCGCCCCGGCCAGCGCTTCACCCAGCGCCTGGCGACCATCGACTACCTGCAGCTGCGCCCGCGGCTCGGCGAAGCCGTCTTCAGCGTGCGCGGGCGCGAGGCGCTGGCGACGGCTGCCGGCGAGTTGCCGCTGCTGGTCGTCGACATGGAGCTCGACGGCCGGCGCTTCGCGACGCTGTGGGCCGACGAGCGCGGCATCGTCTACCGCCAGCAGCTGGTCGAGCTGCCGCTGGCGCTCAGCCTGCTCAGGATCACCGACAGCTTCGGTCAGCAGCGATGGCCGGCGACGACGCTCTGAGCGTGCAGGCGCGGCGCGACTGGTGCCGCGCGATGCTGCCGAAGGTCTCGCGGACCTTCGCCGCCTGCATCGAGCTGCTGCCCGAGCCGACGCGGCGGCGCGTGCTCGTCGCCTACCTGCTGTGCCGCATCGCCGACACCATCGAGGACTGCCCCCGCCTGCCGCCGGACGAGAAGCGGCGCTGGCTCGCGGCCTGGAGCGCGGCGCTCGCCGACGACGGTTGCGATCCGCGGCTCGAGACGCTGTTCGCCGAGCCGGCCAGCGACGACGAACGGCTGGCACAGCGCGCTCGCCTGGTGCTCGCCGAGTTCCGCTCCTTCGCGCCCGCGGCGCGCGCGGCGATCCGTCCCTGGGTGCAGGAGATGAGCGAGGGCATGGCGGCTTTCGCCGCCCGCCAGGGCGACGCCGGCGCCTTCTGCGCGCTCGAGGACGAGCGCGAGCTCGATCGCTACTGCTGGTTCGTCGCCGGCACCGTCGGGCACCTGCTGACCGAGCTGTTCCGCCTGCAGTCGCCGCGCATCGATGCTGCGCGCTTCGCCGCGCTCAAGCAGCGCGCCGCCGACTTCGGCCTCGGCCTGCAGCTGACCAACATCATCAAGGATGTCGCCGACGACCGCCGGCGCGGCTGGTGCTTCGTCCCGCGCCTGGCCTGCGCGCGCCACGGCCTCAGTCCGGAAGCCCTGCTCGATGTCGAACAGGCGCGGGGCGCACGCGCGGTGATGGAGGCGCTGATCGCCAAGGCCAGCGCGCATCTCGAGCGCGCGCTCGAATACTGCCTGCTGCTGCCTCCGGCCGACTACCGCCTGCGCCTGTTCTGCCTGACGCCGCTGTTCTTCGCCGTCCGCACCCTCGCCGTCGCCAGCGCCGATCCGCGCCTGCTCGACCCGGCGCACAAGGTCAAGATCGCGCGCCGCGAGGTCTACGGCCTGATCGCGCTCTGCCATGCGATCGCGCCGAGCGACGCCGCGATCGTCGCCGCCTACCGCCGCTGCAGCCGCCGCAAGCTTCTACAGACAGCTGTCTGCTCGAGCGGATATCCGTTGTAACAGACGAAAGAGCACTATAACGGAAGCATGCCCGATGCGGACGGCATCGCTGCGACGGTCGCCGAGAACCTGCGCCGGCTGCGCGCGGCCCGCGGCTGGTCGCTCGAGGAGCTGGCGCAGGCCAGCGGGGTCTCGCGCGCGATGCTCAACCAGGTCGAGACCGGCAAGAGCGTGCCGACGATCGCGACGCTGTGGAAGATCGCGCAGGGCCTCGGCGTGCCCTTCCAACGCCTGCTCGCCGCGTCCGGTCAGGCCGCCTGCCGCGTGCTGCGCCGCCGCGACGCCAAGGTGCTGTTCAACGCCGACGGCAGCTTCGCCTCGCGCGCCCTCTTCCCCTTCGACGACGGGCCGCGCAGCGTCGAGTTCTACGAGCTGTCGCTGACGCCGGGCGGCAGCGAGCGCGCCGCGCCGCACGCCCTCGGCACCCGCGAGCAGCTCGTCGTCGTCCGCGGCCGCCTGGAAGTCGAGGTCGACGGCGCGCGGCACGCGCTCGGCGCGCGCGATGCGATCAGCTTCCGCGCCGATGTCCCGCATGCCTACCGCAACCTCGATCAGCGGCGGCCGGTCCTCGCCTATCTCGTGATGATCTACGCCGAACCGATCCCCTGACCACCAGGCAAGCAAAAGGAGACTCCATGCGACGCCTTGCGCTCTTGACCCTGCTCGCCGCCGCGCTCGCCGCCGGCGAGATCCTCAACGCCAGCTACGATGTCGCGCGCGATGTCTACCGCGACCTCAACGCCGCCTTCGCCAAGACCGCGGCCGGCCAGGGCATCGTCGTGCGGCAGAGCCATGACGGCGCCGCCAAGCAGGCGCGCGCGGTCATCGAGGGCCTGCCCGCCGATGTCGTGACGATGAACTCGTCCCACGACATCGATCAGATCGCCCGCGCCGGCCTGATCGCCGCCGACTGGCGGAAGCGCCTGCCGAACAACGCGAGCCCGAGCTACAGCCTCCATGTCTTCGTCGTGCGCAGCGGCAATCCCAAGCAGATCCGCGACTGGGGCGACCTGCTCAAGCCCGGGGTGCAGATCATCGCCGTCAACCCGAAGACCGGGACCAACGGCAAGTACACCTACCTCGGACTGCATGCCTGGGCCAGCCGGCAGCCAGGCGCGAACGACGACAGCGTGCGCGCGGCGCTGGCCGCGTTCTACCGCAATGTGCTGACGCTCGAGAAGGGGGGACGGGCGGCGACGACGGCCTTCGCGCAGCGCGAGCTCGGCGATGTCCTCGTCACCTTCGAGAGCGAGGCCCTGCGCATCCAGCAGGAGTTCGCCGGCAAGGTCGAGATCGTCTGGCCTTCGCTCAGCGTCCGTGCCGACAACCCCGTCGCCTGGGTCGATGCCAATGTCGCGAAGAAGAACACGCTGGCGGCGGCCCGTGCCTACCTCGAGTTCCTGTACACGAAGGAGGCCCAGGAGATCTTCGCCCGGCACTACATGCGGCCGAGCGACCCGCAGGTCCTGGCGGCCCAGGCCGGGCGCTTCGCGGCGGTGGAGACTGTGACGGTCGAGGAGGCCTTCGGCAGCTGGGAAGCCGCGCAGAAGCAGCACTTCGACGACGGCGGCTGGTTCGACCAGCTGTACGGCCCGCGCTGATCGCCTCGCCATGCGCGTCCTGCCCGGCTTCGGTCTGTCGCTCGGCATCACGCTGGCGTGGCTCGGCGTGATCGTCCTGCTGCCGCTGGCCGCGATGTGCGCCAAGGCGCTCGGCCTGAGCTGGGACGAGCTGTGGCGGGTGTGGAGCGAGCCGCGGGTGCTCGCAGCCCTGCAGCTGTCGCTGCTGGCGGCGGCGCTCGCGGCCGCGATCAACCTCATCACCGGCCTGCTGCTCGCCTGGGTGCTGGTACGCTACCGCTTTCCCGGCCGCCAGCTCGCCGACGCCCTGGTCGACCTGCCCTTCGCGCTGCCGACCGCGGTCGCCGGGATCGCGCTGACCGCGCTCTACGCCAAGACCGGCTGGTACGGCGAGCCGCTGGCCGGCCTCGGCATCTCGGTCGCCTTCACCCCGCTCGCCGTCGTCGTCGCCCTGACCTTCGTCACCCTGCCTTTCGTCGTCCGCACCGTGCAGCCGGTGATCGAGGCCCTGCCGGTCGAGATCGAAGAGGCCGCGGCGAGCCTCGGCGCCAGCCGCTGGCAGACCTTCCGCCGCGTCATCCTGCCCGAGCTGATCCCGGCCCTGGCGACCGGCTTCGCGCTGGCCTTCGCGCGCGGGCTCGGCGAGTTCGGCTCGGTCGTCTTCGTCAGCGGCAACATCCCGCTGAAGACCGAGATCCTGCCGGTGGTGATCATCGGCAAGCTCGACCAGTACCGGATCCAGGAAGCGACGGCGGTCGCGCTGCTGATGCTGGTGCTGTCGTTCATCATGCTGACGGTGATCGGGCTGCTGCAGCGCTGGGCGCAGCGGAGGGCGGCATGAGGCAGACGACCGAGGCGCCCTGGGTGCGCGTGCTGCTGACCGCGCTCGCGCTCTCCTACCTCGTCCTGTTTCTCGTCGTGCCGCTGATCGTCGTCTTCCACGAGGCCTTCGCCGCCGGCTGGCGCGTCGTCTGGGATGCGGTCAGCGAGCCGGACGCGCGCCACGCGCTGTGGCTGACGCTGCTCGCCGCCTTCTGCAGCCTGCTGATCAACGGCGTCTGCGGGATCGCCGCGGCCTGGGCGATCGCGCGCTTCCGCTTCCCCGGCCGCCGCCTGCTGATCACGCTGATCGAATTGCCGTTCTCGATCTCGCCGGTCGTCGTCGGCCTGCTGCTCGTGCTGCTCTTCGGCACCCAGGGCTGGTTCGGGCCCTGGCTGATCGCGCAGGGCCTGCCGGTGATCTTCGCCGTGCCCGGCATCGTGCTCGCGACGCTGTTCATCACCTTCCCCTTCGTCGTCCGCGAGCTGATCCCGGTGATGGAGGCGGTCGGCAGCGAGGAGGAGGAAGCGGCGCGCGTGCTCGGCGCGCGCGGCTGGCACATCCTGTGGCGGGTGACGCTGCCGAATGTCAAGTGGGGCCTGATCTACGGCCTGATCCTCTGCGGAGCGCGGGCGGTCGGCGAGTTCGGCGCGGTCAGCGTCGTCTCCGGACACATCCGCGGCCAGACCAACACCCTGCCGCTGCACATCGAGATCCTCTACAACGACTACCAGTACCATGCCGCCTTCGCCTGCGCCGCGCTGCTGGCGCTGACCGCGCTGGTGACGCTGGCGATCAAGAGCTGGGTGGAGTGGCGCCAAGAGCGCGCGCTGCGGCGCGCTCAGGCCGCGGGAGGCATCGAGGGATGAGCATCACCATCGAGGGGGTCAGCAAGCGCTTCGGCGCCTTCACCGCGATCGACCGCTTGTCGCTCGAGATCGCCTCCGGCGAGCTCGTCGCCCTGCTCGGCCCCTCGGGATCGGGCAAGACGACGCTGCTGCGGATCATCGCCGGGCTCGAGCAGCCCGACGAGGGCCGCGTCCTGTTCACCGGCCGCGATCAGACCGGCGTCAGCGCCAAGGACCGCGGGGTCGGCTTCGTCTTCCAGCACTACGCGCTGTTTCGCCACATGACGGTGGCGGAGAATGTCGCTTTCGGCCTGCGGGTGCGGCCACGCGCCACCCGCCCGCCGGCGAGCGAGATCCGGACGCGCGTCGAGCACCTGCTCAAGATGGTGCACCTCGAGTGGGCCGGCGACCGCTTCCCGCACCAGCTCTCGGGCGGGCAGCGGCAGCGCGTCGCCCTGGCGCGCGCGCTGGCGGTGGAGCCCAAGGTGCTGCTGCTCGACGAGCCCTTCGGGGCCCTCGACGCCAAGGTGCGTGCCGAGCTGCGGCGCTGGCTGCGCGACCTCCACGACGCGACCGGCGTCACTACCGTCTTCGTCACCCACGATCAGGAGGAGGCCCTGGAGGTCGCCGACCGCGTCGTCATCATCAACCGCGGCCGCATCGAGCAGGCCGGCACCCCGGACGAGGTCTACGCCCATCCCGCCAACGCCTTCGTCCATCAGTTCCTCGGCACGGTCAATGTCTTCCGCGGCCGCGTGCAGGGCGGCTCGCTGATCGTCGGCGAGGGCGACATCACGGTGGTGCGCCCGCACGACATCGCGATCGCGCGCGCGCGCGACGAGCGCCACCCGCTGGCCGCGCGCGTGCGCCAGTGCGGCATCGCCGGAGCCCTGGTCCGCGTCGACCTCGCGCTCGACGACGGGCGGCGCGCCGAGGCTCTGATCACCCACCAGCGCGCGCGCGAGCTCGCGCTGCAGCCGGGCGAAGCGGTGTGGATCGGGTTCGACGAGTTCCGGACCTACGCCGCGCCCTCGCCCGTCGCCGAGCCCGAATACATCATCTGAGAGAATCCCATGCCAGGCATCGAGACCATCGCCCTCCACGCCGGACAGCGCCCCGATCCGACCACCGGCGCGCGCGCCGTCCCGATCTACCAGACGACGAGCTTCGTCTTCAAGGACGCGCAGCACGCCGCCGACCTCTTCGCCCTGCGCGCCTTCGGCAACATCTATACGCGGCTGATGAATCCGACGACCGCGGTGCTCGAGGAGCGCCTGGCGGCATTGCACGGCGCGCGCGGCGCCGTCGCCGTCGCCAGCGGCCAGGCCGCGATCTTCTACACCATCGCCAACATCTGCCGCTCTGGCCAGAACTTCGTCACCAGCACCAACCTCTACGGCGGCACCGTCAACCTGTTCCGCCACACCCTGGCGCGCTTCGGCATCGAGGCGCGCTTCGTCGACACCGGCGATCTCGCCGCCGTGCGCGCCGCGATCGACGGCGGCACCCGCCTGCTCTACACCGAATCGGTCGGCAATCCGAAGGGCAATGTCGACGACTTCCAGGCCCTCGCCGAGATCGCCCACAGCCGCGGCATCCCCTTCGTCGTCGACAACACGGTGACGCCGCCGCCGCTCTTCGACCCCTGCGCCCACGGCGCCGACATCGTCGTCTACTCGCTGACCAAGATGATCGGCGGGCACGGCACGTCGCTGGGCGGCGCGGTCGTCGAGAAGGGCGACTTCCCGTGGAACAACGGCCGCTACCCGGAGATCGCCGGCCCCGACCCGAGCTACCACGGCGTCGACTTCTGGGCGGCCTTCGGCGACCACCCGCAGGCCGTCGCCCCGGGGCTGGCCTTCGTGCTGAAGATCCGCTGCGGCCTGCTGCGGGACACCGGGGCCTGCCTCTCGCCGTTCAACGCCCAGCAGATCCTGCTCGGCGTCGAGACCCTGCCGCTGCGCGCACGCCAGCACGCGGCCAATGCGCAGCGCGTAGCGGAGTGGCTGGCTGCGCATCCGCTGGTCAGCTGGGTCAACTATGCCGGGCTGCCCAGCCATCCCGATCACCAGCGCGCGCGCCGCTACCTGCCGCTCGGCCCGGGCGCGATCTTCGGCTTCGGCATCAAGGGCGGGGCGGCGGCGGGAGCCCGCTTCATCGCCTCCGTCAAGCTCGCATCGCACCTCGCCAATGTCCTCGACGCCAAGACGCTGGTGATCCATCCCGCGAGCACGACGCATCAGCAGCTGTCGCCCGAGCAGCAGCTCGCCGCCGGCGTGACGCCGGATTTCATTCGCATCTCGGTCGGCTTGGAGAGCGTCGAGGACATCATCGCCGATCTCGACCAGGCCCTGCGCGCGGCGCAGGGCGCGTGAGGGAGCCATGCCGATCTACGACGACAACTCGCTGTCCATCGGTCGCACGCCGCTGGTGCGGCTCAAGCGCGTGCTCGACGGCGCGCCGGCGACCGTGCTCGCCAAGATCGAAGGCCGCAACCCGGCCTACAGCGTCAAGTGCCGCATCGGTGCGGCGATGATCTGGGACGCCGAGCGCCGCGGCGCGCTGCGGCCGGGCATGGAGATCGTCGAGCCGACCTCCGGCAACACCGGCATCGCCCTG
The DNA here is from genome assembly GCA_025055595.1 of Planctomycetota bacterium. Lineage (GTDB taxonomy): Bacteria > Planctomycetota > UBA11346 > UBA11346 > UBA11346 > UBA11346. Next base: position 8,381 of record JANWWU010000063.1, on the reverse strand, counting down.
GCCTTCGTCGCCGCTGCGCGCGGCTATCCGATCACGCTGACGATGCCGGAGACGATGTCGCTCGAACGTCGCCGCGTCCTCGCCGCCTTCGGCGCTCGGCTCGTCCTCACCCCGGGCAACGACGGGATGGCGGGCGCCGTCCGCGCCGCCGAGGCGATCGTCGCCAGCGATCCCGCGCGCTACTTCATGCCGCAGCAGTTCAAGAACCCGGCCAATCCGCAGATCCACCACGACACCACCGGCCCGGAGATCTGGGAGGACACGGGCGGGCAGGTCGATGCCCTGGTCGCCGGCGTCGGCACCGGCGGCACGATCACCGGCGTCAGCCGCTACTGGGAGCGCACGCGCGGCCGGCCCCTGTTCAGCGTCGCCGTCGAGCCGGCGAGCAACCCGATCATCGGCCAGCGCCTGGCCGGCGAACCGCTAACCCCGGGCCGGCACAAGATCCAGGGCATCGGCGCCAACTTCATCCCCGAGATCCTCGACCTCTCGCTGATCGATCGCGTCGAGCGCGTCACCGACGAGGAGGCGATCGCGATGGCGCGGCGGCTGGCGCGCGAGGAGGGGATCCTCGCCGGCATCAGCTGCGGCGCGGCGGCGGTCGCCGCCGCGCGCCTGGCGCGCGAGCCGCAGATGGCCGGCAAGACCATCGTCGTCATCCTGCCCGACGCCGGCGAACGCTACCTGTCGACCGTGCTCTTCGAGGGGCTGGCATAGAGCGGTGGCGCTGGCCTTCGGGCCATGACTTTCTCCGCGGCCGGTTATCATAAACCATTCGTGGTCCTCGATCCGCTGGATCTGCTGGAAGCCGTCAGCGAGGCGCGCATCGCCAACCCCCAGCTGCGGGCCAGCGTGCTCGCTGCGCTGCGGCTGGCCGCCTCCTCCGGCGCCATCGGCGCCGGTCGCCTCTTCGTCCTGCGCGCCGACGGCAGCGTGCAGGAGATCATCGCCCACGGCCAGGCGGCGCAGGACGAGGAGGTCGATGTCATCCTCTGCGAGCAGGTGCGCGCCACCCGGGCCCCGCTGCTGCGCGATGCAGTGACGGCCCTGCCGCTGATCGCCGAGCGACGCGTCCTCGGCGTCGTCATCTTCGAGCGCCTCGCCGATCAGCGCATCGGCCAACTGCTCGCCAGCCTCTTCCTGCAGTGGTGCGCGGCGGCCGAGGCGATGCAGCGCGAGAAAGAAGAGCTGCTCGACGAGAACCTGCACCTGCGCGAGGAGATCCGCCTCCAGTACAATGAGCGCGACATCGTCGCCGTTTCCGGCTCGTTCCGTCGCGTCATCGAGCAGGCGATCCGCGCCGCGGCGAGCACCGCGACCGTGCTGATCGAGGGCGAGACCGGCACCGGCAAGGAGCTGATCGCGCGCCTCGTCCACGAGCACAGCCCGCGCGCCAACCGGCCCTTCGTCCCGGTCAACTGCGGGGCCCTGGCCGAGAGCCTGCTCGAGAGCGAGCTCTTCGGCCATGTGCGCGGCGCCTTCACCGGCGCGGTCAGCGACCGCAAGGGCCGCTTCGAGGCGGCCGACGGCGGCACGATCTTCCTCGACGAGATCGGCGAGGTCAGCGCCGGCATGCAGGTGCGCCTGCTGCGCGTCCTCCAGGAGATGGAGATCCAGCGCGTCGGCGACACGCGGACGCGCAAGCTCGATGTGCGGGTGGTGGCGGCGACCAACCGCCGCCTCGAAGACGAAGTCAAGGCCGGACGCTTCCGCGCCGATCTCTACTATCGGCTGAATGTCGTCTACCTGCGCATTCCGCCCCTGCGCGAGCGGCCGGAGGACATCCCGCATCTCGTCGAGCACTTCGTCGGACGGTCCTGCGCGCGCCATGTCAAGTACATCGCGCGCATCGCGCCCGCGGTGCTCGAGGCGATGAGCCGCTACCACTGGCCGGGCAATGTCCGCGAGCTCGAGAACTGCGTCGAGAAGATGGTCGTGCTCGCCCCGGGCAACGAGCTGACCCCGGACCTGCTGCCCTTCGCGGTCGTCGCGCACGAGCCGGCCGCGGCGCCCGCGGTCGATGGCGCGAGCTTCGAGGAGCAGCTTGCAGCCTGGATGCGCGCCGAGACCAACGCCGCCCTGCAGCACGGCGCGACCGACCTCTATGACACGGTGCGCGCGAAGTGGGAGCGCTACCTGTTCGCCGCGGTCCTCGAGGCCTGCGGCGACAACAAGTCGCGCGCCGCGCAGGTCCTCGGCATCACGCGCAATACGCTGGCCCAGCGCCTCAAAGAACTGTCGACGGTGACGCGGCAGTGGGCCGTGGAGTAGCGGGGGCGTGGAGGCGCGCCGCGCTGTCGGCGATCGCCGACCTGCTGCTGCCCGCGGTCTGCCCGCTGTGCCGGGAGCAGGCGGGTGCCGAGCTGTGCGCGGCCTGCTGCGCCGCCCTGCCGCGCCTGCATGCGCCCTGCCCGTGGTGCGGGATGCCGAACCACGAGGTCCCCTGCCGCGCCTGCGATGAGCGCGGGCTGCCCCACCTCGCCAGCGTGCGCGTCGCCTTCGCCTACCGGGCAAAGCTGCGCCGCCTGCTCACGGAAGCCAAGGCCGGCGGGCGAGCGGCGGCGGTGCGGGCTGCAGCGCAGCTGGTGCCCGATCCCGCGGGCCCGGTGGCGCTCGTCGTTCCCGTGCCGCCAGCGCCGGGCCGGCGCAGCGGGCCGCACCTGGCGACGCGGGCGGCGCGCGTCCTCGCACGCCGCCTCGGCGTGCCCTGCGCCGCGCTGCTGGCCTGCACGCGCTCCGCCCATCCCCAGCACCGCCTGTCGCGCGCCGAGCGCTGGCGCAACACGCAGGACCTCTACGCAGCGCGGCGCGATCCGCCGGCCGAGGTCGCCCTGGTCGACGACATCCTGACCAGCGGGGCGACGGCCAGCGCTGCCGCCGCCGCCCTGATCGCGCGCGGGGCGCGCGCGGTGCACGGCTGCTTCCTGGCGCGCACGCTCTAGCCTGGGCGCATGCCCGACGCAGCACCGCATGGCGCACCGCGCGCGCGCATCCTGCTGATCGGCGACGAGCTGCTGCTCGGACGCACTGCCGACGCCAATGGCGCCTGGTTGGCGCGCCGCCTCAGCGATGCCGGCTTCCTGGTCCGCGGCCTGCACATCGTCGGCGACGAGGAGCGGGAGATCGTTGCCGCGCTGCGCGCGGCGCGGCGCGATGCCGAGCTCGTCGTCTGCAGCGGCGGCCTGGGACCGACCGCTGACGACCGCACCCGTCAGGCCCTGGCGCGCCTGCTGCGCGCGCCGCTGATCGAGGACGGCGCGAGCTGGCGACGCATCCAGCGCTGGCATGCCCGACGCCGGCCGGGGACGGAGGTGCCGGCCTCGAACCGCCAGCAGGCCCTGCTGCCGCGCGGCGCCGAAGCCCTGCTCAACGATCGCGGCACGGCTCCCGGGATCCTCGCGCGCGGCGGCGGCGCCTGGATCGCCTGCCTGCCCGGGGTTCCGCACGAGCTGCAGGCGATGAGCGAGCGCCTGCTGCGCCGCCTGCGGCGCCTGCTGCCCGGCTGGCGGCGGCCGGCGTGCAGCGAGCTGTGGGTCGCCGGGATCTCCGAGTCCGCGCTGCAGGACCGCCTCGGCGAGCTGCTGGCCGGCGACGAGCCGCGCGTCGGCATCACGGTCAGCGAGCAGGCGTACATCACCCTGCGCCTGGTCGGCGCGCCGGCGGCGGTGCGCGCCCGGCGCCGCGCGCTGCGCGCGCGCCTCGGCCCCTGGCTGCTGCCGGCTCCGAGCCTCGCCGCCAGCTTGGTGCAGGCGCTGCGCGCCGCCGGCGCGACCGTCGCTTGCGCCGAGAGCTGCACCGCCGGCCACGCCGCGGCCTCGCTGCTCGCGGTGCCGGGGGCCTCGGCGGTGCTGCGCGAATCGCTGATCGCCTACCACGAGGAGGCCAAGATCGCGCGCCTCGGCGTCGCGCGCGCGCTGATCCGCGAGCAGGGGGTGGTCAGCGAACCGGTCGTCCGCGCGATGGCCGAAGGCCTGCGTCGCGCCGTCGGCTGCGACCTGGCGCTCGCCACCACCGGCATCGCCGGACCGACCGGCGGCACGCCGCAGCTTCCTGTCGGCACGGTGTGGGTCGCGGCGGCGAGCGCGCGCGGCACCGTCGCTCGGCGCCTGCTGATCGCTGGCGAACGGCAGCGCGTGCAGCGGCGCGCGGCGGCCGAGGCTCTGCTGCTCGCCTGGCAGCATTGGCGCAGCGGCGGCTCGCCGCCGCCAGCTTGACCGCGCGCTGGATCGCCTATCGTCGATCAACGATGAAGGCGCCGCTGTCCGTGCCTGCGCGCTGCCGCAGCCCATCATCGGGCCCCGCGCGTGCGATCCCCGAGGAGCGCGCGCTGGCCCAGCTGGCCAAGGCGCTCGCCCACCCCGCGCGCGTGCGCATCGTCCGCTTCCTCGCCGAGCGCCGCGAGTGCTTCTGCGGCGACATCGTCGACGCCCTGCCGCTGGCGCAGTCGACGGTCTCGCAGCACCTCAAGATCCTCAAAAAGGCCGGCCTCGTCCAGGGCGAGATCGATGGCCCGCGCACCTGCTACTGCCTCAACCGCAGCGCGCTCGACCGCCTCAAGCTGCTGGTGTCGCGCCTGTGATCTTCATGCATTCTTCACCATCTGCCTGATCGTTCTTCGTCGATCAACGATGACGGACCGCGCCCCGCGCCTCTCCTTCCTCGACCGCTGGCTGACGCTGTGGATCGCCCTGGCGATGGGCGGCGGCATCCTGCTCGGCCGTTTTGCGCCGGAAGTCGGCAAGGCGATCGATGCGATGGCCGTCGGCACCACCTCGATCCCGATCGCCATCGGCCTGATCCTGATGATGTACCCGCCGCTGGCCAAGGTGCGCTACGAGGAGCTGCCGCGCGTCTTCGCCGACTGGCGGGTGCTCGCGCTCTCGCTGATCCAGAACTGGCTGATCGGCCCCATGCTGATGGCCGCGCTGGCGATGGCGCTGCTGCATGATGCCCCCGAGTTCATGCAGGGGATCGTCCTCGTCGGCCTGGCGCGCTGCATCGCGATGGTCATCGTCTGGAACGATCTGGCGCGCGGCGACGCCGAGTACTGCGCTGGCCTGGTCGCGTTCAATGCGCTCTTCCAGGTCCTGTGCTTCGCGGTCTACGCCTGGCTGTTCCTCTTCGTCGTCCCGCCCTGGTTCGGGCTGCCCGCCGTGCAGGTGCAGGTGACGATGGCCGATATCGCGCTCTCGGTCGCGATCTACCTCGGGATCCCCCTGCTTGCCGGCTTCGCCACCCGCTTTGCGCTCGTGCGCTGGCGCGGCGTCGACTGGTATCACCGCCGCTTCGTGCCGGCGATCAGCCCGCTGACCCTGCTGGCGCTGCTCTTCACCATCGTCGTCATGTTCGCCCTGCAGGGCGAACGCGTGCTCGCCGAGCCGCTGACCGTCGCGCGCGTCGCCGTGCCGCTGCTGCTCTACTTCGGGATCATGTTCTTCGTCTCGCTGTGGCTGGCACGGCGCATCGGCACCAGCTACCCCGTCGCCACCACGCTCGCCTTCACCGCCGCCGGCAACAACTTCGAGCTCGCCATCGCCGTCGCTCTCGCGACCTTCGGGATCGCCCACGGCGCGGCCTTCGCGGCGGTCATCGGCCCGCTGGTCGAGGTGCCGGCGCTGATCGGCCTGGTGTCGGTGGCGCTCTGGCTGCGGCGACGCTGGTGGCCGAACGATCCCGCCTCGCCGGTCGCGCTCGCGCCCTGTCCGGCTTGCGAACCCCCATCGGGAGCCCGTCCATGAAACAGAAGATCCTCTTCCTGTGCACCGGCAACTCCTGCCGGTCGCAGATGGCCGAGGCCTGGTGCCGCGCGCTCAAGCACCACCTCTACGAGCCGTACTCCGCCGGACTCGTTGCCAAAGGCCTCAACCCCAAGATGGTCGAGGTGATGCGCGAGCTCGGCCTCGATCCGACGATCCATCAGACCTCGAAGACGCTGGACAGCCTCCTGGCGCGCGGGCTGCGCTTCGACATCGTCGTCACCGTATGCGGCCACGCCCACGAGACCTGCCCGGCGTTTCCCGGCGGCGCGCGCGTCGTGCATGTCGGCTTCGACGATCCGCCGCAGCTCGAACAGACCGCGCGCTGCCCCGAGGAGGCGCTCGACCACTACCGACGGGTCCGCGACCAGATCCGCGACTTCGTGAACAGCCTGCCGGGGAGCCTGCCATGAATCAGCCGGATATCCGCACCATCGTCCGCGAGAGCTATGCGACGATCGCCCGCACGGGAGCCGACTGCGGCTGCGGCACCGGGGGATGCTGCGCGCCGGCGACCGACCCCGCGGCGCTGGCGCGGGCGATCGGCTACGACAGCGAGGAGCTGGCCCGCATCCTGCCCGAGGGCGCCAATCTCGGCCTCTCCTGTGGCAATCCTGGAGCGATCGCCCGCCTGCAGCCGGGCGAGGTCGTGCTCGATCTCGGTAGCGGCGCCGGCTTCGATGCCTTCCTGTGCGGACCGAAGGTCGGCGCTGCGGGACGCGTGATTGGCGTCGACATGACGCCGGAGATGGTCGCCCGCGCGCGCGCCAACCTCGTTGGCTACACGGCGCGCACCGGCCTGCGCAACATCGAGTTCCGGCTCGGCGAGATCGAGCATCTGCCGCTTGCCGACGCCTCGATCGATGTCGTCATCAGCAACTGCGTCATCAACCTCTCGCCGGACAAGCCGCAGGTCTGGCGCGAGATCGCTCGGGTGCTGAAGCCGGGCGGGCGGGTGGCGATCAGCGACCTCGTGCTCCTCCAGCCGCTGCCCGAGGCCGTCGTGCAGGCGGTCGATGCCTATGTCGGCTGCATCGCTGGCGCCGTCCTCGTCGACGACCTCCAGCGGATGATGCGCGACGCCGGGCTGGTCGGCATCGCGCTGACGCCCAAGCCGGCCTACATCGAAGCGCTGATGCGGGCCGACGACCCGCTGTACCGGAAGGTGCAGGAGGCCTTGCCGGCCGGCACGCGGCTGAGCGATGTGATCACCAGCATGGACATCGCGGCGCACAAGCCCGGCTGCAGCTGCGCGCCCGGCTGCTGCTAGGCGCGATGCCGCTCGGCGCAGGCGCGCGCCTCATCGGCATCGGCGTCGCGCAGACCATCGCCTGGGGTTCTTCGTACTACCTGCCGGCGGTGCTCGCGCCGGCGATCGCTCGTGATCTCGCGGTCTCGTCCTCCTTTCCCTTCCTCGGGCTGACGCTGGCCCTGCTGATCGCCGCCGGCATCGGGCCGCTGGCCGGTCGCGCGATCGACCGCTGGGGCGGACGGCGCCTGCTCAGCGGCAGCAGCCTGTTGTTCGCGCTCGGCCTGACGGCGTTGGCGACGAGCGCCGATTCCAGCGCCTACCTCGGCGCCTGGCTCGTTCTCGGGGTGGCGATGGGCTGTGGCCTCTACGAAGCCGCCTTCGCCACCCTCGTGCGCTGGCGCGGCGACCAGGCGCGGCCTGCGATCACCCACATCACCCTGATTGCGGGCCTCGCCAGCACCGTCTCGTGGCCGGCGACGGCCGCGCTGTCCGAAGCCGTCGGCTGGCGCGGCGCCTGCCTCGCCTGGGCGCTCCTGCACCTGCTGATCTGCCTGCCCGTGCATGCCGCGCTGCCGCGGCATCCGCGGCACGCCGCAGCCGAGTTTCAGCCAGAGCCGCCCCCAGCGCGCCTCCCGGCCATCCTTTTGGCTGGCGTCTTCGCCGTCTCCTGGTTCATCAGCACCGCGATGGCGGCGCATCTGCCGCTGCTCCTGCAGGCATCGGGCATCGACGGCGCGCGCAGCGTCGCCCTCGCCGCCCTCGTCGGCCCCGCCCAGGTCGCCGCGCGCCTCATCGAGAGCGCCTGGCTGATCCGCTGGCATCCGCTGCTCTCGGCGCGCCTCGCCGCCGCCTTGCATCCGCTCGGCGCCCTCGCCTTTCTGACCTGCGGCAGCCCCGCTGCCATCGCCTTCGCTCTGCTGCACGGCGCCGGCAACGGCATCCTGACCATCGCCATCGGCACCCTGCCGCTGGCCCTGTTCGGCGTCCAGGGCTACGGCGCCCGCCTCGGCTGGCTGATGGTTCCCGCCCGTTTCTGCCAAGCCACGGCGCCGCTGATCTTCGGCCTCGCGCTGGAGCGCTACGGCCCCGCCGCCCTCGTGCTCTCCATCGCCTTGGCCGGCTGCGCCCTCTGCGCCCTGCTGCTGCTGCGCCCGCAGGCCGCGTGTTTGTCAAGGCGCTCGCGATCATCGCCCCTTCCAGTACCCAACGGCGGCCCCTCGTTACGCTCTTGAGCAGCGAGGCAGCCATGTCCCTAGCGCTCTCCAAGACGGCTTTCTTCGGTCAGCGGCGCGGTCCGGTCGTCGTCGTCGTGATGGATGGCATCGCGCTCGGGCCCGACTATCCCGGCAATGCGGTGCGGGCGGCGCGCAAGC
>JANWWU010000007.1 GCA_025055595.1 Planctomycetota bacterium | reverse complement strand
ATGCGCCCTTCGTGGTCGAAGAGCAGGTTGGCGGGCTTGACATCGCGGTGGCACAGGCCGGCGGCATGCAGGGCGGCGAGGCCCTCGGCGGCGTCGAGGGCGACATGGAGCAGGATCTCGCGCGGGATTCCCTGGGGGTAGCGCTGCCGCAGGACGGTCACTTCGCCGCCCGGCAGGTACTCGAGGACGATGTAGGGATGCCCAAGCTCGATGCCGACATCGTGGCAGTGCACGAGCCGCGGGTGACGCAGCAGGGCGAGCACGCGCGCTTCCCACAGCAGGCGCCGCGCTGCCGAGGGATCCATCCGCGGCCGCAGCAGCTTGATGGCGTATGGCGTGCCATCGGCGCCCTCGGCGCGGTACACCAACCCGTAGCCGCCGCTGCCCAGCGTGGCGAGCACCCGATAGCAGCCGAGCAGCGGCCACGAAGGGCGCAGAGCCGGAAAGGGGCAGGGCGGAATCGCTGAGCCCGCAGCCAAGTTACTATTTCTTAACACTGTAACGACGGCTTGCAACCAATTGCAGGCGCGGTCGGCGCTTACGGGTCCGCGGCCGAGGTTCCGGTCCACGCGCGCCGCAGGCGCTGGCCCAGCGCGTCGAGCGCGGTGACGAGCAGCAGGATGACGAGCAGGACGCTGCTGAAGCGCTGCCAGTCGCCGTACTCCTGGTAGCTGTGCAACAGCAGGCCGATGCCGCCGGCCCCGACATAGCCGACGATCGCCGCCGAGCGCAGGTTGTACTCGAGCATCCACAGCCCATGGCTCATCAGCTGCGCGCGCAGCTGCGGCCACAGGCCCCAGCGGAACGCCTGCACGGCGTTGGCGTCGAGCGCGCGCAGGGCCTGCGCCGGCCAAGGGTCGGCGCTGTCGATCGATTCGGCGGCGAACTTCGCGAGGTAGCCGATGCTGTAGGCGGTGAGCGCCAGGCAGCCGGCCAGCGCATTCGGGCCGACGATGGCGACGGCGAGCACCGCCCAGACCAGCGCCGGCACGCTGCGCACGCCGTTGAGGAACAGTCGGGCCGGCCAGGCCACCCAGCGCGGCGCGAGGCTGCGCGCGGCGGCGATGCCGAGCGGGAGGCTGAGCAGGGCGGCGAAAGCGGTGGCGACGACCGCGATGCGCGCGGTCTCGAGCAGCGCGACGCCGACCTCCGGCAGCACCGTCAGGTCGGGCGGCAGGCAGCGCTCGAGGAAGCGCCACGCATTGCCGGCATAGTCGAGATCGCGACTGCTGCCGCGGATGCCGGGCAGGGCGAGCGCGACCAGAGCGAGGAAGATCAGAAAGCTCCAGTCCACCGCGTCGAGGCGGCGGATCAAGGGGCGCCGATCGTCCACCCGCCCTCCCCGCTGAGGCGCAGCTCGCGGTCTGCCAGCGCGGCGCACTCGCGCTGATGGACGACGATGGCGACCGCGCGTCCGGCGGCGCTGGCCGCGCGCAGGACCGCGATGACGCGCGCGGCGTTCGTCGCATCGAGCTGGCTGACCGGCTCATCGAGCAGCAGCACCGGCCCGCCGTGGAGCAGCGCGCGGGCGACGGCGACCCGCTGGCGCTCGCCGCCGCTGGCCGTGGCCAGCGGGCGCTCCAGCAGGTGCGCGATGCCGAGCCGCTCGGCCCACAGCTCGGCGGCCTGCAGATCCGCCGCCGGCAGCGTCCACCAGCCGCGCCACCAGCGCTGGCGATGCAGGCCGCCGCAGGCGATCGCCTGGCGAGCCGTCAGCGCCAGCGGCAGCCCGGGGTCCTGGAAGGCGGTGGCGATCAGACCCGAGCGAAGCCCGCGCACCGTGCCGCGCTGCGGCCGCTCGAGTCCGGCCAGCGTGCGCAGCAGGGAGCTCTTGCCGCAGCCGCTCGGACCGCTGATCGCCAGCAGGCTGCCCGGCTCGAGCTCGAGGTCGAGGTCGGCGATCAGGCAGCGGCCGCCGCGGGCGATCGTCAGTCCCTGCGCGCTCAGCAGCGCACGCCCGGCCGCGATCGCCGGCGCCGCGCTCACAGCTTCATCGCCCGCACCGCGGCCAGGGCGATGCGCACTGGCGCCAGATGCTCGCGCTCGTCGATCGCCTGCAGGGGGCCGCCGAACACCCGGTCGCGCAGCGGCGGCGGCAGCTGCGACAGCGCCTGGACCATCGCCTCGGCTTCCGGCGGCGACCAGGTGCGGCGCAGCGCGATGACATGGCTCGGCACCGGGCCCTGGCGCTGCAGGACGCGCAGCTGCGCCTTCTGCTGCGCTGTCAGGTGTTTGTCGCCCTCGTACACATAGTCGCTGACGGCGGCGGCTTCGGCGCTGCCGTCGAGCACGCGCTCGACCGCGCTGACGTAGCCGGTGCCATAGAACACCTCGCCGAAGAAGGCCTGGGGGCCGCTGCCGGGCGCGAGCAGACCGCGCTGCTGCAAGTCGAAGAGCGGGATGATGCAGCCGCTGGTCGAGGTCTTGCTCGCGAAGGCCACCGGCTTGCCAGCGAGGTCGGCGATGCTGCGGTAGGGGCGATCGGCGCGGCACAGCCACACGCTCTCGTACCACGTGCGGCCCTTGACGAGGACCGCGAGGCGCGCCTGGGCCACGGGCTCGGCGTCCTTGTCGAGCTCGCGCGCCAGGTCGGTCGCGGAGAGGTGCGCGGCATCGATCGTGCCGTTGCTGAAACCGGTGGCGATCACCGCCGCCGACAGCGGAACGATCACTTGCACCGGGCGTGCCAGGGCCTGCGACAGCGCGCGCGCCAGCTCTTGACGCTCGGCGGCCATCGCTTCGGGGTTCTTGTCGGGCTTGAGCGCGAAGACGAGCGGCGCTTGCTCGCTGGCCAGGAGGCCGCAGGCGAGCAGGGCCAGGAACAGGGAGCGCATCGTTGACCTCCGCACGGTGTTATATGAGAATGATTCTCATGTGCAAGAGACTAGCGGTCGCGTGACTGCGCGCGCGGCGGACGGCGTGGCACATCGCCCAACGCCGCCGCGAGGCGCTCGGCCGTGCTGCGCCGAATCCAGCTCGCCAACACGAGCTCCCGCCCCGCCACATGCAGGATCACGACCCAGGCGCCGCCGGCAGGCAGGATCTCGAGCTCGGCGCCGGACAGCGGCCAGGCCTGGCAGCGGCGAAACAGCCAGCCATCGGTGATCAGCAGCTGCGCGCCCCGCCGCTCGATCACCCGGCGCTGCGCGAGCGCGAGCGCTGGCAAGAGCAGGACGAAGGCCGGCAGCCAGGCGATCCACGCCAGGCCCCAGTCGAGGCGCCAGCCGAGCGCCAGCAGCGCAACCGCGGCCAGGGCGAGGGCGCCGCTCGCAAGCAGGCGGCGCCAACCGCCAATCACGATCATGCGCACACGCTGGTAGCCGGCGCTCGGCCGCCAGCCCCGGGCGGTGGCGTGTTGGACAGGGCGCCGACACTGCGCCCATGTCCAGCGACCCCCGCCCTCGACTGCGCTCGGCCGGCAACCGCCAGGGGCTGCCGCCCGCGCTCTGGGGCAGCCGCTTCCTCAGGGCCTGTCGCGGCGAGCCGGTCGAGGCGACTCCGGTGTGGCTGATGCGCCAAGCCGGACGCTATCTGCCTTCCTACCGCGCGCTGCGGACGCGCCACAGCTTCCTGGCGCTCTGCCGCAATCCCCAGGCCTGCGCTGAGGCGGCATTGACCGCCCGCGCGTTCCTCGAGGTCGACGCAAGCATCGTCTTCAGCGACATCCTGCTCGTGCTCGAGGCGCTCGGCGTGCCGCTGAGCTTCGCCGGCGACGGCCCGCAGCTGCGTCCGCTGGCCGATGCCGCGGCGATCGCTGGCCTGCGCGATCCCCTGCAGGCCGCCGCCGACCTCGGCTTTGTCGCCGAAGCGGTGCGCGCGACCGTCGCCGGCAGCCCGCCGGACATCCCCTGCATTGGCTTCGCCGGCGCGCCGTTCACGCTCGCGGCCTACGCCCTGGAGGGCGGTGCCAGCCGCGGCTTCCTGCGCACCAAGCGCTTCCTCTACGCCGAGCCGGTGGCTTGGCAGCAGCTGTGCGAGCGCCTGAGCGCCTGCGTCAGCGCCCTGATCTGCGCCCAGGTGGCGGCCGGCGCTGCCTGCGTGCAGTTCTTCGACTCCTGGGCCGGGACCCTGAGCCGCGCCGACTACGCGGAGTACGCCCTGCCATACCTGCAGCGCTGCGTGCAGGCGGTGCCGCCGGGCATCGCGGTCATCGTCTTCGCCACCGGCAGCACACACCTGCTCGAGCTTTTGGCCGAGAGCGGGGCCGACGTCGTCGGGGTCGACAGCGGTCCCGACCTGCTCAGCGCCTGGCAGCGGCTGCCGCCGGGCCTGGCGGTGCAGGGCAACCTCGACCCGGCCTGGCTGCTCGCACCGTGGAACCTGCTGCGCGCGCGCACCCGGGAGCTGCTTGATCGTGTGCGCGGCAGGGCCGGCCACATCGCCAACCTCGGGCACGGCGTGCTCAAAGACACCGACCCCTGGCAGGCCCGAGCCTGGGTGCGCTATGTCCACGAGGCGACCCGCCGATGAGCGATCTGATCATCGTCGGCGGCGGCATCGGCGGCCTGGCCAGCGCCTGGTTCGCGAGGCGCCGCGGCTGGCAGGTCGTGCTCTGCGAGGCGAGCCCGCGCCTGGGCGGCGTCGTTCGCTCGGAGCGCGCGCAGGGCTTCCTGCTCGAGCACGGACCGGACTCCCTGCTGGCGATCAAGCCGGAGATCTGCGCCCTGCTGCACGAGCTCGGCCTCGAGTCGCGGCTGGTCAGCGTCCCGGAAGCCGCGCGGCGCTCGCTGATCCTGCACGGCGAGCGCCTGCTGCCGGTCCCCGAGGGCCTCTATCTGCTGGCGCCCGGCCGCCTCGGCCCTTTCTTGCGCTCGCCGTTGCTCTCGCCGCTGGGCAAGCTGCGCGCGCTGGCCGAGCTCGTGCTGCCGCGCCGCCGACCCGAAGCCCCCGAAGAGAGCCTGGCCGCCTTCGTCCGCCGCCGCCTCGGCCGCGAGGTGCTTGAGCGGCTCGCCCAGCCGCTGGTCGCCGGCATCTACGGCGCCGACCCCGAGCAGCTCTCGCTCGCCGCGACCTTCCCGCAGTTCCTCGAGATGGAGCGGCGGCACGGCTCGCTGATCCGGGCCCTCTGGGCGCAGCGCGCGGCCCCGGCCCGCGGTGCGCGCTACGGCCTCTTCGTCTCGCTGCGCGACGGCCTGCAGGAGCTCGTCGAGGCCCTGCGCGCGGCGCTGCACGGCGTCGAGTTCCGCCTCGCCTGCCCCGTGCTGGCCGTGCAGCGGGAGGGCCATCGCTGGCTGGTCGACAGCGCGCAGGGCCGCCTGCGCGGCGCGCGCCTGATCCTCGCACTGCCGGCCTGGGCCGCGGCCGAGCTCGTCGAGGATCCGCTCGCCGCGGCGCTGCGCGCGATTCCGTATGGCGCGATGACGACGATCAACCTCGGCTTCGGCGAGCCGCTGCCGCTGCCGGAGGCAGCCGGCTTCGTCGTGCCGGCCGGCGCGCGACGCCGCCTCCTCGCCTGCACCTTCGCCCACGCCAAGTACCCCGGCCGCGCCCCGCCCGGGCAGGCCCTGCTGCGCGCTTTCGTCGCCGGCCCCGCCGCGCTCGCCGCCGACGACGAGGCGCTGCTCGCCGCGGTCCTCGCCGAGCTGCGCGCCGTGCTCGGCCCGCTGCCGGCCCCGCTGGTGGCGCGCGTGCAGCGCTGGCCGCGCTCGATGGCCCAGTACCGCGTCGGCCATCGGCAGCTCGTGCAGCGCCTGCGCGCGCTCTGCCCCCCCGGCCTCGCCCTGGTCGGCAACGGCTATGATGGGATCGGCCTGCCCGATATCGTCGCCCAGGCAGAGCGCGCCGTGGCCTCGCTGGCATGATCGCCGTCGCCCTCTACCAGCCGCAGGTGCCCGGAAACATCGGCGCCGTCGGTCGTACCTGCCTCGGGCTCGGCGCCGAGCTGCATCTGATCGGGCCGCTCGCCGTCGATCTCTCGGCGCGCGCCGTGCGCCGCGCCGGCCTCGACTACTGGCCGATGGTGCGGCTGGTCCTGCACCCCGACCCCGAGGCCTTCCTCGCCTGGCTTGGAGCGCGCGCGCCCTGGCTGGTGACGGTCGGGGCCGCCCTGCGCTACGACCGTGCGCCCTACCGCGACGGCGATGTGTTGCTGCTCGGCAACGAGGTTCGCGGCCTGCCTGCTTCCTGGCTGGCGCGCTGGCCGCAGCGCCAGGTGGGGATTCCGATGCGCGGACCGATCCGTTCTTTCAACCTCTCCTGCGCCGCAGCGATCGTCGCCGTCGAGGCCCACCGCCAGGCCGGGCTGCTCGCCGGCGGACCCTAGCTCTTCAGCCCGGCGCGCTCGAGGTTGGCCTGGCGGATCACGCGCTCAAGCACAGCGACGACGCGCAGGTAGTGCTCTTTCGAGGTGAAGCGGACCGTGATCGAGCCCTTGCCGTTCTGCTCGCGGATGCTGACCCGGCTGCCGAAAAGAACCCGGAGGTTTTCTTCTAACTCTTTGATATTCGTTGACTTAGTTGGCTTCTGCCCAGCTGCTTCCGGGCGCTTGACGAGGCGCTCGACGAGGCGCACGGGCAGCTGCTCGGCGAGGATGCGTTCGGCGAGCGCCCGCTGTCGCTGCGGGTCCTCGACGGCGAGGAGGGCCCGCGCGTGGCCGGCCGAGAGCCGACCCTCGCTGACCAGCGCCTGCACTTCCGGCGCTAGCTGCAGCAGGCGCAGGGTGTTGGTGATCGTCGAGCGGTCCTTGTTCAGGCGTGCCGCGAGCTCGTCGTGGGTGAGACCGTGCTCCGTGATCAGCGCCTGGTAGGCCTGGGCGAGCTCGATCGGGTTGAGGTCGGCGCGCTGGATGTTCTCGACAAGGCGCAGCTCGGCCTGGTGGCGCGGATCCTGCTCCTCGCGGATCACCACTGGCACCTTGGTCAGACCGGCGATCTGCGCGGCACGCCAACGCCGCTCGCCGGAGAGGATCTCGTAGCCGACATCGCGGCGCAGGACGACGATCGGCTGGATGATGCCGTGCTGGCGGATGCTCTCCGCGAGCTCTCGCAGCTGCTGCTCGTCGATGTTGCGGCGCGGGTTGCGGTTCGAGGGCACGAGCAGGCCGATGTCAACCTCTAGGGACCCGCGCTGGCCCTCGCGCTTCGGCAAGCGAGCCAAGACATCCTGCATCGTTCTTCCTAGGACGCTGTCGGACATGCTTCCCTCCTGCTTGTTTTCGAACCCCAGCGCGACAACAGCTCCCGTGTCACAGCCAGGTAGGCGAGGGCTGCCGGGCAGAGGGGGTCGTGATCGAGCAGCGCGCGCCCATGGCTAGGCGCGACTGCCGCTGCTTCATCGCGCGGAATCTCGACGGAGAGGACGCGGTCGCCGAAGTGCCGGCGAACTTCGGCGATCACGGAGCGCGCGAGGGCGCCGGGGCTCGCCATCGTCAGCAGGATCTGCCAGTCAGCGAGCGGCGCGCTGCCGTGCAGCTCCTCGATGTGCGCCAACAGCTGGCTGAGGCCTTCCAGAGCGAAGTACTCGCACTGCACCGGAATCACGACCTGCGTGGCGACGAGCAAGGCATTGCGCGGCAGCGCCGTGAAGTTCGGCGGGCAGTCGATGAGGATCAACTCGAAGGAGTTCTGCAGCTGCTGGACGGCCATGTGCAGGGCGCGCAGCTCGTGGCCGGCATCGTGCCAGGGGCGAGCGTGCTCGGCGAGCTCAGGCCCAGCGGGTACCAGCCACACGTTCTCCGCTGAGGTCGCCATCGGCTCGGCATGGGTGTAGATGCTGCCTGCGGCGCTGGGCAGCACGCCGAGCGCGCTCGTCGCATTCGCCTGCGGATCGCTGTCGATGACGAGGGTGCGCAGGCCGCCGAGGCCAGCATACGCCGCGAGGTTGACGACCGTCGTCGTCTTACCGACACCGCCCTTCTGGTTCGTGACGGCGACCACGGGCGCCATGCTTGCAGCTTAGCACGGACGCGGCCCTGGCAAGTTTCACGGGAAACCGCGTCCACTGTTTCCCGTGAAACCTCGACACGCGCCGCGCGCGGTTTCCCGTGAAACCGTCAGGGGAGCAGGCAACGATAGCAGACCGTCGGCGCCGTCGTTACCGCGCTCTCGTCAATTTCGTTGATGGCGTCGAGAAAATCTCCGCCCCGCGCAGGGTAGGTGAGCAGCTCAATGTCCGCTTGTCCTGTCTGCGGCTCTCCTTGATAGATCGAGCGGATCGAGATACCCTTGCGGCTCAGCACCTGCGCGATGCTGGCAAGGACTCCCGGCCGATCAATGACGCGGAAGCGAGCGTAACTCGCGGTCCGCTCCTCGCGTTCACCGACGCACTGCCAGGCCGTAGTATTCTGCACAAATCCATATGCTTCAAAGGTTTGCTTCGACCTTCCAAGCGCGACATCAACCGTGTCGGCGAGGACGGCGCTGGCCGTCGGCAGGGCCCCCGCGCCCTGCCCAGTGTAGAGCTGCGGTCCGGCATTGCTGCTCTCGATGTAGATCCCATTATAGTTCATATGGACCGAGGCGAGGGGATGCTCGAGGGGAACCAAGGTCGGCGCGACGTGGAGATCGATGTCCTGCCCGCTGACTTGAGCCCGTGCAAGCAGCTTGATGCGGCAGCGCATCCGGGCAGCGGACGCAATGTCTTGGGCGGTGACCCGCTCGATGCCCTCGACACGCAACGCGGCAAGCGGCACCTGGATGTGGAAGGCGATGCGCGCGAGGATCGCCAGCTTGTGCGCCGTGTCGATACCGCGAACATCGAGCGTCGGGTCGGCCTCGGCGTAGCCGAGGCGCTGCGCCTCGCGCAGCGCCTGCTCATACGACCACCCGTGCTGTTCCATCATCGTCAGGATGTAGTTGGTCGTGCCGTTGAGGATCGCGGTCAGCGAGCGGATCTGATTCGCGCAGAGGCCGTCGCGCAGCGCGCCGATGATCGGGATGCCGCCGGCGACCGCAGCCTCGAAGGCGATGCTGACACCGGCGGCCCGTGCCGCCGCGAACAGCTCATCGCCGTGCTCGGCGATCAGCGCTTTGTTGGAGGTGACGAGGTGCTTGCCTGCGCGCAGGCAGTCGTGCGCCAGCTGACGAGCCGCCGTCGTCCCGCCGACCAGGAGCAGGGCGATGCGGATCTCCGGGTCTTCAAGGATCAGGCGGGGCTCCTCGCCGAGGCGCGCCCCGAGCACATCGCTGCTGCGATAGGGAGGCAGGGAGACGACGGCCCGCAGCTCGAGGTCGATGCCGGTGCGCCGCGCGATCAGCTCGCGCTCGCGCCGCAGCACATCGATGACCCCGCCACCGACCACCCCGAAACCGAAGATGCCGATCCCCACGCGCTGCATGTGTGCTCCTCACGCTCGCATCCTGTGGTCCACGCGCCGCGCACAATCCGGCTCTCACCCGCGATCGGTGGATAACACGCGCCTCCAGGGCGCTGGCAGTGGACAAGGCTGCACTCTGCGGCGCAGCGCTACGCTCTCCACTGCCTCCACGGCCCTGCAGATGGCGTCGTTGTCGACACTTGTACGCTATCCACACCATCCACCGTCAGGATGATGAGGAAGGAGAAGCGATGTCTCTCTCCGGTTTGCATCTGCGCGGCGAGCGCACCCGTGTGCTGACTGCGGTCGCGATCGCCGACGCCGTGGTGCCGACGACCAGCACCCGGCCGATTCAGACCTATCTTCAGCTCAGCGCGCAGGACGCTCGCACTGAGGTGCAGGCGACAGATGCCCAGATCGGCCTGCGCGTGCTGGTGCCGGGCCTCGAGATCCTGCACCCGGGAACCGTCGTGCTGCCATCACGGCGCTTGGCGGTGATCTTGCGCGAGTCGGCATCGGAGAGCGCCGACTTCTCGGTCGAAGTCCACGAGGGCGGTGGCACGCTGCAGCTGCGCCTCAGCGACGGCGAGTACACGCTGCCCGTCGTCCTCAACGAGACGCTGCCGCCTTTCTCGTTCTTTCCCAGTAACCTGCCGGCGCTCGCGCTCCCGGGAGCGCGGCTCGAACAGATGCTGCGCCAGACTGCCTTCGCGATGGACGAGGACCGCAACAACCTCGTCCTCTCCGGCCTGCTGTTGCAGGTCAGCGCCGGCGAGCTCTGTCTCGCGGCGACCGATGGCAAGGTGCTGGCCGAGGCGGTCGAGAAGCATCCGTCATACGCGGTGCGCGAGGGCGAGGTGCAGCAGGCGATCCTGCCGATGGCGACCGTGCAGCATCTTCAGCGGATTCTCAGCAGCTACGAGACCGAGCGCGTCGAACTGGCGTGGAATACGCAGACGCGGCTGTTCTTCGCGCGCCTGACGCTGCGCGACGGCATCAGCGTCGAGCTCTCCAGCCGCCTCATCGAGGGCTCCTATCCCGCGTACCGGATGGCGATCTCCGGTCCCAGCGGCGGCGCCGTCACCTTCGCCACCGCTGCGCTCGCCAGCGCGGTACGCCGCGCCTCGTTGATGATGACCACCGCGCATCGCCCGATCGTCATCAACCTCGAGCGCGGCAAGGCGGTCATCGAGAACCTGCCTGGGGCGGCGGACGCCGGCATCGCCCGCATTCCCTTGCCGTGCGAGTACGACGGCAAGCCGCTGCGCATCGGCGTCAACGCGCGCTACCTTTCGGAGGTGCTGCGCGTCTTCGGCCAGGAGCGGATCGCCATCGAGTTCGGCCGCGGCCTGATCATGCGCGAGCCGAACGCGACCTTCCTGGTGATGCCGATCACGCTGCCGAACAATCCGGCGTGAACGACGAACGCGAAGCGCGGGCGTGGCGCGCTGGGCGCGCCGTGCTGCAGGCCCTGCGCGCCGCGGGCTTCCAGGCCTGGTTCGTCGGCGGCTGCGTGCGCGACCGCCTGCTCGGGCGGCCCTGCCTCGACATCGACCTGGCGACCGACGCCGAGCCGGAGCAGGTCGCTGCGCTCTTTCCGCGCTGCATCGATGTCGGCAAACGCTTCCGCGTCATGCGCGTGCTGTGGGAAGGCCACGACATCGAGGTTGCGACCCTGCGCAGCGACGGCCCGTACGGCGACGGGCGCCACCCCGAGAGCGTGCGCCCCGGCACTTTGGCGGAGGACGCGCAGCGCCGGGACTTCACGATCAACGCGCTCTATGAGGACAGCGAAGGGCGCATCCTCGATCCGGTCGGCGGCCTCGCGGATCTGAGGGCCGGCGTGCTGCGCGCGATCGGCGACCCCGAGGCGCGCTTCACCGAGGATCGCTTGCGCGTGCTGCGCGCCCTGCGCCTGGCGGCCCAGCTGTCATTCACGATCGACCCGCGCACCGCCGACGCCGTGCGCCGGATGCCGGCCGGCGGCGTGGCCCGCGAGCGCATCCTCGATGAGCTGCGAAAAGCGGCCAGCAGCGGAACGGCAGCCCGCTTCTTCGCCCTTGCCTGCGAGCTCGGCCGCGGCGACGACATCGCGCCCAGCGCCGAACCCGAGCGCGCCGCGCGCCTGCTCGAGCGCCTGGGGCCGGCGCCGCTCGCCGTGGTCCTCGCTGCCTGGCTCTGCGGCCTGCCCGAAGATCGCTGGCGGGCATGGATCTTCTGCCAGCCGCTGAGCAACGCCGAGCGCGCCCTGATCCAGGCCCTGTTGACCGTCGGACTGCGCCTGCCCAACCTGGCGAGCGCCGAGCGCCGCCGCGCCCTGCGCTCGCCGCCCGCGGTCGAGCTCGTCGCCTTCGCCGCTGCCGACGAGCCGGAGCGGCTGCCGGTCCTCTTGCGCTGGCTGGCGCAAGAAAGCGCTGCATCTCCCTGCCCGCTCGCCGCCCGCGACCTCCTCGCCCTCGGCTATCGTCCCGGCCCGGAGATCGGCCGCCTGCTACGCGCCTTGGAAGACGCCTGGCTCTCCGGGTCCCTGCCGGGGCGCGCCGAGCTCGAGGCCCTGGCCCGCTGCGGGCTGGTGGCGCACGGCTCGACACGCCGGGGAAGCCAGCATTGACGGCGGCCGGGGGACCGTAGCCTGCCGAGACCTCCGGACGGCGATCCGGCCGTCCGCCCACCTCCACCCAGCGCACAGGAGCGCCCATGGCGATCAAGCACGTCTTCTTCTACGGTGCCGGCAAAGCCGAAGCGACCGGCAAGGACCTGAGCAAGGAGATCCTCGGCGGCAAGGGCATCGGCCTGATGGAGATGACCTCCATCGGTCTGCCTGTGCCGGCGGGCTTCACGATCTCGATCCCGACCTGCGAGGAGTACTACCAACTCGGCCGCAAGTTCCCGCCCGGCCTCGAGCAGGAGGTCGACGAGGCGATGCGCAAGCTGGAAGCCGCGACCGGCAAGAAGTTCGGCGATCCCAACGATCCCTTGCTGGTGTCGGTGCGCTCGGGAGCCGCGCGCTCGATGCCCGGCATGCTGGAGACGATCCTCAACCTCGGCCTCAACGACATCAGCGTCGAGGGCCTGGCCAAGAAGACCGGCAACCCGCGCTTCGCTTACGATAGCTATCGCCGCTTCATCCAGATGTACTCGACGACGGCGATGGGGCTCTCCAAGGAGCACATGGAGGAGATGCTGCACCACAAGAAGCAGAAGGTCGGCGCCAAGCAGGACACCGACCTGACGGCGCAGCACCTCAAAGAGCTGTGCGAGGAGTTCAAGGCCTTCTACCGCGAGAAGATGGGCAAGCCCTTCCCGCAGGACCCGAAGGAGCAGCTGTGGGGCGCGATCGCCGCGGTGTTCAACAGCTGGGAGGCCGAGAAGGCGGTGACCTATCGCCGCGTCGAGAAGATCACCGACCTCAAGGGCACGGCGGTCAACGTCGTGCAGATGGTCTTCGGCAACAAGGGCGACACCTCGGGCACCGGCGTCTGCTTCACCCGCGACCCGAACACCGGTGAGAATGTCTTCTACGGCGACTTCCTGATCAACGCCCAGGGCGAGGACGTCGTCGCCGGCATCCGCACGCCGATGAAGCTCGCTGAGCTCGAGAAGCGGATGCCCAAGGTCTACGAGCAGCTGTGCCAGGTGCGCACGGTGCTGGAGCGCTACTACAAGGACATGCAGGACCTCGAGTTCACGATCGAGGAAGAGAAGCTCTACATGCTGCAGTGCCGCGCCGGCAAGCGCCTGCCGCAGGCGGCCTTCAAGATCGCTGTCGATATGGTGAAAGAGGGCCTGATCAGCAAGGAGGAAGCGATCAGCCGGATCACGCCCGAGCAGATCGAGGGCGTGTTCTATCCGGTGATCGATACCAAGGCGGTCGGCGCCGCCAAGCTCAAGGAGCTGCTGCTCGGCAAGGGCATCGACGCCGTGCCCGGCGCCGCCGCCGGCAAGGTCGTGTTCTCGGCGGCGGAGGCCGAGGCGCTGGCGGCCAAAGGCGAGAAGGTGATCCTCGTGCGCAAGGAGACCAGCCCGGAGGATGTCGGCGGCATGCACGCCGCCCAGGGCATCCTGACCGCCACCGGCGGCAAGACCAGCCACGCCGCGGTCGTCGCGCGCGGCTGGGGCAAGTGCTGCGTCGTCGGCGCCGAGGTCCTGAACATCGACTACGACAAGAAGCAGATGACGGTCGGCAGCATCGTCGTCAAGCAGGGCGACGAGATCACGCTCAACGGCACGACCGGGGAATTCTACCGCACCGCGCTGCCGCTGAAGAAGCCCGAGCAGACCGAGGAGTTCCGTACCCTGCTCGGGTGGTGCGACGAGATCCGCACGATCAAGGTCCGCACCAACGCCGACACGCCCTACGACGCCAAGAAGGCGGTCGAGCTCGGCGCCGAGGGCATCGGCCTGTGCCGCACCGAGCACATGTTCTTCGACACCGAGGAGCGCCGCCTGGCGATCCAGGAGATGATCGTCGCCGACACCCTCGAGGCCCGGCAGAAGGCCCTCGCCAAGCTGCTGCCCTTCCAGCGCGCGGACTTCGAGGGCATCTTCGAGGCGATGGCCGGCAAGCCGGTGACGATCCGCCTGATCGACCCGCCGCTCCATGAGTTCACGCCGAAGGACGAGGCCGGCTTCCAGAAGCTGTCGAAGATCACCGGCATGCCGGTCGACAAGATCAAGCAGCGCTGCGAGCAGCTGCACGAGGCCAACCCGATGCTCGGCCACCGCGGCTGCCGCCTGTGCATCACCTACCCCGAGATCCTCGACATGCAGGTGACGGCGATCATCGAGGCGGCGATCAACGTCACCAAGAAGTGGATCAAGGTCTATCCCGAGATCATGATCCCGCTGACGATCGACAAGAAGGAGTTCGCGATCCTCAAGAAGCGGGTGGTCGAGGTCGCCGACGGCCTGCTCGCCAAGGCCGGGATGAAGGAGTGGATCCCCTACATGGTCGGCACGATGATCGAGGTGCCGCGCGCCGCCCTGCTCGCCGACCAGATCGCCGAGGAGGCCGAGTTCTTCAGCTGCGGCACCAACGACCTGACGCAGATGACGATGGGCCTGTCGCGCGACGACGCCGGCCGCTTCCTGCCCGACTACGTCAAGAGCGAGAAGGACGGTGGCAAGGCGATCTTCGCCGACGATCCCTTCCAGAGCCTCGACCAGAGCGGCGTCGGGATGCTGGTCAAGATGGCGATCGACAAGGGCCGGGCGACGCGCCCGACGCTCAAGGTCGGCATCTGCGGCGAGCACGGCGGCGACGCCAAGAGCGTCAAGTTCTGCGTCCGTGCCGGCATGGACTATGTCAGCTGCAGCCCCTACCGCGTGCCGATCGCGCGCCTGGCCGCGGCGCAGGCGGTGATCGAGGCCAAGGCCAAGAAGTGAGCGCCGCTCACGCGCCGACCGTGAGCGCCCTGGGCTCCGCCCGGGGCGCTGCAGCGGCGCGCTCGGCGAACCAGGCGCGGATCTCGGCGGGGGTCGCGCGCAGCAGGCGCCGCCGCTCCTCGGGCTCGGCGAGCATGCCGGCAGCGCGCCAGTAGCGAACGAGCTGCTTGGCCAAGGGCGGCGCCGGTGCCGCTGCGAGGTAGGCGAGGGCCCAGCGTGCGGCTTCGGCGACCGTCGGCGGCGCGCCGCCGGCGGCGACGCGGAAAATGAAGGGATCGGCGATCGCCGCGCGCCCGACCATCACCGCCGCGACCCCGGTCAGCGTGCGCAGGCGGGCAATATCAGCGGCGCACTCGACCCCGCCATTGCCGATCACCGGCACCGGGCGGGCGCAGGCGCGCAGCGCGCGCACCGCGCGCTCGAGCCACTCCCAGGTCGCGGGCGTCTCGTAGCTGTCGCGGCGCAGCCGGGCGTGGACGGTGACCGCGGCGGCCCCGGCCTCGGCGACGGCGCACACCAGCTCTTCCAGGTGCGCCGGCGAGTCGATCCCGGCGCGCAGCTTGGCGGTCACCGGCAGGGCCGTCGCGTGCACCGCGCGCTGGACGAAGCGCGCCATCCGCTCGGGGTGCGCGAGCAGCGCCGAACCGGCGCATTTCTTGAAGACGATCGGCGCCGGACAGCCGAAGTTGAGGTCGATCCAGGCCGCGCCGGCGCGCTCGGCGTTGGCGGCGCTCGCCGGCAGATGCTGGTCGTCGGCGAGCATGAACTGCACCGCGACGGGGATCGCCAGCGGCTCGCCGAGCGCGCGCCGCAGAACGCGCGCGGGCAGCGGCGCGACCGTGATCCGCTGGTATTCGGTGACCGCGGCGCCGAGGCCGCCGAGCGCGGCGACCAGGCGCCGGAACGGCGCGGCGGTGATCCCCGCCATCGGCGCCAGCAGCACCGGCGGTTCGATCGTGCACGTGCGCGCGCCGCCCGCCAGGCGCAGGCTCACGGGCGCGGGACTACCTCGAAGAGGTTGTGCAGGCGCAGAATGGAAAGGTTGCGGACGACGCGCGGGTCCGGGTGATGGAGAACGAAGCGCCGCGCGCCGCGCGCGCTGTATTCATGATACAACTGCATCAGCCCGGCGAAGAAGGTCGAGCTGAGCAGCCCGCAGCGCGAGCAGTCGACGATGATCGCCGTGTATGGTCCGGGGAAGTCGGCCAGCAGCTGCGGCGCCCACTCGCGGTGGGCCGCGCCAGCATCGAAATCCTTGCTGACGACGATGTGCAGCTCGCCATTTCGCACCTGGGGGGCGATGATCTGCTGCAGCGCCATGTCGGGCATCATGTGCTTGATGGTGCGGAAGGAATCGCGTGTTGCATCGGCGCGCCAGCGCTGGTATCTCGAACATACGGACGAGGATCCGGCGCCGTGACGCCCGCGACAGTCCTCCAGCGCTGGCTCGGCGAGCAGCCCTGGCTTGCCGAGCGCTGCGCGCGCATCGCCGATGGCGATGAGCGGGCCCTCTACCTCGCCCTCGGTCAGGCCGGGCGCCGGCTCGGCCGCGCCCCGCTCGCGGTCGATCCCGCGCTCGCCGCGCGCGCGCGCCCGGGCTGGGATCCGACGCGCTGGAGCGTCGACCAGGCGGCGCGCGCCCTGCTTGTCCTGTCGTTTCCCGCGGCGCCGGCCGAGCGCTGGCAGGCGGTGATCGAGCGCTGCTTCGGCAACGCGACGCTCGAGGAGCAGGTCGCGCTGTACCAGGCGCTGCCGCTGCTGCCACATCCCGAGCGCCTGGTCGCGCGCGCCGGCGCTGGCATCCGCAGCGCCGCCGAGGCCGTCGTCGCCGCGGTGGCGCTCGACAACCCCTATCCCGCGGAGCAGCTGCCCGATCCCGCCTTCCAGCAGATGGTCCTGAAGTGCGTCTTTCTCGGCCTGCCGACGGCGCGCATCGTCGGCCTCGCGCAGCGCCGGCATCCCGAGCTCGGACGCATGCTCGCGCACTATGTCCGGGAGCGGCGCCTCGCCGGCCGCAGCGTCGATCCAGCCGTCGAGCAGCTCGCCCAAGCCTGCGGCGCGGCGATGGAGTGAGCATGGAACAAGCCTCGGACCTCCGCTTCCTCGATCCGCACATCCACATGTCGGCGCGCACCACCGACGACTACGAGGCGATGCGCGCCGCCGGCATCTGCGCGGTGATCGAACCGGCGTTCTGGCTCGGCCAGCCGCGGACCGCGGTCGGCACCTTCATCGACTACTTCGCCAGCCTCACCGGTTGGGAGCGCTTCCGCGCCGGCCAGTTCGGCGTCCGTCACTACTGCGCGATCGGCCTCAACAGCAAGGAAGCCAACGACGAGGCGCTGGCCGCCGAAGTCCTCGCCATCCTGCCGCTGTGGATCGCCAAGGACGGCGTCGTCGCGGTCGGCGAGATCGGCTTCGACGAGCAGACGCCGGCCGAGGAGCGCGCCTTCCGCGCCCAGCTCGAGCTCGCCAAGGAGGCGGGGCTGCCGGTGATGATCCACACCCCGCATCGCGACAAACTGCGCGGCACCATCCGCTCGATGGACATCTGCCGCGAGCACGGTCTGCCGCCGTCGCAGGTGATCATCGACCACAACACCGAGGAGACGGTGCAGGCGGTGCTCGACGGCGGCTACTGGGCGGCCTTCACGCTCTATCCGCGGACCAAGATGGGCTCCGAGCGGATGGTCGAGATCGTCCGCCGCTATGGCGACGAGCGGATCATCGCCGACAGCAGCGCCGACTGGGGCGTCAGCGACCCGTTGGCGGTGCCGAAGACCGCACGGCTGATGCTCGCTCGCGGCATCCCGCGCGCCCAGGTCGAGCGCGTCTGCTATGCCAACGCGGTCGCCGCCTATCGGCTCGACGAGCGCGACTGGCTGGACCCGCCGCCGGTCGACCAGCGCGTGCTGTTCTGCGGCAACAGCGTGCTGCGCGGACAGGCGCCGCGCACTCCCGAGACGGTCGCTTGACGGCGCGCGGCCGACGGCATAATGCTGTGCTACGCAGGCAGTGGTCGATGGTCTGATGGCGGTCTTCGCAAGCGTTGGACATCGTCGTTCGAGCAGCATTCTCCTGGCGTCCGGTCTTGCTCGTCGCCTGCCGGGCCGCGGCGTCGTCACCACCCCACAAGAAGCACCGTGCGTGCACGTGCAATCGTGAAGGAGGCAGCATGCCTACCGGGACCGTGATCCGTTTCGACAAGCGTCGCGGCTATGGTTTCATCCAGCCCGACGATCACGGCGAGGATGTGTTCGTCCACCAGAACAACATCATCATGGACGGCTTCCGTTACCTCGAGGCCGGCGAGCGCGTCCAGTTCGAGATGGAAGTTGGCGAGAAGGGGATGAAAGCGGTGTCGGTGATGCTGACCGAGCCGCGCAAGCCGCGCGCCGAGGGCGAGCATCGGCACGGCCACGGCGAGGAACGCGCGCCGCGCCGCGAGTTCCGCCCGCGCGAGGCCCTGCCGCCGCGCGCCGCAGCCAGCGCCAGCG
The DNA here is from genome assembly GCA_025055595.1 of Planctomycetota bacterium. Taxonomy (GTDB): domain Bacteria; phylum Planctomycetota; class UBA11346; order UBA11346; family UBA11346; genus UBA11346. The sequence goes on along the minus strand of JANWWU010000007.1, from coordinate 11,262 downwards.
GCGACGAGCGGACCCGCCGCAAGCTCGAGCGCCTGATCAGCCTGCTCGTCGAGAAGGGCATCCTCGCGCCCGGCGAGATCGACGGCCTGGAGAGCGGCGCGCCGGCGGCGAGCGCCGGCAACGGCAGCGCTGCGGCCGAGGTCAAGGCCTGATCAGAGCAGCGACCACTGGGCCAGCGCCCGGTAGCGGGCCGCCCCCGTGCCGTCGCTGGCCCACAGGACGAGCGCTTCGAAGCGGCACTGACCCCACGACGCGATGCCGTGGGCTTCGAGCAGGTGCGGCCAGTCGCGAAACAGCGGCAGGCGCGCGGGCTCGAGGCTCGGTCGGCACAGCGTGATGTGCGGGCGAAAGCGCGGCTCCGGCGCGACGCCGAGCGCTGCGCAGAGGTCCTGTCGCAGGCCGTCGCAGGCCTGGTGGGGATCGGCGACGGCCGCGTACACCGCGCGCGGCACCGGCCCGCGCGCGCGGCCGGCGGCGCCGAGGCCGCAGAGCTGGAGGTCGCGCGGCGCGTGCGCGCTCTCCGCCACCTCGGCCACCGCCGCCGGCAGGGAGCGGGCCTCGTCGGCCTCCAGGGCCCCGAGGAAGACCAGCGTCAGGTGGTAGTCGGCGGGGTGCGTCCAGCGCGCCGGCAGCTCCCAGCGCTGCAGGCGCTCGCTGATCGCCTGCAGGCGCCCGACGGTCTCGGCATCGGGCCGCAGGCCGAAGAAGTGGTTGACCGCCATGCTGCGGTTGTGCGGTGAGGCTGCCGGCGGCAAGCCAGCTCGTTCCGTCGTCGCGCCGCAGCGCAGGCTGCGCCCATGGCCATTCTCTGGGCCCTGCTCTGCGGCGTCCTCGCCGGCGCGGCCTTCGGGCGCGCGACCCAGCGCTGGCGCATCGCCGCCGGCAGCGGCCTGCTCGGCGCCGCGCTTGCGGCCCTCGTCGCCCTGGCCGGCGACGATCCCTGGCTCGGCGCCGCGCTCGGCGTCGGCGCCGCCGGCCTGATCGCGCGCTGGGCGCGCGCTGCTGCGCTCGACGCCGCGCGCCTGGCGATCCTCGCGCTCGGCGCGCTCGCTGCCCTGCGCCTCGCTCTGGTCGCCGGCGGCGGCCTGCCGCTGGCTCCCGACGAGGCGCAGTACTGGGACTGGTCGCGCAGCCTCGATTGGGCCTACTACTCCAAGCCCGGCGGCATCGCCTGGCTGATCGCCGGCTGGACGGCGCTCTTCGGCGATGGGCTGTTCGCGCTGCGCGCGCTCGGCCTGCTGCTGGCGGCGCTGGCGCTGGCCGGGGCCTGGGCGCTGGCGCGGACCCTGGCGCTGCCGCCGGCGCCGAGCGCGGCCCTCGCCGCCCTGCTGCCGATCCACGCGCTGAGCGCCGGCCTGATCACCACCGATGTCCCGCTGCTCGTCTGCTGGGCCTGGGCCCTGGCGCTCGCCGTCCGCTGGCTGCAGGACCCGCGGCCCTGGCAGCTGCCGGCCTTCGCCGCGCTCGTCGCGCTCGGCATCAGCGCCAAGTACGCGATGCTCTATGCATGGCCGGCGCTGGCGCTCGCCCTGCTCGCGCCGCCGCTGCGCGCGCGGCGGGGGTGGTGGGCGGCGCTGGCGCTCGGCAGCCTCCTCGGCGTCCTGCCGCTCGTGCTGTGGAACGCAGCCCAGGACTGGGCGGGGCTGCGCCACCTCGCCGGCCAGGCCAGCGGTTCGCCGGGCTGGTGGCAGCCCTTCGAGTTCGTCGGCGGCCAGCTCGCCGTCGGCCTCCCGGTCTCCGTCCTCCTGCCCTGGGCGGTCGCCTGGGCCTGGCGCACGCGCGCCGAACAGCCCGCGCGCTGGCTGCTGGCCAGCGCCGCCCTGGCCCCGCTCGCCGCCCTCGCCCTGCTCAGCCTGCAGGCCAAGGTGCAGCCGAACTGGGCGGCCCTGACCTGGGCCCCCGCGGCGCTGCTCGTCGCGGCGTGGTTCCGCGCGCAGCCGCGGGTCTGGGCGCGCGCCGTGCTCGTCGGCGGCCTCGCCCTCGCCTTCTGCGCCGCTGCCGCGATCAGCGCCCTGCCGGCGCTGCGCGCGCGCTGGCCCGAGCTGCCGCCGAGCGTGCCGGAGCGCAAGCTCGCCGGCTGGGACGAGCTCGCCGCCGAGGTCGAGCGCGAGCTGGCGAGCGCTCCCGCCGAGCTGCTGACCGGCAGCTACGAGATCGCCGCCGAGCTCGCCTGGCACCTGCGTCACCGCTCGCGCCCCTACTGCGCGAACTTCGGCCGCCGCTGGCATCAGTACGACCTCTGGCAGCGCGATCAGACGCTGCCTCCAGGCAGCGAGGCGGTCTTCGTCCTCGAGCTCGCCCGCACCGACGAGCTCGACGGCGACTGGCGCACCCGGCTGCCCGCGGGGCTGCTCGCCGACTTCGCCGGCCACGGCCACCCGCGGCTGCTGCGCGTGCAGCGCGGTGAGCGGGTGTGGCGCCAGTTCCTGATCGTCCGTCTCGTCGGCTTCGACGGCGCGCTCGACAGCGCGCGCGGCGGCCAGCGCTGGTAGCGCTTGCGCGCGCGGCGCCGCGGCGAGATTATCCGGAACGCGGAGGCTCGCATGCTCGCGCAGCGCGTTCGCCAGAAACACGCCGCCTTCTATCTGCTCTCGGTGCTCGGCGATGACCTGCTGCGGCGCGTCCGCTTCACCTGCCGCTTCCACGACGAGGAGAGCGGGGCCAGCGTCGGCGCGGCAGCGCGCGGCGGCGACGATGCGATGAGCTCCTTCATGGCCGCCGTCCAGCGCTCCGACAGCGCCTTCCAGCGCCCGCTGGCGACCCGCAAGATCAAACAGCTGCGCGACTTCTACCGCCAGGTCGAGCAGCAGCCGATGATCCCCGGGGTGATCCAGCTCTACACCCCGCAGACCCTCGAGTTCCGCCCGGTGCACGGCGAGGACCTCGGCGACCTCCCCTGGCCCGACGAGCCCTTCCTGATCATCGACGGCCAGCACCGCCTCGCCGCCCTGCACTTCCACCTGCAGGAGTTCCCGCAGCAGCGCGTCCAGGTGCCGTGCTGCGTCTTCGATGGCCAGAACCAGGACTTCGCGGTCGAGATGTTCGTCACGATCAACAGCACGCCGACGCGCATCAACCGCAGCCTGCTCGTCGAGCTCTACGAGCGGGTCGTCGAGTCCGGCGATCCGCTGCGGCGCGTCGCCAGCCAGGTCAGCCGCCTGCTCTACGCCGAGAGCGACAGCCCGCTGCAGGGCCGCATCAACCGCCTCGGCGGCCGCAGCGCCAAGGACAAGTGGATCCTGCAGGCCGAGGTGTTCAACGAGGTCCTGCGCCTGCTCGTCAAGGGCCTCTGCGCCGAGGCGCGCGAGAGCGCGCGCGTCGCCCACACCTACGCCGCCGTGCGCGATGTGCTGTGCGCCTGGCGCACGGTCTGCGGCGAGAGCTGGGGCGATCCGCGCAGCGCCGTCACCTCGCCGACCGTCCTGCAGGCCGTGTTGCGCCTGACCCTGCCGCTGGTCGCCAGCGAGCCGCAGGCGCGGGCGGAGCGCGCCGAGCAGTGGGCGGCCCGGCTGCGTCCCGCGGCCGCGCTGCTGCCCGAGCTGCGCCGCGACGGCTTCTACGAGCGCTTCCCGGCCAAGGGACCGGTCGAGCGCGTCGGCGTCGTCTGCCACCGCCTGGCGGCGGCCTGCGGCCTGGCGCTGCGCGAGCCGGAGCGCGCGCGCTAACCGCGCGTCTTGCGCCGCGCGCTGGCCGCTGACCCTGTGCGCGATGCACCCCGATCGCGCCGCCGTCGCCGCGCTCGCCCGCGAGGGCTACACGCTGATCCCGGTGTACCGCTGCCTGGTCGCCGATGAGCTGACGCCGGTCGCGGCGCTCGCCCGCCTCGCCGACGAGCCCTACGCCTTCCTCTTCGAGAGCGTGGTCGGCGGCGAGCGCGTCGCGCGCTACAGCATGCTCGGCGTGCGGCCGCGCGCGCGCCTGGTCGGCGACCTCGCCAGCCTCACCGTCATCGGCGCCGACGGCCGCAGCGAGCGCATCGCCGGCGATCCCTTCGCCGCGGTGCGCGCCTACCAGCGCCGCTGGCGCGCTGCCGCCGTCCCCGGCCTGCCGCGCTTCAGCGGCGGCCTCGTCGGCTACTGGTCCTACGACACGGTGCGCGCGGTCGAGCCGCTGCCGCGCTGCCCGCCCGATCCGCTCGGCCTGCCCGATGTCCACCTGCTGCACTGCGACACCGTCCTGGTCTTCGATCACAGCTTCAACCAGCTGCTGCTGATCGCGCACCTCGACCTCGGCGCGCAGGACCTCGACGCGGCCTGGGAGCGCGCCGCCCACGAGCTCGACCACCTCGAGCAGCGCCTGCGCGCGCCGCTGCCGGTGCGCCTGGTGCAGCCCGCGCCGGTCGCCGAGCCGCAGTGGGAAGCATGCACGCCGCGCGCGCGCTTCCTCGACAGCGTGCGCGCGATCCACGAGCGCATCCGCGCCGGCGACAGCTTCCAGGTCGTGCTCTCGCAGCGCCTGCGCGCGCCCTGCCGCGCCGCGCCCTTCCAGGTCTACCGCAGCCTGCGCAGCCTGAATCCCTCGCCGTATCTCTTCTACCTGCGCCTCGGCGACTCGGCGCTGGTCGGCGCCAGCCCGGAGCTGCTGGTCCGCGTCGAGCGCGGACGGGTGGCGGTGCGGCCGATCGCCGGCACCACCCGGCGCGGCGCCAGCGCCGAGGAGGACGAGGTCCTGGCCCGCGCGCTGCTCGCCGATCCCAAGGAGATCGCCGAGCACACGATGCTGATCGACCTCGGGCGCAACGACGTCGGACGGGTGTGCCGCGGCGGCAGCGTGCGGTTGACCGAGCGGATGGTGATCGAGCGCTACAGCCACGTCCAGCACATCGTCAGCCATGTCGAGGGCGAGCTGCGCCCCGAGCTCGACGCGCTCGACGCCCTGCGCGCCTGCCACCCCGCGGGCACGGTCAGCGGCGCGCCCAAGGTGATGTCGATGCAGATCATCGACGAGCTCGAGCCGGTGAAGCGCGGGCCCTACGCCGGCGCCGTCGGCTACCTCGATTTCCGCGGCAATCTCGACACCTGCATCGCGCTGCGGATGGCGATCCTCACCCCGGGCTGGGCGCATGTCCAGGCCGGGGCCGGCGTCGTCGCCGACTCGACGCCCGAGGGCGAGTACGAGGAGACCCTGCGCAAGGCCCGCGCCACGCTCGCGGCGATCGCCCGCGCGGAGCGCTTCTGATGCCCTTCGCCCCGATCCCGGCGGTGATCGAGGCCGTGCGCCAGGGCCGGATGATCGTCCTCGTCGACGACGAGGGCCGCGAGAACGAGGGCGATCTGGTGATCGCCGCCGAGCACTGCACGCCGGCGAGCATCGCCTTCATGGCGACCAAGGCCTGCGGCCTGATCTGCCTGGCGATGGACGGGGCGCTGCTCGATCGCCTCGGCCTGCCGATGATGACCAAGGACAACCGCAGCCGTTTCGGCACCGCCTTCACGCTGTCGATCGAGGCCCGCGAGGGGGTGACGACCGGCATCAGCGCCGCCGACCGCGCGCGCACCATCCAGGTGGCGATCGCCGACGACGCCAAGCCGCAGGACATCGTCACCCCCGGCCATGTGTTCCCGCTGCGCGCGCGCGACGGCGGGGTGCTGGTGCGCGCCGGCCACACCGAGGCCGCGGTCGACCTCGCGCGCCTCGCCGGCTGCAAGCCGGCGGCGGTGATCTGCGAGATCATGAAGCCCGACGGCGAGATGGCGCGGCTGCCCGACCTCGAGCGCTACTGCGCCGAGCACGGCTTTCTCCTCGCTTCGATCGCCGACCTGATCGCCTGGCGCGAGCGGCGCGAGACGCTGATCGCGCTGGCCGCGGAGGCGCGGGTCGAGACCGCGGTCGGCCCGGCGCGCGCCTACTGCTACCGCGAGACCGTCGGCGGCGAGCACCACCTCGCGTTGGTCATCGGCGACCGCCTCGGCCCCGGCCGCGAATGCGCCGAGCCGGTGCTGGTCCGCGTCGCCAAGGAGCAGGTGTTCGACGATGTCTTCGGCTGCGGCTGGCCGCTGTCGCCGCGCGCCGCCCTGCAGCGCATCGCCGAGGCCGGCAACGGGGTCCTGCTCTACATGCGCGACAGCGCGGGCGCCGACCTGCCCGAGCGCCTGGTGCGGCTTGGCGGCACCGACCATCGCCGCGAGCCGAGCTGCTCGGCGGTGATGGACAGCCGCGACTACGGCATCGGTGCCCAGATCCTCTACCACCTCGGCGTCCGTCGCCTGCGCCTGCTGACCAACAGCGATCGCCCGCTGATCGCGCTCGCTGGCCACGGCCTCGAGCTCGTCGAGCGGGTGCGGCCTTGAGGCCGCTTCCGCGCGTGCGCGGCGCCGCAAGATGCGCGACATGCACTATGGCTGCCCCCACCTCGATGCGGTCAGCGGGGCCTGCCGGCGCCGCCGGCAGCCATCGTGCCAGCCGGCGAGCGCCGGCTGCGTGCTCGCCGGTGCGGGCGTCGCGGTGGTCGATCCAGCGCGGCCGCGACGCGCGCGGCGATCTCAGAAACGATAGACGCTGGCGAGGGTGAGCAGGAAGGAGCGGACGGCGACCTCGGCCGCGGGATCGGCGAGGCTCGGCGCGAAGCCGGCCTGCGGTGTGCGCAGGTAGCCGATCGCGTCGCGCAGCGTGCCGTTCGTCAGGTAGCTGACGCAGAGCGTGAAGCGCAGCGGCCCGCGCTCGGTGCTGGCGCCGAGGCTGCCGCCGAGCAGGTCGAGGGCGGTGAAGACCGTGGAGCGATCGACCGGCGTCGGCTCGATCCAGCCGCCGGCATGCAGGGTCAGCGGCCAGTCGAGCGCGTCGTCGGGCAGCCGATAGCGCAGGCCGCCGCGCGGGCTGGCGATCGCGCGCAGGTCGAGGGTGCGCGCCGGCACGAAGAACGGCGCCGCGCTCGCGCCGACGCGCTGCGTGCTGCCGGCGAGCGCCGGGAACACCTGTCGCTCGGCGCTGCCGGCGTGCAGCGCGAGGTCGGCCTCGAGCTCGAAGCCGGGCAGGGCCGAGGGCAGCCAGGCGAGGCCGAGGACGGCCTGCGCCGGCAGCGGCACCGCGAACTCGCAGGCCGTGTCGATCGCGCTCAGCGTCGCTCCGCTGCGGTCGACGGCGAGATGCGTGCTGCGCACGGCGCCGTCGTTGAGCACGGCCCAGCCCGGGCTGCGCAGCAGGACGCCCCACTGCCAGTCGCCGCGCGTCTGCTGCCAGCCGAGGGCGGCGCGCAGCGCCCCCTGCCGGCCCCACTCGCTGAGGCTGGCGCTCAGCGCGCGGTCGGCTTCCTGCAGCGAGCTGCCGGCGTCGTGGCGGTAGGAGACGAGCCAGACCTCGAGCGACAGCCCGAGGCGGCCGAAGCTCGATCCGGCCAGGCCCAGCCCCAGGCCGCCGACCATGAACTCGAGCGAGCTGCGCGCGTCGTCGCGGCGCCGCCCCGCGCCGCTCTGCGTCCGCATCTCCATCGCGGCGTTCCAGGCGAGGGGGCTGGCGAGCAGCAGCGACCACGCGAGCTCCCGCCCCCCGCTGGCGAAGCCGATGCTGTTGGGCTTGAGCTGCAGCTCATCGGCGATCGCGACGCCGCCCTCGGCGCGGGTCGCGATCCGCGTGTATTCGATGACCTGGGCGCTGCCGCTGATCGTCGGCTGCGACAGGCGGGTGAGGCCGGCCGGGTTGTGGTAGGTCGCCGACGGCCCATCGCAGCGCGCGCACACCGCCCCGCCCTCGGCGACCGCCCAGTCGCCGACCGGCAGGCGCTGCCAGTGCCAGGGCGTGATCGCCTCGAGCTCGCTGCCAGCCAGCAGCGCGGCGGCGAGGCCGACCGCGAGCGTGCGCCACCACGCCACGCGCGGCATGCTGGGAAGCGGCGAGGCGCCGGTCAAGGAGGCGCCTTCAGGCATTGCCGGCCGGGTCGTTCGGCGCAAGCTGCCGCCAGCATGCGAGCGGCGCTGGCGGCGCTCCTGGCGATGAGCTGCCTCCCGGGCTTGGACGAGGCATGGCAGCTCTTCGATCCGCGGCCGACCCCGCCGGCGATCGCCTGGCGCGCCAGCGCCGAGCTGCGCGTCATCGCCGAGGCCGACGACCGCGAGCGTCCGGGATCGCTGGCGCTCGACCGCGAGGCGCTCGGCCTCGGTTGGCTGGCAGCGCGCGGTGAGCGCGACGAACTGTGGCTGCACGCGCGCGCCGCGCGCACCGCGCTGCGCGGCGACGCGCGCCTGCCGAGCGGCGTCGATCCCAGCGGCGTCTACCACGAGGCCGCCGCCGGCGCGACCTGGAAGCGGCTGGCGTCTGGCGGCGATGTCTATGGCCTGGCGGCGGCGGCGAGCGTCCTCGGCCAGCCGCCGCTGTTCGCCGACGACGGCTGGGGCGGCAGCGCGACCGCCTTCGCCCGCCTCGGCCTCGGCGAGGAAGGGCGCGATGGCCTGCTGCTCGCCCTGCACTACGACTCCGAGCGCGCGCTGTGGCGCGACATCCCGCTGCTGCCGCTGCTCGCTTGGCAGGGCCAGCGCGGGTCCTGGTCGCTGGTCCTCGGCGTGCCGTTCACGATGGTCGCCTGGCGCGACGAGCAGTGGCGGATCGCCGCCGTCCTCGGTCCGACGCCGAGCGCCAGCGTCGCGCGCCGCCTCAGCGGTCCCTGGTTCCTGGTCGCCGACGGGCGCTGGGCGCGCTGGCAGGGCCGGCGCGACGGGCGGCCCGAGGACGAGGCGCGCCTGCAGCTGTCGCAGTGGGAGTGGAGCGGCGGCCTGCGCTGGACCGTCGCCCCGCCGATCCTCGCCGAGCTGCTGCTCGGCGCCGCCACCGCGCGCCGGCTCGGCGAGGACGACGACGCCGACGACGCGCGCCGCGACGGCCTGCGCTGGGAGGCCGCGCCCTTCGCCGTGCTGCGCGGCCGCGTGGTGTGGTGAGCGGCGCGCCCTTGCAGGGTACGCGCGGCGTGCAAAATGCGCAATTCGCATGCTGCACCCGGCGCTGTTGGTCGCGATCGGCTCGGCGCTCGGCGGCGTCGCGCGCTGGTCGCTGTCGACGTGGATCGACACGCAGCACGACCACGCCTTCCCCTGGGGCACCCTGGCGATCAATGTCCTCGGCGCCGCGCTGATCGGCTTCCTCGTCGTCCTCGTGCCGCGCGAGGAGCTGCGCCTGCTGCTGATCACCGGGCTGCTCGGCGGCTTCACGACCTTCTCGGCGTTCAGCCAGCAGACGCTGTCGCTGCTGCAGGAGGAGCGCTACGGCCTGGCCGCGCTCTACGCCGCCGGCTCGGTGCTGCTGTGCCTGCTCGCCTGCTGGCTCGGCTGGATAGCGGGGCGCGCGCTCAGCTCCTGATCCGCAGGGCCTCGGCGCGCAGGATGGCGAGGACATCGCGCGCCGCCTGTTCGACCTCGCGGTTGATGATCAGGTAGTCGTACTCGCGCCAGCGCGCCAGCTCGCGCTCGGCCTCGGCGAGGCGGCGCGCCACCGCCTCGGCGTCGTCGGTGCCGCGACCGAGCAGCCGGGCGCGCAGGGTCGCCGGATCGGGCGGCGCGAGGAACACGAGGACCGCCGCCGGAAAGCTGGCGCGGATCTGCGCCGCGCCCTGGACATCGACATCCTTGATCACGCTGCGGCCGCTGGCCAGGGCCTGCTCGACCGGCGCGCGCGGCGTGCCGTAGCGCGCGCGTCCGAAGACCACCGCGTGCTCGAGGAAGCCGCCGGCTTCGACCTGGCGCTGGAACTCGGCGTCGCTGACGAACCAGTAGTCGACGCCGTCGCGCTCGCTGCCGCGCGGGGCGCGGGTGGTGCAGCTCAAGCAGCGCACCAGGCTCGGCTCGAGCGCGCAGGCGCGGGCGATCACCGTGCTCTTGCCGGCCCCGCTCGGCCCGGAGATGACGAGGAAGCGCGCGGACGCGCGCGGCGCTGGCCAATCGTCCATGGCGGCATCGTGGAGCGCCGCGCCGTCCGCCAACTCAGGCCGCGCTGAGGGCGCGCCACTGTCCGCGGTCGGCGGGACCGCGGCAGGCATGCAGCAGGGCGCGCGCTGGCTCGACGATCGCGCAGGCGTTGGTCGCGGTGCCGCTCTCGTCCTCGGGGTAGCGGTTGATCGAGTCGCCGCCCGCGCTGCGGTCGGCGAACAGCCGCTGCAGGTCGCCGATGCCGAGGGGCTGCGCGGCGGCCAGCGAGAGGGCCTGCTCGGCGCGCGCCAGGCGCGCGCGCGAGCTCGCGGTCGGCGGCTCGTCCTCGTCGGCCGCCAGCGCGGGCTCCAGGCAGTGATTGGTCCGCGCCAGCGGCGCGTTGCCCGCGCGCCGGCGCGCCTGCAGCGCCGTGCACTCCCAGTCCTCGACGCCGGCGGGGTCGGCGAGCCAGTAGCTGTGCGCCGCGGCGCGCGGCGCGGCGGCGAGCACGGCGCCGGCCTCGCCGCGGTCGCGGCAGCGCGAGAGGCGGTGCAGGAGCGAGAGGTAGGGGATGCCGGGGCGCACGCCGTGGACCTTGAGGTTGGTCGTGCCGAAGGCCAGGCCCCAGGCATTGATGCCGATCAGGTTGGGGCAGCCGGCGCAGGTGACGCTGACCGTCGGCGGCCCCCGTTTCGGGCGGCGGCGCAGCGCGATCACCCACGCGACATCCGGCGGATTGAGGTCCCAGGTCTGGCCGGCGAGCGGCGCGCCGGTCGCGCTGTGCGTCGCCGGCACCAGCACCGCCGTGCAGCCCTCGCGTTCGGCGCTCGCGCAGGGGCGGAAGCAGGCGACATCGCGGACATCCGTGAGATTGGCTGCGGCGTAGAGCGCGACCGGATCGACGCCGGCGGCCTCGGCGATCCCCTGGTGCTCGTCCCAGCCCTCGGGGTCCCAGGCCGCCAGCTGCTCCAGGCAGGCGGCGGCGGCGGCGAGGAAGTCGCCGCGCCGGCGCTGGCGCACGAAGAGCTCGCCGGCGCGCACGCGCTCGGCGACGAAGTCGCGGATCGCCGCGCGCAGCGCCTCGCCGTGGGCGCGGCCCATCGCGCGCGGCTCGCCGGCGACCTCGACCAGCGGCAGCGTCAGCATGCGCGCAGCCTAGCGCCGGCGGCGGCGAGTCTCGGCGCGAGCGCCGCCCGCTGCGCGGCGGATTGCGGCGCGGCGGCGGCGTGCAGGCTCGCAGCATGCGCTGGCTGTGCGTCGTGCTGCTCGGCGCCGCCGCCGCCGGCGAGCCGGCGTGGTGGTCGCAGCCGCCGGCCGACGGCCGGCGCTACGGACGCGGCCGCCGCGCCCCCCCCCCGGCCGCCCGCCAGCGCGCCGCCCCCCACCACGCCCAGCCGCGCGGCGCGGCGGGCCGCCCCCCGCCCGCGACCGA